>NZ_JACOOO010000001.1:0-329719 GCF_014287825.1 Clostridium hominis
ATTAGATAATTTACCAGATGGAATGCTTATATTCCAAAATAGCATATTAATATATTCGAATAGTGAAGCAACCCAATACTTTAGAAGTTTACTAGAAGTAAATCTTAAGGAATTATTTATGATGAATTTCTTAGATTTTATAATTAAAGATGATATAAGTAAGAAAGAATTAGAATTAGGATTTAAGCGGAATATAATAGTTACAGATGAAATTGGAAAAAAAAGACAAGTTGAAATAGAGTTAATTCCAATAAAGGATGATGTTAAAGTTGTTGTTATTAAAAGTAATGATTATTTAATAAGAAGTTTACAACTTGAAAAAGAATATAGTTTATATTTAGAAGATGAAGAAGTAAAAGATGAGTTTTATTCTAATATTTCTCATGAATTAAGGACTCCAATTAATATTATCTCTTCCGCATTACAACTAAATGAAAAAATTTTAGATGATAATAAATTTGATGTTATAAAAAGAAATAATATTATAATAAAACAAAATTGCAATAGACTAATAAGAACTATTAATAACTTTATTGATACTAATAAGATTACAGAAGGGTATTTACATATTCCTAAAAGTAAAATAAATATTGTTACTATAATAGATAATATTGCTGAGGTTGCTAGCCAATATGTTGTTAAGAAAAATTGCAAATTAGTATTTGATCCTTTTCAAGAAGAAATATATATATATGCAAATTCTGAGAGTATAAACAGAATATTTTTTAATATTATTTCTAATTCTTTAAAATATGGAGAGGAGAATGAAATAATTTTTATATCCGCTAAAGCAAAAAATGATAAAGTGAAAATAAATGTTGAATATAAAAGTAGGGAAATATCTAAAGAGAGAATAAAAAATATGTTTAAAAAGTTTTCTAAATGTGAAAACTACTTAACTAGAGATGCAGAGGGGAGTGGATTGGGGCTTTTTATAACAAAAAAATTAGTTGAGCATAATAGTGGAAATATAAGCTTTAACTATAAAGATGGACAAAATATTTTTGAGATTATTATGCCTATAGATAAGAGTGGACAAGATGGAGATAGTAATTGGAATTTGAATATAAATGATCTTAAAAGGCAAGCTGATATAGAGTTTTCTGATATATATTTCTGAATACACATATATAATTATTTACAATAGTAATTTTATATATCAAGTTATTGTTATGTATAAATTAACATTATAAAACATATAGTATATTGAAAAATATACAAGAGGTGTTTTATGAGAAAAAAAGAAAGTAAAGATATTAAAAATAAAAAGAATATTAGTAATAAAATAGACAAGCAACAAAAAAAAGTAGCAAAGAAAATGAAGAAAAAAGAAAAAGGAAATATATTAGGAAGAATTTTTAAGATTAATAATAAGTTTAATCTTGTAGCTTTAATAAAAAATATTTTATTGGCATTAGGTGGAGGATTATTAATAGGTTTTTTAACTAGGAATAGTATGATAGTCTATAATAATTTGAAGAAACCTATATTTACGCCACCTGCAATTATATTTCCCATAGTGTGGACAATCTTATATATATTAATGGGAATAGCAGCTTATAGAATTTATATGAATAATAAATCAGGAAGGGATGATAAAGGCGCATATTTTTACTACTTAATACAGTTATCTATAAATTTTTTATGGAGTATAATATTCTTTAATTTTAGGCTTTATGGAATTTCATTTATTTTAATAATAGTACTCGTGATTTTAATTATTTTAACAACTATTAAATTCTTTAAGGTGGACAAAATAGCTGGAGCACTTATGATTCCGTATATTTTATGGGTATCTTTTGCCTCTATGTTAACATTTTTTATTTGGATGTTTAATGAAATGTAACTTGTATTATAAAGTTAAAAGTATTGAAAATACAAGGTTTTATAGATTTTAATAACTTGTACAAATAGCAAACGGCATAAAAACGGCATAAATATTTTAAAAGTATGAAATTTTTGAAATAAAAAAGATGAAGATACATTTCTTCATCTTTTTTATAGGTTATTAATTATTTTCTTAGCATTGTCCATCATAGCATCTGTAACATGACTATATGTTTCCATAGTTTCTTTTACATCATGACCTAATATTGTAGCTGCAGTTTTAAAGTCTATATTATTAGCTATTAAATTAGTTGCAAAGGTATGACGTAATTCATGTAGTGTTACTCCAAACCCCTTCTTTAATTGCAAATCGAGGTTAACCGTAAGTGTAACTGTTGCAGCAATAGATATAAGTCTATTATCTATATTAGTTGGATAATCTTTTTTTATTTGCTGAAGCTCGTTACTTAAAAAGGTAGACATTGGAATTATTCTATATGAATTTTTGCTTTTTAAATCGCCAAATACATATTTACCATCTTCTTTACGTCTTTTAAGTTGTCTGCTTATAGTAATGGTTTGGTTTTTAAAGTCTATATCGCTCCACATAAGCCCACATATTTCACCAGCTCTTAATCCAGCTTTAACAGCTAATAGTACGGCAATATAATAATTCAAACTGTAATCTTTCTTAGTTTCATAGATTTTTAATAGCCTTATTACTTCTACAGGCTCTAAAGCCTTTTTTAATGTTTTTTTACTCTTTGGTACATTGATTCCTTTTAGTGATGGGATTTTAACTTCAAAAGTTATACTAGCCCAATTAAGAAATGTTTTAAATATCTCTAATGTTTGAGATATTGTTCCAGGACTAAATTTTGATACCATATTGTCAACTGCATTTTGTATATCAATTCTTTTTAAGTCCTTAATTATAATATCATCAAGATTAAATCTCTTAAAAGCATCATTGATAGATGTATATGTATTAAATTCTTTTTGAACTTTAATATGATTTAGATAAAGTTCCTTAAGATCCTTTATTGGAGCTTGGTTAAAATCATCATTATATTTATAGTTTTCTTTAAGCTCTTCAATAATTTTATCAGCATATAACTTGGCAATAGATTTCTTTTTGAAACCTTGCTTAGTCTTTTGTCTCCATTTACCATACTGGTCCTTATATTGAACTATAACTTGTATTCCCTTATCTTTATCTCTATATGTAACGTTATACTGCATAATTTCCCCCTATATAACTATTTTAGTAGTAAGTATACCCACACATTATAAAACTAAACTAGAATAATTTCATTACTCCAAAATTGGGAGAGAAATATATAATATAATTATTTATTTCATAGTATGTCCCATATTTAGATTTATAATATTCTATTGCATCTATTAGAAATTGGTCAGTTACTCCTAAATATTCAGCTAATTCATATCTATCTCTTACCCCAGATTCATAAGAGTTAATTATTGCAACTATACCGACTTGTTTTTCATATGCCCAATTACGAGCTCTAATTTCTTGTTTTATGTTTCTTATATCATTTTGATCAATTATATCACCATAACTTGTAAAGTGATGTCCAAGTTCTTCTGCAAGTATACAGGCCTTTTCACAGCTTGTCTCTATATTAGAATCTATTATTACTTTTCCGTTTTTATACAAACCTTTAAATCCATACTTTAAAGGTTTTTCTTTAACTCTAACATCTTTATCATATTTTTTTAATAATTTCTCATATGGCATTAAAAACTCCCTTTCCATACAATGTAAACATATGTTCTTAGTGAGTATTATAAGATTTTATTTATTGTATGTAAATAGCAAAATAGAATAATCATTACTTTTTAGGGTATTTATGTTAAAATATTATTAATAAGTATACTAAGGAGGAATTTATGGAAACCATAATAATAGCATTAATTTTTTCAGTCCCAGGAATAATTGTTAATAGAGTATTATTTAGAATTTTCCCTAAATCTATTGAAACAAAATCAGAATATGAAAAAACTATAACAGCAATTATAGATAGTATATTTGTATTAGTAATTAATATGGTTATATTAAATTTATTTTTAAAGAAGAACATATTAACTTTCAATATACTTTTAGATAAATTAAGCTATATAATATTTTTTATGAAGTATGTAATTTTGACTTTATGTAGCTGTATAATAGTAAGTTTAATAAAAAAATTTATATTTAATCCAATAGTATTATTAGTAATAAATAAATATAAAGAATCGAAGGATGGGATTAAAGAGAATGAGTGGCCTAGTGCTTGGGAATCTATTTTTGAAAATTCTAAAATATCCAAAAATGATATGTATATCACATTAGAGAAAAATGGTCAGATTATAACTTCTGGTATGTTAGCAACATATGCACCACCAAATCAAGAAAGAAGAGATATACTACTTAAAGATACACAAGGATTTAAGCTTTATTTAGATAATGATAAGAATCTGCCAAAAGAAAAGAAATTATTAGATATTATTGAATGTGAATATTATGACTTCAATAACGATCTCTTGATAAAAGTTTATGATAATAAAAAATTAGTAAAATATTTAAATGAGCCTTAAAAGGCTCATTTTTATTTGCTATTTGGTGTCGGTGGCAATTTATTACCTGTTGTTGAAGTTGTTGTTGAAGTTGTTTGCCTAGATCCAGGATGATTCCTTATTTCACTTCCACCTCTAGTGCAAGTAGGTTGTCCGTTCTCATACCAATACCATAAACCATGAATCTGATGCCATCCTGGTACAGCCTCCCTATACTTCTGATCTGATTCACTAATAGCTGTGAAATATTTATTAAGTTTTAATGTAAGTGCTGCAGAGGATACTCCTGATAATCCTAGACTATTTAATATTTGAGATACCGCGGCCTGAGTAGCTGTTCCTCCAAAAAAGTGAGCTACTATTGTTACTCCAGCTGTAACACCGACGGCTGTTACTATGTCAGCTGCTGCAGTTATAGTATTATCTGCGGATCTCATAAAATTAATTACTCTCCCTGGAGCATTAGTATATACATCATATAATCCATAACTTTCATTTCCTACTGAATCTCCTATTTTTATATAATCAACTTTTTGATATTTTAGCTTTGCTGCTACATAATAAGTATCATCTAACAATGATAATCTTGATTCGTGGACTTTTTCTATTTCAAATCTGTCTCGTTCAATATCTTTATATTCGTAACCTTCTAATGTTGAGTCAGTATTTATTATATTATCTATTCTTTCCTTATGATTAATTTGAGATAATAATATTCTCTCTAAGTTCTCATAAAAATTTGTATTAACTTGATTTAGTATATTTCCATCAGCATCATATATTGTATGTATAATATCTCCAGTTTCTTTGTTAACTTCATAAGAATAAGTATCATCTATAAAAGTATTATCTATATTCTTATAATTCTCAATAAAATTTTGATAATCAACTCTTTCTTCTTGAGTAAATTCTGGTTCGTTTAGTATTTGCATTATATTAGTATAAGCATCATTAGTTTCATATTTTAAAGTTTGTGCATTTGCAGTTATACTTGTAAAAATACAAATAACTAACATTAAAGATATAGATCTAAATTTTTTCACTATCATTTTTTATTCCCCCTTTATAAACAATTAACATTTTATAACATATTTTACTTTTTTTAAATTATTTTTATATTATTGGTTAATTTGTTTTTTATTTCACTATATGTTAATATAGTAACATAAATAAAAAGGGAGGAATTTGTTTTGCTTAAGAAGAACTTCGGAAAAACTTTATCTATATTTTTGATAGTATTTATTTCGTCTAGTATAACCTATTCCATAATCAGTATCACAAATATACGCAATGATGAAAAATATACTAAACTTCTATTAGCATCTAAATTAAATGAAATTTCAGTATTGCTTAAAGATAATTCAGAAAATAATAATGATCAAAGTTCGTTTACTAATAAATTTTCTTATAAATTAGGGGAATTATCTTCTTTATATTGGAATGGAGTTAATCCAGATGAAAACTTAGGCCCTATAATAGCAGTATTCGAAAGTGCCATAAAAAACTCAAATTTAAATAATAATTTAAGCAGTGATGAATTATTAAGTTTATCAATATTATTCAACAATTTATCTAAAGATCCTTCTGATATAAACTCTTCCAATGATATTGTCGAATTTTTAAAAAAATAGTAACAAAGATAAATTTTAATAAACAACAAAAAATATATATTAAAAAAGACTATGTAGAAATCACAAATACACAGTTTCTTGTTAATTAATAAATGAAAGATTGTTAGTAATAGTTGCTAATAATCTTTCATTTATAAAAATGAGATCTATTCTCTTGTTATTATTCCTTGTTCGTATAGGTTCTTTATTCTATAAAATTTAGATCTAGCTATATCCATGCTTCTTGCAGCAGCTATAACTGAAATTTCATTTCTATTAACCATATCATAATACATAAAAAAGTTATCTGGAATTGTTAATGGTCGGCCTGTAGCTTTAGCAATTCCTTCTGCTTGTTTTATTCTCTCATAAGCTGCTTTAATTAAATATATGCTAAATATATCAGATCCAATAATAATAGTTTTTCTATCTAAATCTACTATCATATCTTTTTTATCTATCATTTATATGTTCCTCCAAATGTTTAATAAAAAATAAGTATTGTTACTAAATATATTATAGCATCAAATTATATTATTAGTTTTAATAAAATTCAACAAAATAGAAGCCAAACTCATGAGACTGATTGAGTTTGGCTTTTATGTCTTGAAAAAAATAAATAAAAAGATATTTAAATTATAGACATACAATCAATAGCTTATTCAATTATTTATCTAGACTCTTTTTAGCTTCTTCATATTGCTCTTGAGTATACGAAATATTATTTCGCTTTAACATTTCTACATACTTATCTAAGTCTACAATTTTTTCACCTTGTCTCATCTCGAAAGGGTTGTTTATATTTTTAAGTTTCAATTTATGCATCTTCAGTACCTCCAATATTAATTAATAAATTTATTATAGCATGACTAGTTAGCAATAAATATTTAATATAAAAACTTATTAGTATGTTCTAAAAATGTATCCATTGAATACAATGTAACATAAAACAATTTTAAAGGGGGTGCCATTGGTGGCAGAAAGGTTAAGAGTTATTATAGAGTTTTCTAAAAAGAAAGAGAGAGATTTAAAATTATACCAAGAATTAATAAAATACTCTAATCCAGGAACAGTTGTTAAAGATATGCTTTATGGGATTATTCCGTTACCAAATGTAATAAATGTATCCAATGAGAATGAAAAGTAGTGGGAGAGTAGTCCGTACAGTACGGAAGTGTACGGACAAGCCTTTTAAAAGAGAGGGAAAAGAGAGCAAAAAAGAGTGGGGGAGTGGTCAAAAATTGAACAGTATTAAAGAATGGGAATTAAGCGGACAACTTACTACAGGAGAAAAAATAGTTTTAGTAATTAAAAATAAAGATTTTAAATTATTGGAATATTTATCAGAACAATTAAATAGAGGAATTTATGATTTAGCTTTTCAAATTTATGAATTTGGATTAGATTCTTTGGAGGTGTCATAAATGAGTTTTATTAGAGATTTAATAGATAAAATTTTAAATACCAATGAAGATGATCCTATATTAGATGCAAGAATAGAGTTTAGATTAAACAATAAAGAAAAGATATTAATTAAAAAATATTGTGATTTAAAAAGAATTACAATAAGTGAATTTATTAGAAGTACTGCAATGAAAGAAATAGATACATTCATAAATGCAAATTATAAGGGGGAATATATTAAATGTTAAACCCTCTAGTAGTAGCAATTCCAATAAATTTATTAATTATATATTGTATTGTAATGGATATAACAGATAATAAAAAAGGAAAAAGAAAAAAATATAAAGATAATAATGAAGATTATGTTGAGAGAAACGATATTGCGAATGAAAGTATTATTCAGATTGTTGAGGCAGTAACTGGCGCTGTGGTAGCAGCTGTTAAAGAAGTTAATAAAGAAAATATTTAAATAGTAATTCGGCATAAAAACGGCATAAAAAAATATTTTTTTTGGGTTGGACAAGTTATATATAAAACATATAAAATCGCATAATATCAATGCTTTTAAAGAATTTGGTTACATATAGTTTTATTAAGTGTACAAGCTTAATACTTGGATGTTTAATGAAATGTAGAAAAAAATATAGTATAATGTAATAGGCTTTCTTTATGGAAGTCTATTTTATTTTAGAAAAAGTAAGGAATGTGATTATGGGAAAAACATTATTTATAGCTGAAAAACCATCTGTAGCAATGGATTTTGTAAAGTTATTAAAAGTAAATGGTAGAAGAAATAATGGCTATATAGAAGGGGAAAATAGCATATTTACTTGGTGTGTGGGACATATGGTTACAATGAGCTACCCAGAAGCATATAATGAAAAATTAAAATATTGGAATTTAAGAGATTTACCTTTTTTGCCAGAGGAATATAAATATCAGGTAATTCAATCAGCAAGTGGTCAATTTAATGTAGTATCATCACTTATGAACAGGGAAGATGTAGATACTATTTATGTTTGTACTGACTCAGGGAGAGAAGGGGAGTATATATATAGATTAGTAGATGATATGGCAGGAAAGCCAAATAAGATCAAAAAAAGAGTTTGGATTGATTCTCAAACAGAAGAGGAAATAAAAAGAGGAATTAAAGAGGCAAAGGATTTATCTTACTATGATTCTTTAGCACATTCTGCTTACTTAAGAGCAAAAGAAGACTATATCTTTGGTATTAATTTCTCAAGACTATTAACTTTAACCTATGGAAAAGCACTAGCAAGTTCCTTGAAAAAAGATAAGAATGTTGTAATAGCGGTGGGCCGTGTTATGACATGTGTTTTAGGAATGGTTGTGGATAGAGAAAGAGAAATAAGAGATTTTAAGAAAACTTCATTCTTTAAAATAGTAGGTTCTTTTAGTAGAGAAAGTGAAGGAAGTATAATAAAAGGTGAGTGGAAGGTGTTAGAAGGATCAAGATATTTAGATTCTCCTAAGCTCTATAATGAAAGTGGATTTAGAAAACGAGAAGACGCTGAAAGCTTAATGCAAGAATTAAGAGATGTAGGTCATGGAATTATTAAGGAAGTTAAAAAGACAAAAGAAAAGAAGAATCCACCATTGCTATTTAACCTAGCAGAATTGCAAAATGAATGCACCAAAAGATTTAAGATAAGTCCGGATGAAACATTAAAGTATGTTCAGATGCTTTATGAAAAAAAGATGGTTACATATCCAAGAACCGATGCTAGAGTATTATCTACGGCTGTAGCAAAGGACATAAAGAAAAATTTGAGTAAATTAACAAACTTACCAATTGGTAAGGCACTACAAGATGCAGCTCAAATGATAATTTCAGAAGATAAAGCAAAATCAATTTTAAAAAGCAAGTATGTTGATGATTCTAAGATTACGGATCACTATGCTATTATCCCAACTGGAGAAGGGAGAGAAGTTATTGGAAAGCTAAGCGAGCTAGAAAGAAAAATATACAGTATAATTTTGAGAAGATTTTTAGCAATATTTTATCCATCAGCTCAATATAGTAAAATGAATGTAATTATAGGGATTGATATAGAAAACTTTACTTTAAGTAAAAAAGTATGTGTAGATAGGGGATATCTTGATATTATTGAAGGTGAGAAGGAAGAGAGTGGAGATGATTTTCCGGAAAACATAAGAAAGGGAAATAAAGTTGTTATTGATGAGCTTGAAATAAAAGAAGGTGAAACTACTCCTCCCAAAAGATATACTACTGGTTCTATGATTATTGCAATGGAAAATGCAGGTAAACTTATAGAAGATGAAGAGTTAAGAGAGCATATAAAGGGAGCGGGGATAGGTACTTCGGCAACTAGAGCTGAAATATTAAAAAAGTTAATTAACATAGACTACATAACTTCAAATAAAAAAACACAGATACTTACACCTACTGAATTAGGTGAAATGATATATGAATCTATAAGAATATCCATTCCGTCTTTATTAAATCCATCATTAACTGCATCTTGGGAAAAGGGATTAAAGCTTGTTAATGATGAAGAAATAAAGCCGGAAGAGTTTATGACTAAGTTAGAAACATATACAAAAAAGAATACACAAAAGGTATTACAAAATACTAATATGGGAATGCTTTTAAGAGAAGTTAATAAAGTTAAAGAGGTATATACAAAATAAAAAAAGTTTCAAGTTATAGATTATTAATCTAAGCTTGAAACTTTTTTTTACTTTATAAAGTTAGCTAGTAAATTATAACATAGAGGAGCTAGAAAAACAGTTATTACACCTGCAATTCCAATTGATAATGAGCTCATAGCTCCTTCGGTTTCTCCCATTTCAAAAGCTTTTGATGTCCCAACAGCATGTGAAGAGGTACCAATTCCAACTCCAATAGCCACAGGATTAGTTATTTTAAATACCTTACAAACTGGAGGAGCTACTATTGCCCCTACTATACCAGAAAGTATTATTGCAAGAACAGTAACTGGTGCCAATCCACCTAATTGATTTGTAATTTCAATTCCAATAGGAGTTGTAACCGACTTTGATAATAATGATATTGTTATAAGGTTATCTAGCTTTAGAAAAACAGATATAGATATAATTGATAATATACCTACCAAACTACCTATAGTGATACCAAGAAGTATAGGTAAAAAGTTTTTCTTTAATAGTTCGAATTGCTTATATAAGGGAACAGCAAGAACAATAGTTGCAGGTCCTAAAAACATATTAATAAATTTACCACTTTCATTGTAGGTATCAAAGTCAATATTAAATAATTTTAAAAATCCTACAACAATAATAATAGCTATTAGAAGAGGATTAAAAAGAGGAAGTTTGGTTTTTCTGTAAATTATTAATCCAACTTCAAAAGCTATTAAAGACACAAAAAGTCCAAAAAATATATTATTAGTGAAGATATCCATTATTTCTAAGCTTCCTTTCTATTATCGTCTATTTCTTTATGTAATTTCCTTTTTGATAACATATTTGAGGTAAATTGTACGACGATTCCAGTGACAGCCATAACAATTATAGTAGTTACTATACATATAATAACTATTTGGATGGCTGAAGATTTAATACTGTCAAATGAGTTCATTAATCCTACACCAGCCGGAATAAAGAAAAAAGCTAAATGATCTAAAAAGAAATTAGAGATAGTATCTACCTTCTCAACTTTTATTATTCCAGTACATAAAGATAAGAAAAGCAATATCATTGCAATTATGTTCCCGGGAATAGGAATATTAAGTGTTTTAGCAAGTAGTTCGCCTATAAAATATAGAACTAGTATTATAAGAAATTCTCTAAAAATTTTCATTTTATGCCTCCAATATAAGTAACATTCTAAAATTTAATTTATCTAATCGAAGTTAACTAAAAGTAAAAATCAATATTTAGGTACTTGAAGTTACACTGTAAGTGTACTTTTATACTTTATCACTAAAATTCTTTATAGTAAATGATATATTTGAAATAGGCAAAATGTAAAAGTTTAAATTATTATTTGATAATTGACAGTATTTTATGACAGGTTTTTACAATGAAAATTAACAAATACTATCTAATAATCATACTATATAAACATAGAAGTAATTAAATATAAGCAAGGAGTATTTATGAAAAAAGGATTGAAAAAAACTATTGCATTTATAGCTTCATCAGTTTTAGCTATAAGCACATTAGTTGGTTGTTCTAGTAATACTACTGCAAAAGATAATGTTGAAGAAACAACTAAAGAACTAAAAACTATAAGATTAAATGAAGTAGTAAGATCTGTATTTTATGCACCAATGTATATTGCGATAAATGAAGGCTTTTTTGAAGAAGAAGGTTTATCTATTGATTTGTCAACAGGACAAGGTGCAGATAAAACAATGCAGCAACTTCTAAGTGGAAATGTTGATATTGGTTTCTCAGGACCAGAGCAAGTTGTATATATTTATAATCAAGGAAGAGAAGATTATCCAGTAGTATTTGGACAACTTACTCAAAAAGATGGATCATTTTTAGTTGGAAAGGAAGAAGAGGAAGATTTCGATTGGAAATCATTAGAAGGTAAAGAACTTATAGGAGGAAGGCCAGGAGGAATTCCAGAAATGGCGCTTGAATACGTATTGAAGAAAAATGGGTTAGATCCAACAAAAGATGTTTCTATGGTTACAAATATTGATTTTACAGCTACAGCAGGTGCTTTTAAATCAGGAACAGGAGAATATGTAGCACTATTTGAACCAACAGCTTCTATGCTTGAAAAAGAAGGAACTGGTCATATAGTAGCTTCAGTTGGGGCATCTGCTGGAGATATAGCTTATACTTGTTTTTATACAACTAAGTCATATATGGATAAAAATCCAGAGATAATTCAAAAGTTTACTAATGCTATTTATAAAGCTCAACAATGGTTTGTAAGTCATAGTGATGAAGAAGTTGCAGATTCTATAATATCATTTTTCCCAGGAACAGAGAAGGATATAATTATGGATGTTGTATCTAATTATAGGGAGATTGATGCTTTAGCTTCTAATCCTGAAGTAAGTGAAGAAGGCTTAAATAAACTAATGGATATAATACAAGGATATGATAAGAGTTTAATTACAGAAAGACCTGATTTTAACACAATAGTAAATAATACTTTTGCAAAAGAGGCAATGAAATAGGGTTTTTAAATGTGGATAAAAAAGATAAATGAGATTCAGTATTGCTAGATTTCAAATTATCTATAAAGTTTAAGAGTTACTAGTTTAAGGCGGTGAGAAAGTGAGTTTGTTAGAAATAAATGACGTAAATATGAATTACCATACCAAAAAGGGTACAACTGAAGCTATAAAGCATTTAAGCTTTAATATAGAAGAAGGGGAATTTCTAAGCATAATTGGACCATCAGGGTGTGGTAAGTCAACTTTACTAAATATAATAAGTGGATTATTAGAGCCATCATCAGGAAAAGTTATCTATAATGATCCTGAGGTGAAAAATAATTTAGACAAAATGGGTTATATGTTTCAAAAAGACTATTTGTTCCCATGGTTAACAGTAAGAGAGAATGTGTTATTAGGATTAAAGATAAAAAATATTTTAACAGAAGAAAATATAAAAAATGCAGATAAGCTTTTAAAAAGCTATGACTTAGAGAAATTTAAGGATCATAAACCAACTCAACTATCAGGAGGAATGAGGCAGAGGGTAGCACTTATAAGAACACTTGCTTTAAATCCTCGAATACTATTATTAGATGAGCCATTTTCAGCATTAGATTATCAAACAAGGCAAAAAGTTACAGATGATGTTTACGAAATAATTAAGAGAGAAGGAAAAACAGCAATTATGGTAACTCATGATCTTGGAGAAGCAATAATAATGTCTAAAAGAGTAATAGTATTAACTAAGAGGCCTGCAACTATAAAAGATGATGTGGAAATTATATTTGCTAATAAGGATGCAACTCCTTTTAAAAAGAGACAAGAACCAGAATTCAATAAGTATTTTGGTGAGTTGTGGAAGGAGATAGATGGCGTAAATGGATAGAGAACATGAATTATATTTAAAAAAGATTAAAAGAGATAAAGTAAAGATTACAATTTATAGAGTAGTAATCTTGGTAGTACTAATAGCTTTGTGGGAGATATTAGCTGATTTCAAAATTATAGATCCATTTTTAACATCAAGTCCTAGTAGGATAGTTAAATCATTTATTAGTTTTGTAGAACAAGGAACATTGACAAATCATATATTAGTGACATGCTATGAGACTATAGTTGGATTTATATTAGGGACAGTGTTTGGAACAATTATAGCAGTTATATTATGGTGTTTTCCAACTGTATCTAAAGTATTAGATCCTTATCTTGTTGTGCTAAATGCTTTACCTAAAATAGCTTTAGCACCAATAGTAATTTTTTGGGCTGGTAATGGAATGCCTGCCATAATAGTAATTACTTTATTAATATCAATAGTAACTACTATTATAAGTGTACTAACAGGATTTAACGAGGTAGATAGTGGGAAGATGCGATTAATGGATACATTCCAAGCGAGCAAATGGCAGAAACTTAAATATTTAATTTTTCCAGCAGCTATTCCTATTTTTATTTCAGCTTTGAAAATAAATGTTGGCTTATCATGGGTTGGAGTAATAATGGGAGAATTTTTAGTTGCTAGAAGTGGATTAGGATTCTTAATTATTTACGGTGGACAAATAGCTCAATTAGATATGGTTATGATGAGCATAGTAATACTATCAATAATTGCATTTATAATGTATGAAATTGTTGCAGTATTTGAAGTTAGATTTACTAAAAAGAATGAATAGTTTTATACGTTAAAATTAACTCTAGCTAATAAAGCTAGAGTTAATTTATAACAATTGAAATTTGAGTATAAGTTTGATAGAATAAGAATTATGTAAAATACTGTTGAAAAAGGCAGGAGGAATTTATGAAAAAGTTAAGTGAAATTTACAAAAGGCTCAATAAAAAGGAATGGTTTGAACCTGTATTTGTAATAGGAATGTCATTAACTGTAACACTAGGAATAGTTGTGGGTGTACATAGTGCTTTTGGACAAGCTGATGTTAGTATAGCTAACAACAAGGGTGAAGAGTATTTTTATGAAGGAAAATATGATGAAGCTATACAAGAATTTGAAACACTTCAAAGAGAAGAAGAATGGCCAATATGGAAAGTGAAACAAGCAGAAATATATTCAATTAAAGGTGATTACGATAAATCTAATTCTTTATTAAAGGAAGCTGTAATAATAAGAAATAAGCTGATTCAGAAAGAACAAGATAAGTATTCTGATAAAGATAATGAGTTTATGAATGAAGTAGTATATTCATTTTTTATAAATAAGGAGTATGAACAAGCTGTATCTTTAGGTGAAGATTATATTCTTAATAATGAAGAGTATAAACCGCTTATGAGAACTATGTTATCTATATACATGTCCTTAGATGAAAAAGATAATGCAAAAGAAATAGTTGAAGAGTATACAGTAGATGAAAATTCATCTTACGATATGTCTGTCTATGCTAATATGCAAATGGTAATAGGTGATATTAATGGAGCTCTTAGTACATTAAAAGAGGCATTTGAACTAAATAAAGATGAAATTAATATATTAGATGTAGTTAGTCAACTTGCTAACTACAATAGGGAAGAAGTTATAAATGTTTTAACAGAATTATCTGAAGATAATGATGAGGTATATAATTTATTCTTAGCAAAAGTTTATTCTATGGATAAAGATAAATATATTGAAGCAATTGATATAGTAGATTCTTTAGATGACTCATTTAAAGAAAGTCTAGTTTATAATGTATTGAAAGCTCAATTGGCATATAATATAGGAAATGAAGAAGAAGCAACTGATATAGTAAATAAGATAGTTGATAGTAAAGATAGTGGATATGCAAAATATTATATTGAAGCCACTAAATATTTAAAACAAGGCAATTATGATAAAGCTATTGAATATTCTAAAAAGAGTATATTAGAAAATAATGATTATGCTGATAACTATGGCGTTTTATTACCGGAAATATTATTAGCTAAAAATGATACTGATTGTATAGAAAGCTATTTTAGAACAGCAATATTAGAAGAGCCTTTTAATATAAGTATGATTATTAATATAGGAAATTATTATGCTAACAACTTAGGTCGATACGATAAAGCGGCACAATATTATGAGTTGGCTTCGAAAATTAATTCTAGTAATGCAGATATTTATTATCTATTAGGGAACATGGAAGTCAACCAAGAAAAGTATGATACAGCTATTGAGTACTTTGAAAAGGCTTTATCATTAGATAAAGAAAATGGTAAATATTTCAGAGCTTTAGGTACTGCATACTATAATATAGGTGATAATGAGGAATCTATAAATAATACAAGAGAGGCATATGCTTTAGATGAGACAGATATATTGGCTCTTAATAACGCAGGGTGTTATTATATGACTGTAGAAAAGGATGTATGGAGAGGATTCTCGAATATTGAAGCTGCATATGAAGAGATGCCTGAAAATATAGATTCTGATACTAAGAAAAAGATAACAGATAACTATAATCAAGCTAAAGAAGTTTTTGATAAATATATAGAAGATGAAAATATAGATATAAATATTCCAAAATTAAATTTATTCTATTAAGCATAAAAGAGTTGTAATTGCAACTCTTTTATTTTTATATTTGAAAAATAAAAATACAAAATAATAATCATGTATACATTTACAAATATTTACATATTTAATATAAAATGTTAATATTATACTGGAGTTTAGAAGTGGGGGATAAATTTAGATGTGTAAGAATTGTATTTTTTCAGAAATTAAAAATGATGAGTATGTATTTTGTAAAAATATCGAAAAATGTGTTATATGTACTGATAAGTGTAAAAGATTTATTAAAGATAGTATAAACTTAAAAGAAAACTAAAAGTAGATTTATATAAAGCTGAAGCAATGTGGATGAAATATTATTATAAGAAGAGATATAATGATATTCTAAATTGTTAGACAATTGTAAAAATTCACAAATAACAAAAAATTTACTTTTCAGATAGTAATCTTTATGATATTATAAAATAAGGAAATATTTACAAATAACTTTACGTATTATGAAATTTTAAGGCGTATATTGTAACATTAAATGAAAAGTTCAAAGAGTTTTTGATGTATTTGGGTGAGGAGGATTTGTGAAATGGCACAAGAAATTAAAAAAATAGCTTTATTAACAGGTGGCGGTGATTGTCCAGGATTAAACGCAGTAATAAGAGCAGTAACAAAAGCTGCAATTTTGAACTATGGAATGGAGGTTATAGGCTATAAATTCGGGTATAGAGGCCTATACAAAAATGATTTTGTTCCATTAACATTAGATAGTGTATCAGGAATCCTTAATAGAGGTGGTACTATACTTTATAGTTCAAATAAGGACAACTTATTTGATTATCAAGTTGAAGAAGATGGTGTAATAGTAAAAAAAGATGTATCAGATGTAGCAGTTGAAAATCTAAAAAAAGAAGGGGTAGATGTACTTATAGTTATAGGTGGCGATGGTACATTAACTTCTGCTAGGGATTTTTCAAGAAAGGGTATTAAAGTTATAGGAGTACCAAAGACTATAGATAATGACTTAGCATCTACAGATGTAACTTTTGGATTTAATACTGCGATAGATGTAGTTACTGAAGCTTTAGATAGGTTACATACAACAGCTGAATCACATCATAGAATCATGTTGTGTGAAGTAATGGGAAGAAACGCTGGATGGATAGCGTTAGAAGCTGGTATTGCCGGGTCAGCAGATGTTATATTGATTCCTGAAATACCTTATGATATAAATAAAATAGCTGAAAAAGTAAGGGAAAGAGAAGCTGAAGGAAAGAACTTTACAATAGTAGTTGTTGCTGAAGGCGCAAAACCCAAAAATGGAGAAGTGGTAGTTTCTAAGATAGTAAAAGATAGTCCGGATCCTATAAGATTAGGAGGGATTGGAAATAAACTAGCGGAAGATTTAGAAAGATTAATAGTAGATCATGAAGTTAGATGTACTGTACTAGGTCATATACAAAGAGGAGGTAATACTTCTACTTATGATAGAATATTATCAACAAGATATGGGGTAGCAGCTGTGGAGCTAATTAGAGAAGGGAAATTTGGTCACATGGTATGTTTAAAAGGTGATACAATATCAAGTGATACATTAGAAAATGTTATTGGACAACAAACAAAACTAGTTAATCCAGAGGGCGAATTAGTACAAATAGCAAAGAAAATAGGAACTACTTTTGCAGAATAATAAATAAGAAAATAGTACCTATAAAAATAGGTACTATTTTTTATAAAATTATTATCAGAAAAATTGTCAGAATACTTCAAAATTTTCTGACAATATGATATAATTTAGTAAAGCAGATTTTGTTATAGAAAGCTGGAGGGTATTATGAAAGAGATTAAGAGATATTTAGAATCAAGAATTGGAACATATGGTTTCTTCTTTGAAGATTTAAAAAGTGGGTTTGTATATGGTTATAATGAAAACGTTTCTATGACTGCAGCAGGATGTATGAAGTTACCAATAGCTGTTTCTTTAATAAAGGCTGTAGAAGACGGGAAAGTAGATTTTTTGGATAAAGTGAAAATAAAAAGTGAAGACAAAGTATATGGTACGGGTATAATACATGAGTTTAATGAAAGAGAGTATACAGTTTTTGAGTTATTGGTAATTATGCTAATACAAAGTGATAATACTGCTGCAAATAAGATTATTGATATCTTAGGAATGGAAAAGATTAACCAAGATATTTTAGAGATGGGATTGAAAAATACAAAATTAAACAGAAAGACAACTGATGAAAGAGATAATCATACAGATGTTGAAAATTTAACTAGTGCATATGATTTAAATTTAATTTGGAAGCATCTTTATAATGGTACTTTCTTAAATAAAGATAATGGTCAAATGTTAATTGATATATTAAGAAGACAACAAATAAAGAATAAATTAGCTTTATATTTATGTGATGATCTAAAATATGAGATTTCTAGTAAGACAGGAGATAAATATGGGGTAGAAAATGATACCGAATTTATTCAAGTACCAAAAGGAGACTTTTCATTTACAGTGTTATCTAGCGGTTTACCAAATAGCGTTTATGGAACAGTTACTTTAGCTAAGTGTGGGAAAATGATGTGGGATGAAGTTGCGAATAATTGGCATTAAGAATATTAGTATCATTTAAAACTATGAAGAAAAATTATCAAAAATAGCTTTCCTAGTAAGGAAAGCTATTTTTGATAATTATAGTATTTACACACAACTTAAGCTAATATTATTTTTGTGATTTTAATAAGAACTTTAATTAAGTAAATAAATGGTGTAAAATATATATAATATAAATATTATATAAAGAAGGTGTGATATGAAGAATAAAAAAGTATATATGGTCATATCAGTTATTATAATTACTATTTTATCTATATTTATAATATTAGCTTTAAAAGGTATATATGGTAATTCGTCTAAGCAAATAAAAGAGAGCTATAAATTTTTACATGATTTGCAAAAAGTTAATGCGATAGATAAAGGCCAAAGCATTGATATAAAAGACTTTCAAGAGATCAAAAGAATTAGTGAATTTTCCAATGTTAAATATACATTAGTAAATAATAACTATGTAACAGAGCTTGACGAAGGATATAATGTAATAGGTTTTTTTGAGCAAAGTGTAAATAAGGTATATAATGTTGAGAAATTAACTGAAGAAGAATGTATTGAATATGCAAATAAGTATTTAAATAGTATTTGTGAAGATGAGATAGTTTTTAAAGAAATAAAAGATAAAGATAGTAAAGAAAATCCTTTTTATACTATCTCTTTTTATAAGATGTATAATGATTATATTTGTTATAGTAGTGAGATGTTAGTTAAGATTAACAAATATGATGGTTCTTTAATTGGATACTCAAATTATTCAACTAATAATGGAGAATTTTTATCAGATATTAATATTAGTGAAGAAGAAAGTAAATATATATTCTCTAATTATATGAAAGAATTAGGATTTGAAGGTGAAATAATTGGGAAGCCTAAGATTGGATATGTGAATATAGATGGAGAGGTTAACCAAATATGTTACCTTATTATTTATAGAATTACTGAAAAAGATAATACGGTAAAGTTTAGTGATGTAATAATTAATGCTGATACAGGTGAAATAATTAAACATAGTAATAATATAATGGAGTTATTACCTGATGAGAATGTTACTAATTAAAGAAATGGACGAGTTATTAATAACTCGTCCATTTCTATTATATAGCCTCGTTAGTATTTGATACAGTATCATCTCTCCATTGTTCAACTTCATCTCCTAATTCAGGAATAGAAGAAGCATAGAATACTGGATCTTTACCAACTTGCTTTTGTGAAGCGTAATCTTTATATGCTTTAATAGCAATTTTACTTAATAGAACTATAGCAATTAAGTTAATTACAGCCATAAGTCCCATGAATACATCGGCGATATCCCATACAAATTGCATTGATGCAATTGATCCAAAGAATACCATTCCTATTACGATTATTCTATAGATATATAAATAAATCTTTTTATTTGAAATAAATTGGATATTTGTTTCTCCGTAGTAGTAGTTACCTATAATAGAACTAAATGCAAATAGTAAGATACATATTGCTATAAATGTACCACCCCAAGATCCAACTTGAGAAATTAAAGCAGATTGAGTTAATTCTATTCCAGTAAGGTTTCCACTAGCGTACTCTCCAGATAATAGTATAATAAATGCTGTAGCAGTACAGATTATTAATGTATCAGTGAATACTCCTAGTGTTTGTATTAAACCTTGTTTAGCTGGATGAGAAACTGAAGCTGTAGCAGCAGCGTTTGGAGCAGAACCCATACCGGCTTCATTGGAGAATAAACCTCTTTTTATACCTTGCATTAAAGCAGCACCTATTCCACCACCAACTATTTGTTCTATACCAAAGGCGTTTTTAAATATAAGTGCAAATAATGAAGGTATAGCAGTTATATTTTTAGCTATAACAAACATTGCAATTAATATATAAGCAGATGCCATTATAGGAACAATAACAGAAGAAATTTTTGCAACTCTATTTACGCCACCCAAAATAATTATTGCAGTTAAAATTGTAAGCACAATACCTACAACAGCTTTATTCATACCAAAAGAAGATTGGAAAGCAGCTGCTATTGTATTAGATTGTACAGAGTTAAATGCAAAACCAAAACAAATTATAATTAATATTGAGAATAATATTCCCATCCATTTTTTCTTTAATCCTTTTTCCATATAGTAAGCTGGACCACCTCTGAAAGAGTCACCATCTTTAACTTTATATATTTGAGCTAAAGTAGACTCTATAAATGCTGAAGCAGAACCAAGTAAGGCGATAAGCCACATCCAAAAAACTGCACCAGGACCACCAACTGCTATAGCGGAAGCTACACCCGCAAGGTTACCAGTACCAACTCTTGAAGCTGTACCTATACAGAAAGCTTGGAAAGATGAAACTGACCCCTTTTCAGCTGAACCCTCTCCAAGAAGTTTAAACATATCTTTTAATCTTCTAAATTGGATAAAGTTTGTTTTAAAAGAGAAATAAATTCCTATAGTGATAAGAGAAATAATTAGGACATAAGTCCATAAAAAATCATTAAAGTGTAGGATTAAACTATGTATTTTATCCATTGTGTACCCCCTATTTTATCTAAAGTTATTTTTGTATTAATATAATAATATATTAAATATGGAAAAAATGCAAGAAGTGAAAATAAAAAATTCATAAAATTATATTTCGTCTGTTAATAATCTTGAAAAATGAAAATATATGAATAACTCTTGAGATAATTATGCATAAAATAAGAGCCACCTTAATGGTAGCTCTTATCAGTTTGTATTTTATGGTGTTGGAGTTTCAGGAGTTGTCGCTCCGTTATTATCTTGACCACCATTATTTTCGCCGTTACCAGGGGTGTTTCCTGGATTTTCTGTGTCAGGATTATCGTTACCGATGCCTGGTGACTCTTCAGGTGGAGTTTCTAATTTTTTTATTGTTAACTCTACAGTACCATCTTTAACTATTTCAGTAGTGAAATTTATTAAGGTATAAGTTTTAGGAGTTAACGTACCTGAAACTGATTCGCCACCAACAAAGGTATACTTGATGCCTTTGTCATTTAAAATAACTATAGCATCATATAAATCCATGTTTTGTTTTAATCCAATTTGTGATAGTTTAATTTTTTCTTCAGGTTTAGTATCATCTTTTTCAGTTGGTATTACGTAAGGGAAGTCTGCAGCATCTTTGCTTGCATTTTCCTTCTTTATAAATACTTTTTCTTCTACTAAACCCTTTGGTGTATTATCGGTAGCAAGTTTATTATTATTCTTATTAACTTTTACTTTTACATGCACATCACAAACTGAATTTGGTTGTGTACCTTCTATAAACATTTCAGTCCTAACTCTGCCACCCCTTTGATCTTGATTACAAAGATCAGTAGCAAGTTTGCCAGAATCAATACAAATTGTTGCATTTACAATTCCAGAAGGCTTTTCAATTTCTTTATATTCTAATCCTTGATGCACTTGAGCCATTACTTTTCCCCAAAGCTCAGCAGCAGCACTACTATATCCAGACATTGGTTGAGGCATATCATAGCCTATCCAAACTGATGCAGAGTAATAAGGTGTTAATCCAGCAAACCAGAATGCATCAACATTATTAGTTGTACCTGTCTTACCAGCAACAGGAATGTCACTAAATTGAGCAGCGCCAGCATCAAATCTAGTTATAGGTCCTTTTAATATATCATACATAATATATGCAGTCTGTGGTGAGAACAATTGAGTTGCTTTTGGTTCTTTTTCAAGTAGAACTTTACCAGTAGCATCTTCAACCTTTGTGTATAATATAGGTTCGTTTCTAACACCATTATTACCAAATGAGCCAAAGGCAGAAGCTAAAATAGTTGTATTTCCACCATCTCTATCTTCAGGACTATTATCATGTTGGCCTAAAGCTATGGCTGACATAGAAGTCTTAGAAACGTCATTGTATACTATTCCAGCTTTTTCCCCGTATTCTAATGCAGTATCCATTCCGATTTTATCTACAAGTTTAACTGAAGTTATATTTTTAGAGAAGGCTATACCATCTCTAGCAGTTATAAAGCCATCAAACTTAAAATTGTAGTTATTAAGACCAGCTGTAAATCCATATTTATTTAAAATTGAAGATGAAACAGGTGCATCGTCTAATGGTGTAGCAGCTGTTATTATTTTAGTATCAATGCCAGGACCATAAACAGTTAATGGCTTAGTAGTTGACGCAATTGGTTTTAAATCATCATAAGCTCTATTTATTGAATGAGGAGGTTGTTCACCTCTACCACCTACTAAAGCAAGAACTTTACCAGTTCTATAATCCATTATTGTTGCTGCAGATTGAAGTAATGGGTATGAAACTTCCCCTTCATCTTGAACACCATTACCATTAGTGTCATCATATGTTACAGCATCTCCAGGATTAGTATCCCAATCGACGTTTAAGTTATTTCTATCATCTAAAACTGCTTGAACGGCATCTTGTATAGAAGTATCTAGAGTTGTATAAATTTTCAAACCACCATTAACAAATAATGTATTAACTTCTTCGTCTGTATATTTATATTTCTCTTTCAAGTCATTTCTTACTTGTTCTAGAGCGGGATATATAAACCACTCATATTTAACTTTATAATCAGTTGAAATTGGTTCAAAAACAAATTGATTTTCAGCAGTGAAATTATAAGCTGAATCATATTCATCTTTACTTATAAACCCTAATTCTAACATTTTCATAAGAACAGTTTCAGTTCTATCTATATAAGTATTTGGATAGTCTTTAGCTTCTGTGTTATAAGCGCTATAGTATGACGGTGCTTGAGTTATACCAGCAATATATGCGCATTCAGGTAAAGTAAGATCTATTGCTTTTTTACCAAAGAAATATCTAGAAGCAGCTTCAACACCATACACATAACCACCAAGTGGAATGGTATTTAGGTAAGCTGTGACAATTTCTTCTTTACTAAGAACTTTTTCAAGTTTTAATGCAAGATAAATTTCTTTTATCTTTCTATTAACTGAAGCTAGAGGACCGCTATCTGCTTTATTTTCATTTGAGGCTTCTTCAAATAATAAAGTATTTTTTATTAATTGTTGTGTTAATGTAGAAGCTCCATGAACACCGCCTTCTCCAGTTAGGATAACTTTTACATCTCTAAGAGCAGCACCTATAATTCTCTTTACATCAATACCTGGATGAGTCATAAAACGCTCATCTTCTATTGCAATATATGCATTTATTAAATTTTGAGGTATTTCTTCGTAGCTTATTTTATATCTTTCTTCTTGTGTTGGAATATTATCAATAACTTCACCTTTATTATCATAATACATTGAGGTTTGATTTAAATCGTGTATAGATTCTACATCTAAAGTTGGTGCAGTTTTTATAACAGCAACAACATAGCCTACCCCTACAACTGATAATAGCAAACCAGTTATTAAAATAGTAAGAAAGAAATATTTAAAAAATCTCTTCGTTTTAGAAGGTGGCAGCTTTTTTTTCTTATTTTTATTGGAGCCACTTTCCTGGTTAACTTTATTATTTTTAGGTTTATCACTATTAGCCATTTGTTCCTCCCTTTATTAAGTTATCAAATTTAAAAAATATAATATTATCTTTTATTATAGCATATTAATTATAATAATAAAATAATAAGTAATTTAAGGTGAAAGATGAGATATTATACTGAAAAACCAAGACGAGGTAAAAATAAAATTCAAATTCCCAATACGATATTTGTTATTATAGCCATTGTGGTGGCGTTTAATTCTTTTTTATATTTATTTCAAAAGAGGATTTTACCAACTGTATTAGATATAGCAGAAATTACAATGAAGGCAGAGGCTATAAAGGTTATAAATGAAGAAACAATGAGGATTTACGAAGAGAATTTTAATTATGATGATATTATGAAAATTGAGAAGGACTCAGAGGGAAACATAACTATGATAAGGTCAGATACTATTAAGCAAAATAAGCTTACTGCAGAAGTTGTATTGGCTTGCAACGAAAAACTTCAGAATTTAGGTGAGTTAGGGGCGAAAGTTCCACTTGGATATATGACTAATAATGCTTTTTTTTATAGGATGGGACCAAAGATAAATGTAAAAATGGAGCAGATAGGTAATCTTAACACAAGTTATGATTCGACATTTGAAAGCGCAGGGATTAATCAAGTTAGACATAAAATTTATTTAAATATAGATGTGAAGATGAGATTAGTAGTTCCGCTTGCTAGCAAAGACGTTGAATTATCCTGTGAAATACCTGTTTCAGAAACAATAATAGTTGGGAAGATTCCAGACACAGCTATAAATATAGGAAGATAATAAATAAAGTGCGAAGCGATTCAATGAAAAATTCTAAGTGATAAATGAAAAATTAAAGGAAGGAATTCTTTGATAGGAATTTCAAAAAAAGAAACTGCCGTAGCAGTTTCATCATTAATTTATAATTGTCCACTAAATGAATTGCTTCGCAATTCTATAAATATGATTTATTCCCAATTAAATACGTAAGGAACATTTCTGTAGAATCCATGGTAATCTAATCCGTAGCCTACTACAAATAAGTCTTCGATTTCAAAACAACAGTAGTCAGGTGTTATTTCAACTTTTCTTCTAGATGGTTTATCTAGTAATACACATGTTTTAACTGATTTTGCACCTAATTTTTTTACGTGATCAACTGCAAATGACATTGTATAGCCAGTGTCGACAATATCGTCAACTATAAGAACATTTAATCCTTCTATATTATCTGGAATATCATTTACTACTTTAACATTTCCAGTGCTAACTTCTCCGTGTCCATAACTAGAAGTAGTCATAAATCCTACTTTAGCTTTCACATCAATAGATTTAAATATATCAGCTCCAAATACAAAACTTCCTCTTAATAAAGGAAGTACATAAAGTTCCTCACCTTCGTAATCCTTAGAAATTTGTTCTCCTAATTCTTTAACTCTAGTTTTAATTTGCTCTTCAGAAAAAAGAATATTACGCTTCTTATCTTCCATTGTAAACCCTCCAGTACTATATTCCTTAAAATCACTTATGTAATAATATAATATACAAATAAGAATATGATAGAATTACTTTTAATGTATGTTTAGAGTATGCTTTAAACTATAATTTGCTTATTTTATATTGTATATATATTTTAAATATTAGCATAAATTAAATTTTTTGCAACTCTAAAATACTAGCACAAGTAAAGTAATATGGAGAATATAATACAATATAGCTTCAGCAGTTTTGTAAACTTTAAGAAACTAAAAAAACTAGATATATTATAAAGGATAAGAAAGATTTTAATAACTGTTAAAGGGGGCGTATTGAGTTGATAAAAGGTATAGATATAAGTAACTACCAAGCTGGATTAAACTTTAGTACGGCAAATAGTATGGGGTTTGATGTTTGTATAATAAAAGCCACAGAATCTACCAATTATAAAAATCCTCTCTTGTATAGTCAAGTGAATGCAGCTTTAAGTAGTAATATGAAAATTGGATTTTATCATTTTTTTAGAAATAATGGAACTGCAGAAGCACAATATTTTGTAAGTAAAATTAAGCCATATTTAAGCAATATGAAAGTTAAACCAACGATTGATATAGAAACAGCTTATTCTTATGGACAGATATTAGATTTTATAAGTTATGTAGAAAGTGCTTTAGGAGTTGAGTGTATGGTATATTGTAATTATTCATATGCTAAACAATTAAGTTTGAATAGTGAAATAGCAAAGAGAACTTTATGGTTAGCTTATTATGGAACAAACGATGGAAATTACTATGCAGCGCCAAGCAACCATGGATTTGCTAAATTTGCAGGACAACAATACTCAAGTGCTAATTATATAGGATCAGTGAATGTTGATACTAATTTATTTAATGAAAATGTATATTTAAATGGAAATGTGGTAACCAACCCTTCTATAGATAGGTCAAGTACAGAGAATACTTACACTGTAGTATATGGTGATACATTAAGTGAAATTGCAGCTAAATATGGTATTGGTACATCAACTTTAGCAAGTTTAAATGGAATTACCAATCCTAATTTGATATATGTAGGGCAGGTTTTAAAGATACCATCATCCTCTAATAATACTACAAGTGTTACCGGTGGAAATTTTAAAAGCTACACAGTAGTAGCAGGTGATACTTTAAGTGAAATTGCAGTTAAGTATGGCGTGAGTATATCTGATTTAGCAGATTTGAATGGAATAAGTAATATAAACTTAATATATGTTGGGCAGGTTTTAAGAATTCCATCAATATCAAGTACAACAACTCAGCAGACACAAAAAATATACTATACAGTAGTAAGTGGCGATACTTTAAGTGCAATAGCTTCAAAATTTGGAACAACAACTGCTGCTATAGCAAGTCTAAATAAAATATCTAATATAAATTTAATATATGTAGGGCAAGTATTAAGAATTAAATAAGTGTTTATATTATTCATTATGGGTTTTTATTAAAAGAGAATATTAAAAAGTTATATCCAATTGTAAGTTGATAAGTATTGATTTATAATTGGATTATTTTTTGAAAATATGCTTTTTATCATCTATATGGATTTATTTACTTTTAATCAGGAATAGTATACAATTAATGAAAGATTTGGGTGTGTAGATAAAAAGATTTAAAAATAAAACTATCTCAAATTAGAAAATTAATATAAATATAATAAAGTGAGTATATTAATTTTAAGGGCTAAAATATTAGTTACGAGGTGATTATATGATATATGGAAATATAGATGGAGTTAAAAAGTCAGCAATAGAAGAATTAGAAAGACTTTATAAAGCTAAATGTCCTAAAGATGAAGTTTGTTCTTTAGAGATTATACAAACTATCTCTAGGGTTTCATCATTTATAGAAAGGGAAATAAGCGTAGCTATAGATAGAAGAGGAAATATTAGGTCTATAGCAATTGGAGATTCTACTTCCGTTGAAATAGAAACTTTAGATATAAGAGAGAAAAGACTTGCAGGAGTAAGAATCATACACACTCATCCAAATGGTATGAGTAACTTATCTGCATTGGATATAAGTGCACTTTCAAAATTAAAGCTAGATGCTATAGTAGCAATTGGAATTTATGAAGATAAGATTTTAGATTGTTCTTTGGGATTATTAACTGTATTTGATGATAAGCTTGATTATGAAGAGTTACAAAATATATCGTTAGAAGATATATCAAAAATACATATTTTAAATAAGATATCTTATATAGAATCTCTTATAAAGGAAAAAGATATAGTTGAAGATGAAGGGGAAAAAGCTATTTTAGTAGGTTCTGACACAAGAGAAAGTTTAGAGGAGCTAAGGGAATTAACAAAGGCTTGTGATATTCCTGTATTAGAAAGTGTGTATCAGAGCAGAAGTAAAATAGATTCAGCTTTTTATATTGGAAGAGGTAAGGTTCTTGAGATTGCACAGCTTAGACAAAAATTAAGAGCTAATGTAGTGATTTTTGATGATGAACTATCAGGATCACAAGTTAGAAATTTAGAAGCAGCAATAGGAGCTAAGGTTATTGATAGAACAACTTTAATTCTTGAAATATTCGCTAGAAGAGCTAAGAGTAGAGAAGCTAAAATTCAAGTTGAATTAGCGCAGTTAAAATATAGAATGAGTAGACTTCAAGGCCTTGGAACTATCATGTCAAGAACTGGTGGAGGAATAGGAACTAGAGGTCCTGGAGAAAAGAAGCTTGAGACAGACAGAAGACATATTAAAGAGGAAATATATGATTTAAATGATGAGTTAAAGAAAATTAAAAAAATAAGAGAAACTCAAAGAGAAAAAAGAAATAAAGAAAGTATACCTAAGGTGTCTTTAGTTGGATATACTAATGCAGGTAAATCTACCTTAAGAAATCACCTTTGTGATGTAGCAGCACAAAAAGATGTTCAAGGAAAAGAAAAAGTTTTTGAAGCAGATATGCTTTTTGCAACATTAGATATAACTACAAGAGCTATAGTGTTAAAAAATAAAGGAGTAATTACTTTAACTGATACGGTAGGTTTTGTAAGAAAATTGCCACATGACTTAGTTGAAGCATTTAAATCAACATTAGAGGAAGTAATATATTCAGATCTTTTATGTCATGTTGTAGATGCTTCATCTAATTATGCTTTAGAGCAAATAGCAGCTGTAGAAGAAGTATTAGCAGAACTAGGTGCATTAGATAAGAAAACATTATTAGTATTAAATAAGATAGATAAAGCTACAGAGGAACAGATTTTATCTGTAGAAGAAGCAACATCAAAATATGAGAAAATAAAAATTTCAGCAAGAACTGGAGAAAATTTAGAAGAATTATTAAGCATAATTGAAGAAAATTTACCTTACACTATGAAGAAGTGTGAATATATCATTCCTTATGATAGAAGTGATATGAATTCATTTTTACATAGGAATGGTAGAGTCTTAGAAGAAGATTATAGAGAAAATGGTACTTTTATATTAGCTGAAGTTGATGACGAAACTTATAATAAAACAAAGGAATTTATTATTAAAGAAATTTAAGAATTTTATTTATAGCTTTTAGATAGGGTATACACTATCTAAAAGCTATATTTTTTTATACTTTATATAGGTATTGAGTATGGTATATAATTTATGAGGAAACGTATTGATACAATTATTATCTTTTGTGATATTAAGGAGTAGTTATGGAAAAATATATTTTTGAATTAAATGAAGAGGAGCCTAAATATATTCAAATAGCAAACCATATAAAAAATTTGATAAATTCTAAGTGTATAAATGATGGCGAAAAATTGCCACCAATAAGAAAGCTAGCTGAATTTTTAAATGTAAATAATGTTACTATTGTTAACTGTTATAAAAAGCTTCAAAGTGAAGGGTACGCATATCAAAAGATGGGGTCAGGTACATTTGCTAAAAGAAGAGAAGTTATGCAGAAATTTAAAAATGAGTATAGTAAAGAAATTAAAAATATAATAAATAAAAATCATGGAGATATAATTGATTTTACTGGGGAAAGTTTAAGTGATTTATACTTCCCTATAAAAGAATTTAAAGAAGTTTTGAATAGAGTGCTTGATAGAGATGGCGCGGAAGCTTTGTTGATACAAGAAACCTTAGGATATGGAGAATTAAGAGAAACTATAAATAATGCATTTTGGAATAAGAGGTTTGATGAAGAAGAAATATTGATTTTATCAGGAGCACAACAGGGGATAGATATAGCAGCTAAAGCTATAGTTAATATTAATGATAATGTAATGGTTGAAAAGCCTACATATGGTGGAGCATTATCGGTATTTAAGTGGAGAAGAGCCAATATATTTGAAGTTCCAATTAATGATGATGGTATAGATATAAAATTATTTGAAAATATTTTAAAGAAAAATAAAATAAAGTGTTTTTATGCAATGAGTTATTTTCATAATCCTACTGGAGCAAGTTATAGTAAGGAATGTAAATTAAAAATTTTAGAGCTTGCAGAAAAATATGATTTTTATATAATTGAAGATGATTATCTTTCAGAGCTAATTTATGATGAAAACCTTAATCATGAGCCTTTTAAGGTTTTAGATAAAGGAAATAGAGTTTTTTACATAAAAAGTTTCTCGAAGATATTTTTACCGGGAATTAGATTGGGATATATGATTTATCCAGATGGGTTTAAAGAAGTTATGCAAAGCTCAAAAATAAATACAGATATAGCTACATCCACACTTATGCAAAGAGCCTTAGAATTGTATATAAGAGAAGGGTACTTTAAAGGTCATATTGAGATATTGAAAAAGGAATATAAAAAACGATATAATATGATGAGAAATTTAATTAAAGATCAACTTTCAGATTATATAGAAATGAAGGAGCCAAGAGGTGGATTATATTTTTATCTTAAATTAAAAGACAAAAATATAAGCTCTAAAGAATTGTTTTATAGATTAAAAGATAAGAAAATTTTTATTACCCCAGGAATAGTTTTTTATAAAGACATAGATGGGGGAGTAGATTCTTTTAGGTTATGTTTTTCTCAAACAAATGAAAATAAGATTAAAGAAGGAATCTATGTTATTAAGGAGGTAATTAATAAATGGCGTATATAACGATAAGACAATATGGGGAAGATGAGTTTATAGAAAAGAAATCTCAATTTATAGGATATGCTAAAAGATGTGAAAGTGAAGAAGAAGCAAAGGCTTTTGTTACGGAGATTAAAAATAAACATAAACAAGCTACTCATAACTGTTGGGCATATGTAGTGGGGAAAAACATGGGAATTCAAAGGTATAGTGATGACGGAGAGCCACAGGGGACAGCAGGAATTCCGATTTTAGAAGTTATGAAAAAAAGTAATGTTACAGATTGTGCAATAGTTGTTACTAGATATTTTGGTGGTATAATGCTTGGGGCTGGAGGCTTAACTAGAGCTTATACAAAAGGAGCATCTATATCATTAAAAGCAGGTGGTGTTGTTGAAAAAGTTGAAGGTGTTAACATATCTTTAGAAATGGATTATGATATGATTGGTAAAATACAATATATGTGCGGACAAAATAATTGGCATATTGAAGATACAGAATATACTGATAAAGTAGTTGTTCATATATTAGCTGAGTTAGATACTGCAAATGAAATAGAAAAATCATCTATTGAAGCTACTAATGGTAAAATAGTGATTAATAAAAGTGGTATAGATATTTATTTTAAAGAAGATAATAGACTGTACAAGATGATTTAGTTATATGAGTTAACTTTTGGTTGGCGATTAATAATTATGTAACACATTTGTAACTATTATTTGAAAATGTTCCTATATAATAGTACATGGCTTAAAAATTGACAATTAGTTTTATGATAAAAAATTATAGACAAGTTAATATTAAGTGTAGAATGACTTTAATTTTATAATTATTTATTAAGGGGGAACTATAAGAGAATATGAATAGTGGAAGTGTAGACTTGAAAAAGAAGTTAAAAAAGAAATATATATACATAATTACAGTATGTACAGTAATGATAATTGCTGTATTAGCAATAAGGAGCTTATCGATTAAAAAAGTAACTGTAGTAGTAGATGGAAAAGAAATAATACATAAGACCAATAAGGATACCATAGGTGAAGTATTAAATGAGTTAGGTATAACATATGGTGAAAATGATAAGTTATCTAAGAGTAGTTCAGAAAGTATAAATGACAAAGATAACATAGTAATTACAAGGGTAACTTTTAAAGATGAAGTTGTAGAAGAGAATATTAACTTTGAAGAAAAGAAGGTAAAGGACTATAAAATACCTTTAGGAGAAAATAGAATATTAAGTGAAGGTGAAGTAGGGAAGAAAAATAGTACTTATAAAGTTACTTATGAAAATGGAGTTGAAGTAAAAAGAGAGTTAATTAATGAAGAAGTTATAGATGAAGCTTCAGATAAAGTTATAGCTGAAGGGATATTTGAGCCTACAAGTTTAACAGTTTGTGTGAATAAATCAAGAAATTTATCTAGTGATTATGAGCCAGGGAATTTAGTAGTTCCAAATGTGAGATCCATAGTAAGTTCAAGTAGAATTATGATGGTACCGGAAGCAGCAACAGCACTAGAAGATTTGTTTTTAGGGGCAGAGAATGATGGAGTGTATCTTTATGCTGTATCAGGATATAGGTCTTATGATTATCAAGCTAGTATTTATAATCCTTATTCAGGATACTCAGCACCACCTGGAGCCAGTGAACACCAACTAGGTTTAGCTATGGATGTTAATTCATCTTATTATGGATCATCATTAACTACTGAGTTTGGATATAGTACTGAAGGGCAATGGGTTAAAGCTAATGCTCATAAATATGGATTTATAGTTAGATATTTAGATGGGAAAGAAGATATTACTGGATATTACTATGAACCATGGCATATAAGATATGTTGGAGTAGATTTAGCTACAGAATTATATAATAGTGGGCTTACATTAGAAGAATATTATGGTGAATATTAAGTGAATTGAAAAAAAAAATTCACTATGATATACTGTTTATGGATATTTAAGTAAAGAACAAATTATTTTAATTTAGGAGGAAGAAAGATGTCAGGACATTCAAAGTGGCATAATATACAAAATAAAAAAGGTAAAGCTGATGCGCAAAGAGGAAAGATATTTACTAAGGTAGGTAAAGAAATAGTGCTTGCAGTAAAAAATGGAGGTCCAGTTCCTGAGAACAACCCTAAATTAAGAGATGCAATAGCAAAAGCAAAGGCTGCAAATATGCCTAATGATACAATAAATAGATCAATAAAGAAAGCTTCAGGAGAATTAGCTTCAGTTGATTATGAAAGAATAGTTTATGAAGGATACGGACCATCAGGAGTAGCTGTTATAATTGAAACATTAACAGATAACAGAAATAGATCAGCAGGTGACGTAAGAGCTGCATTCTCAAAAGGTGGCGGTACTATGGGTACAACAGGATGCGTAAACTTTATGTTCCAAGAAAAAGGTGAAATAGTAATCGAAAGAGCAGATTTAGACGAAGAAGAAATAATGATGATGGCTCTAGATGCTGGTGCAGAAGATTTTGAAGCAGAAGATGAAGTATTTGTAATAACAACATCTCCAGATGATTTTGGTACTGTTAGAGAAGCTTTAGAAGCAGATGGATTAGAATTCTTAGAAGCGGCTGTTAAAATGATTCCGGACACATACACTGCTATTGATGAAGAGGCTGCTAAGAAGATGCAAAAGATATTAAACTTACTTGATGATTCAGATGATGTTCAAGAGGTTTACCATAATGCAGAGTTCCCAGAAGGATGGGATGAATAATATAAAATAAGTCTTTAGGTAATATAGATAAGTAATTTAATTGATTATTATATTCGTATTTTTAAGTAAGATTTTATTATGTATAAATACCGTCATATCAATTTTAATATTGATATGACGGTATTTTTTTATTATCAAGAATAATGATTTATTAACAAAAATTAAATTACAAAATAATCTGATTTTTATGAACCAAAATGATAGTTATGTAATATTATATATTAGGACAAAGAGAATGTTCAAAATATACAGGGAGGTGTTTTAATATGGGAGAAAATATGAGAAGAAATGGTTATGGATATTATCAGGATTCAGATTATTGTAATAATGAAGATGATCATGATAATAGAGATAAAATATGTGATATAAAAAGTATTTGTTGTGATGATTTTGTTAAGGAACAATTTAGTTTGCAAACAATAGCTAGAAATAATGTTGTAATAGTTTATCAATCAATTGATAGTAATATTACACGTGGGACAGTAAAAGTAAAAAATTTATCATCAAATACTTCTATTAACTTTACAGTAAACAGTACAAATATAGTTGTAGGACCAAACCAAGAGGCTGCAATTACTGCAGCTAATCTAGCTTCAGTAAGAGTTCAATCAATTGGACAAGGTGCTTTAGCAAGAGTAAAACTTTGCTTTGATTTACAAGTAAGGTCATTTGAAGGTTAATAAATCTGTATAGAATCTAATATTATTCTGGGCAGAGATTTAATCTCTGCCTTTCATATTAAGATAATAGACAGGAGTTTAATTTTTGTTTTGTATATCATAGTAAATAATAAGTGCTAAGAATCTACTAAGCACACTTAACACAGCTACAATTATACAAAGTTCATGGATGTTTTTAATTTGCTGAAGATGAAGTATTTATAGTTACTATATCACTAGGGGGGGCTGTGGTATCAATAGTTATGATGTACGTTAATACCTCCTTATTAAAAATGTTTATTTAATAAGGAGGTATTTCAAAGTTTTGCTTTTATTTAGTATAGAAGTATAAGAATATTATACATATATAAGGGGTGAGTTTTGACAGTATATTGAATTTTAAAAGGCAAAATAATATCTTTCTGATACTGCCTTAGTATAGCCATAATCAATAATTACAGGTTTTCCATCAAGTATGCCCCAACTACTGCTTCTAAATAAATCACTCCATAATAGATTATATTTTTTTTGAATATTTTGTAATTTTGATAAATTAGCAAGCTCTCTATTATTTCTAATATTAAAATATCTACAAATATATGAAAAATTATTTATTTTTTTGGCCTTCTCCATTATTAGAAAAATAAAATCATCTGAAACTTGTATAACTCTCGCAAATAAATCAGAATTATCATAAAATGAAATTTGATACTCAGTTCTGTTTTGTGCAATCCCTGCTTGATTTTTTGCTATTTTTACTACATAACCATTTTCTAAATCAAAAACGTTTCGTGCAGAGCCTGAACCAATGTATCTGTAATTTCCCATTCTTATATTCGAAATAATTTCTGGGAGTATATTAATCATTTGTAAAACACCTACTTTTTTAGATATATAATTAAAAATATTAAGGCATAGTCCCCATATATTAGATTATTCAATAAGTCGCTATTTAGTTAATAATTATGTATCTATTTTGACTAAATTATTATTAATATCTTATGCAGATAAAAGAACTGAAAAAAAGGGAGATTAAGAAAAAATACTGAATAGAAATTATCAAGAAAGTGGTATAAAAGATCTACTTAGGGTGTTGACGAAATTAGTACATATGATATATTAGAACTACAAGTAAATGGAAATAAAGTTTGTTTGTATCTTTCAAATAAATGTCCATAACTTTGATTTAAAAAATAGGAGTTTAAAATGTTAAGATTAGCGAATGAAAAAAATAAAAGAGAAGTATTAGATTATTGTTTAGAAGAACCTAATATAAACTTATTTATAATAGGCGATATTGAGAATTTTGGATTTGATAAGGATTTTCAAGATGTTTGGATACAATACAAAGAAGAAATTATCACAGGTATAGTATTAAGGTATCATACTAATTTTATAGTTTATAGCAGAAATTTAGATATGAATTTTAATGAAGTTGTGGAATTACTTATAGAAAAAGAGGCTAAAGTAATTAGTGGAAAGTTATCAGTTGTAAATAAAATATATGAATCAATAGATAAGAGTTATAATAAAAGAGAAATGTTTTTCTGTGAGCTTAGAGATGAAAGTAAATTAGAAAAAGTGAGTGAAGAAAATATAGAAATAGCAACATCATATGATTCTATGGATATTGCTAAGGCATATGGAAATATAAAAGAATTTGAAGGTATGTATTCTAACGATATAAATGAACGTTACAATCAAATTAATAATAGAATAGTATCTAAAGAAGGAATACATATTTTTATTAAAGAAAATAATGAAATTATTGCTCATGGAAATACAACTGCCACAACTAGCGTTAACGCTATGATAGGAGGGGTTTTTACCATCCCAGAGCATAGAAATAAAGGATTAGCAAGTAAAATAGTATCGGCTTTAACAAAGAGATTAATAGATGAAGGAAAATCAGCCTGCTTATTCTTTGATAATGAAGAAGCAGGAAAGATATATTATAGATTAGGGTTTGAAGATATAGATAAATGGTGTATGTTAATAAAAAAATAAAACATTATTTGTTTTAGGTGGTAAACCAAAAGATTATTGGATTTTAATGATAAAAAGATGATTTATGTTATAACATAAATCATCTTTTTATTTAAACAATACTACATAAAGCAACTTATGCAATATGTACAGTTTATGAGTGAGTCGCATAATATATAGTAGATAACTATAGCTAATGATTAATATACAAAGGAGGAAAAGGGAATTGGCAAATTATAGAGGTATAGATATCAGTAATTGGCAAGGAAGTATAACATTTTCGGAAGTGAAAAATAGTGGGATACAAATAGTATATATAAAAGCAACTGAGGGAAATTATTATACAGATCCTTATCTCCAAGAATTTTATGATGGAGCTAGAGAGAATGGACTATTAGTGGGTTTCTATCACTTTTTTAATCCTTCAATACCTGTATTAGAACAAGCACAATATTTTGCTGATGCAATAAGTGGTTTATCTTCTGAATGTAGATTAGTTTTGGATTTAGAAGAGGCTAGTGGATATGGATCAAGTGAATTATCGAGCATTGCAGTAGAATTTTTAAAAGAAGTTGAAAAGAGTACAGGATTAGGTGTGGCTATATACACCTATGCAAGTTTTGCGAATAATAATATTACTACTGGATTTGGGCTTGAAAATTATCCATTATGGATAGCTGAATATGGAAGTAGTGAACCAGAAATTAATTCTATATGGGGTAGTAGTTATGCTGGATGGCAATATTCTGATAGTGGAAATATATCTGGAATAAATACAAATGTTGATCTGGATTTATTTAATGATGGTATTTTATTGAGTGATGATGCTGAAATTTCTGGAAGTAGGAAAGAAGAATCTAATCAAAGTGGAGTTAAATATTATATAGTTCAAGCTGGTGATACTTTAAGTAGTATTGCAGCAAGATTTGGGACAACAGTAGCTAGTTTAGTTTCAATAAATAATATAGCTAATCCTAATTTGATTTATGTAGGGGAAACATTAAAAATATATACAAATAAAAAAATATCCAATAGAAGTACTTCATTTAGTAAAACTTATGTAGTAGTTTCTGGAGATACGTTAAGTACTATTGCATTAAGATTTGGTACAACAGTAAGCAAATTAGTTCAGTTAAATAACATTACAAATCCAAATTTAATTTATCCAGGAGAAGTTTTAAAAATACCAACAAGTACTTCGGTTAGAAGTGGATCAGCATCTAATCAACATTTATCAACTTATATTGTACAGTCTGGAGATACTTTAAGTGAAATAGCAAGCAAGTTTGGAACAACAGTTCAATATTTAGTAAGGATAAATGGTATAAGCAATCCAAATCTAATTTATCCAGGAGAGGTATTAAAAATAGAATCTTCAGGTATAGCTAAGCAGCAATCTAGTGAAAATACAACTTATACAGTTAAGGCTGGAGATACATTGAGTGAAATTGCAGAGAAGTTTGGAACGACAGTAAGTACGCTGGCTGGTTTAAATGATATAAGTAATCCAAATTTAATTTATCCTGGTCAAAAGTTAATAATAAGTAAAGGAAATTCTAAGATATTTATAGGAGTAGTAGTAGTGAAAGTTGGAGATACAGTAAGTGGAATTGCATCAAGATATAACACTACTGTAGAAAATATAGTTAATTTAAATGATTTAAAAAATGCAAATTTAATTTATCCGGGACAAACCTTAAGAGTATAGTTTTTATTAATTTATAAAATTAGTTTGTAAAAAAATATGAATTTAAAAATAAGGAGAATGGTATAAGTGTAATGTTTACCATTCTCTAATTAAGAACTTAAATAATAATTAAAGTTATAATTATTATAATATTTTATGAATTTTAATACTATAAATATTACGTAGAGAAATTTCTTTAGGAGGATGAATTATGGGAGAATATGAGTTTTTAGAAAAATTTGAAAAGCATAAAAATAAGATAGTTGAAAATATTAATGCTGCAAAAGATATGGAGCTAAATAAAATAACAGCAATTTTAGTTATTGATAAAGACAATGAAGAGGTTAAAAAAAGATTAATAAATTGGTTGATTATTGAGGGTTATAAGGTTTCTTTAAGAAAAGATGAATATGATATTTTGACTATAGAATGGTAAAAAATAAAGGAGAAATTATTATTTATATTAAAAATTGATCAAAATATGATTAAAAATTGAAAAAATGGAAATTATTATTTATAAAGAGTCTCCGATTCACATGTGTTCATTGGAGTAACTTCAAGATACCAAATCAGAGATTTGGATTTTCAGTTAAGGAGTGTTGGAATATGAATGATAATTTTCAAAATGAAAAAAATAAAAAAGATAAAATGAAAAAATTATATTTTGGTGTTGGTGTAGTTGTTCTAATGGGAATGTGTTTTAGTTTAAGTTATTTAATAACTGATTGGATAACAAATCCTAAATATGATGATTCTATAGAAGAGAGAACAGTTTATAATTCTACAGATGTATTAGAAGATACAACTACCATAGCTCTAATAAGTGGAGATAGTATTGATAAAGAACAAAGCTTAAAGGCGTTTAAAGAAGAAAATAATATTCAAGTTGATGTAAATCAACAATTTTTAATAGACTTTCTTGATGATTCAGGATATAAACTTGAAGCATTAGATAATAATAAAATTGTATTTAAAAAAGAAAATAGTGAAAATGCTCTTGTAGCTAATAAATATTATTTAGGTGAAAAAGATGGATATTTTGCTATTTATAAAACAGATGAGAATGGTAGAGCGTTTATAGAAGCGGAAAATGATGTTTTTAGAGATTATAAAAAAGTAAATACTATACCAGTTTCAGCAGAGGAAGAAATTAAATCATTTAAGCATTATTATGATTCAAAGGAAGAAGCTTTGGAAAGATTGGCTGGTTATATGAATTAGATTTTCTATACTTAGATTATAAAGAAAATTTATATTAAATTGGTGGAAAAGTAGCCATAAACATAGAGAGAATAAGAGAAGATAAAAAAGGGGACAATAGTATTAGAAACGATGGAGAGGAGGTTACAATATGAGCATCATTCCAGAATTTCAATACTTATTGGTTATGCCTGATGGTTATGTAAAGGGATTTAACGACTTGGATACGACTAAAGCATATATTAATCTCTATTATATGAAAAAAGTTAGAAATTCTACTATAATAACTGAAGTAAATGATTTAACGGATAGTAGTGAGCAATTTATCAATACTGTATGTCAAAACTTAGGTGTTATAGAAGGAGAATGTAGAGTATATAATACAAATGATATTATAGAAAAACTTCAAGAGAATATAGTATTCGATGAAGAAAAGGAAGAGATAATATCAAAGTTGTTAAACGAGGATATTACGCTAAATATATATGATTATGCAATTGATAACATATTCAATGATGTTGAGGCTATTGATATAATGGAACCTTATGGAGAATTTTGGAGTTAAGATAAGCTATATTTAGTAAGGCTATCACAAATGTGGTAGCCTTACTTTGTTATTGAAAAAAATATTGTATAATGTTAAAGTAGAAATGTTATGTTTATTAATTCAAGATAAAATAAGGGGGGAATTGTATGTATGAATATATAAAAGGGAAGTATATTGGTATAAACAAAGATTATGTAATTGTTGAAAATAATGGAATTGGATATAGAGTATTCACTTCAGGAGCTACTATGGCAGAAATGCCAAAGGTTTCAGAAGAAGTTATGTTATATTTGGAACAGATAGTTAGAGAAGATTTTATTGGTATATATGGATTCTCCACAAGAGAAGAGTTAGATATGTTTAAATTATTACTTTCAATAAATGGTGTAGGAGCAAAAGCCGCATTATCTTTATTATCAATAAGTAGAATAAATAATTTAAGATATGCTATATTAATGGGAGATGAAAAGCATTTATGTAGAGCTCCTGGTATAGGTAAGAAAACTGCAGGAAGAATAATTTTAGAGCTTAAGGATAAAATCAAAACTGATGATGTAGTAGAAGGTGTAGATATACAAGAAGGATTTAAGGATATTGCACCAAGCAATGCGAATGTTGTAGGTGAGGCTTTAGGAGCCTTATTGGCTTTAGGATATTCAGAGAAAGAAGCGGAAACTGCTCTTAAGAAAGTAGATAAGACACAAACTGTTGAAAATATAATTAAGGAATCATTAAAAGTATTAATGGGATAGAGGTGAAATAATGGAGAGAATTATTACACCAGCAGAAATGCTAGAGGATGGAAATGGCGAATTGAGCTTAAGACCTCAAAGAATAAATGAGTATATAGGCCAAGATAAAGTAAAAGAAAGATTAAATATATTTGTTAAGGCGGCTAAAACAAGAGGTGAAGCTTTAGATCATGTGCTTTTATATGGGCCTCCAGGGCTTGGTAAAACAACTTTAGCTAATATTATAGCTAAAGAAATGGGAGGAGATTTAAAGATAACTTCAGGACCGGCTATAGAGAGAGCTGGAGATTTAGCAGCTATTTTAACTACATTAAAAGATAATGATGTTTTATTTATAGATGAAATACATAGGTTAAATAGAAATGTAGAAGAGATTCTTTATCCTGCAATGGAGGATTACGCTTTAGATATTGTTATCGGAAAAGGTGCTGCAGCGAAGTCTATAAGATTAGATTTACCACAATTTACTTTAATAGGAGCAACTACAAGAATAGGAATGCTTAGTTCGCCTTTAAGAGATAGATTTGGGGTATTATGTGATATGCAGTATTATACTGATGAGCAATTAAAAGAGATAATAGTTAGATCGGCTTTTGTATTAGGATGTGATATCACAGAAGAAGGAGCTTTTGAGATTGCTAGAAGGTCTAGAGGAACACCAAGAATAGCGAATAGATTATTAAAAAGAGTAAGAGACTATGCTCAAGTATACTCAGATTCTTTAATAAGCTATAGAGAGGCAAAAGAAGCATTAGAACTTTTAGAAGTAGATTCTAAAGGATTTGATAGAGTGGATAATAAAATATTAGAAGCTATTATTGACAATTTTAACGGTGGGCCTGTAGGTATTGAAACATTATCTTACTTTATAGGAGAAGAGCTAGGAACTGTTGAAGATGTTTATGAACCATATCTTCTTCAAAAAGGCTTTATAGTAAGAACGGCTAGAGGTAGGGTTGCAACAGATGCGGCTTATACTCATCTAGGGAGGACAAAAAAGAAGAAAAAACATATAAATCAAAAGAGTTTTTTCGATAGTGAGGAGTAAAAAATGAAAACAAGTGATTTTAATTTTGATTTACCAGAAGAGCTTATTGCACAACATCCATTAGAAAAAAGAGATTATTCAAGATTAATGGTGCTAGATAAAGAGACTGGCAAAGTAGAACATAGGCATTTCTATGATATAATAGAATATCTAAAAGAAGGAGATACTTTAGTCTTAAATAATACTAGGGTTATGCCAGCAAGATTGTTTGGGCAAAAGGAAGAAACAGGCTCTAAAATTGAGTTTTTACTGCTTAAAAGAATAGAAGGAGATAAGTGGGAATGTTTAGCTAAACCAGGAAAGAAGGCTAAAATAGGTGCTACTTTTACTTTTGGAGAAGGTAAGTTAAAATGTACAGTAGTAGATATTGTAGAAGAGGGAAATAGAATTATTGAATTTTCTTATGAGGGAATATTTGAACAAGTTTTAGACGAACTTGGAGAAATGCCACTTCCACCATATATAACTGAGAGATTGGATGATAGAGAAAGATATCAAACAGTATATTCTAAGGAAAAAGGATCAGCAGCAGCGCCAACAGCTGGATTACATTTTACTGAAGAGCTATTAGAAAAGCTTCGTGATAAAGGTGTTAACATAGCATATTTAACGCTGCATGTTGGACTTGGAACATTTAGACCTGTAAAGGTTGATGATGTAAATGAGCATGTTATGCATTCAGAATATTATTGTTTAGATAAAGAAAATGCTGATATAATAAATAATACAAAGAAAAATGGTGGTAGAGTAATATCAGTTGGAACTACGTCAACAAGAACTCTTGAAACTATTGGTGATGAAAATGGATATGTGTCTGCGAAAAGTGGATGGACTAATATATTTATATATCCAGGATATAAGTTTAAGGTTGTAGATAATTTAATAACTAATTTCCACCTTCCTGAGTCAACATTAATAATGTTAGTTTCAGCTCTTGCAGGTAAGGAACATGTTATGAACGCTTATAATGAAGCTGTTAAAGAAAAATATAGATTCTTCTCTTTTGGAGATTCAATGTTTATTAAGTAATATAAAAACTAAGGAAGTGAAATTTTGAGTAAAAAAAGATATACGTTACTAAAAAAAGATGGAAATGCTAGAAGAGGAAGATTTGTAACTCCTCATGGAACTATAGAGACTCCAGTATTTATGAATGTTGGAACTTTAGCTGCAATTAAAGGTGCAGTATCGTCTATGGATTTAAAAGAAATAGGATGCCAAGTTGAGCTTTCAAATACATATCACCTTCACTTAAGACCAAGCGATAAGGTAGTAGCTAAGATGGGTGGATTACATGAGTTTATGAATTGGGATAGACCAATACTTACAGATTCAGGTGGATTCCAAGTATTCTCTCTTGCTGGAATGAGAAAGATTAAAGAAGAAGGCGTTTATTTTAATTCTCATATAGATGGAAGAAAAATATTTATGGGACCAGAAGAATCAATGCAAATTCAAAGCAATCTTGCATCTACTATAGCAATGGCTTTTGACGAATGTATACCAAATCCATCAACAAGAGAATATGTTGAGAAATCAGTAGCAAGAACTAACAGATGGCTTGATAGATGTATAGCAGAGATGAATAGATTAAACTCTCTTCCAGAAACAATAAATAAGGAACAAATGCTTTTTGGAATAAATCAAGGTGGATGCTATGAAGATATTAGAATAGAACATGCTAAGCATCTTGCAAGTTTAGATATGGATGGATATGCTATCGGTGGTTTAGCTGTTGGAGAAACTCATGAAGAAATGTATAGAGTAATTGAAGCAGTAGTTCCACACCTTCCAGAAGATAAACCTATATATTTAATGGGTGTTGGTACTCCGGAAAATATAATTGAAGCTGTAGATAGAGGAGTTGACTTTTTTGACTGCGTGCTTCCAGCTAGAAATGGAAGACATGGACACGTATTTACAGGAGAAGGAAAGATAAATCTATTTAATGCTAAATTTGAATTAGATAATAGACCAATTGATGAAGGATGCCAATGTCCTGCTTGCAAGAATTATACAAGAGCCTATATAAGACATTTATTTAAAGCTAAAGAAATGTTAGCTATGAGACTTTGTGTACTTCATAACTTATATTTCTATAATAAATTAATGGAAGATATAAGAGCAGCTATAGATGCTGGAAATTACAAAGAATTCAAAGAGCAAAAGCTAAGAGAGTGGAACATAAAGAAATAAGATGTAAATAAAATATTAAATTTATTTAATATTTGTAGAATAATTGACATACTATTATGTAAATAGTATAGTTTTCATTAGGACTATTTTTAAAATTAATATAGAGAAGGGAATGAATATAATGGGCAATGTAGGTGGAATGTTAGCTACTTTCTTACCATTAGTAATAATGTTCGGTCTTATGTACTTATTACTAATATTACCAGAGAAGAAAAGAACTAAAAAATATAATGCTATGTTATCTGAATTAAAAGTTAATGATGAAATAATAACTAGGGGTGGAGTTGTTGGAAAGATTATAACTCTTGAAGATGAGTATATGGTAGTACAATCAGGTCCAGATAGAACTAGATTTAAAATGCTTAAAACTTCAGTTTCTCAAAAAATAAATAAGAACGAAGAATAGTAGAATAATACCCTCTTAAGTGTCATAAAAATGATACTAAGGGGGTGTTTTTTATGGAATTAAAAAGCTATTTTAACAATGTACTAAAAGGTGTAGTTGGTGCTTTTGCGGTGACAGTATTACTTACAGCTATTTTTTCATTAATGATTTCTTTTATAGAATTTAGTCCAGCGGTTTTTAGTGGGGTATTTGTAGTTATTACTTCATTAGGCTTAATTTTTGGAACAATAGTTGCAGCTAAGTTACATGGAGAGAAAGGTTGGTTAGTCGGATTAGCAGTAGGTGTATTATTTTACATAGCATTATACGCAACAGGAGTTTTATTCGGTGCTGAACCAACGTTAGGAGTATATGATTTAATTAAATTCTCTTTATGTGTTCTTGTTGGAACTCTATCAGGTATGCTAGGGATTAACTTAGGAAAAGAATAGTTAATGATAATAAGAAAAGACTTCATATAAAGATAATGAAGTCTTTTTGTTTTTGTAGAGATAAATCCTATATAAGAATTTGTAAAATATTAATTAGTAGAGATAGTTCAGAATAGACAAAAGAAATGTGAAGAACTATATATAGTTGGTATTGGTGTTTTATAAGTTTTAGGTGGAGCTATAGTTATTATTAGAAAAAAAGAAATGAGTTAACTTAATAAGAAAAACATGATATTAAAATAGGGTGATAAGGATAATGCTTTATTATCATCTTTTTTAGTAGTAAGCAAGGTGTAAAATATTCCTAAGTAAATCTAAATATAGTACAATATAAGTATGAGTATATTATGTTATATTAATAAATTAATTATTTTTACTTAGGGGGTAAAATGAATAAGTTTAAATCTGATGCAATTATGATAATTATTACAATTTTATTTAGTATAGCGATATTTTTATGTTCAAAAAATATTTATAGTGGTGGTTTTATTGCTGATAAATTAAGTAAAAATGTAGAGTATTGCAAGGCTACTGTCACGTCAATAATTAATGAATCCTTAGAAAAGGATCAATACCTAAATAATGTTCAAATAGGAGCTCAAACAATAAGTTTAGAGATTAGTAGTGGCGACTTAAAAGGAAATGAGTATGAGATAGTAAATAGAATCAGTAGGTTATATAATTACAAAGTAAATGAAGGGACCAAAGTAATAGTAGGAATTTATAGAAAAGATGGAGAAATATCTGATTTATCTATTTATTCTTATGATAGAAGTGGTGCACTTATAGGAATTATAAGCATATTTTTAGCTGTAATAATTATCATTGGAGGAATACGCGGATTAAAGGCTATAGTGTCGTTAATATTTACGATAGTATCAATTATATATTTAATGATTCCCCTAATGTTAAGGGGGGTTAGTCCAATATTTTCAGCTATAATTATAGCTATTTTAAGTGTAGTAATTACAATGATATTAATTTCAGGTAAAAGTAAAAAAACGATTGTTGCAATTTTAGGAACCATATTAGGGGTAATAATTTCAGGAACAATTGCACTTGTATTCGGGAAACTAGCCCATTTGTCAGGCATTACTATGGAAGATGCGGAAAGTATAATGTATATAGCCGAAGGTACAGGATTAAAAGTTACTGGAATTATGTTTGCTGGAATTTTGGTTGCATCATTAGGAGCAGTTATGGATGTAGCTATGTCTATATCATCATCTGTTTTTGAAATTTATCAAATTAATCCAAATAGATCTTCAAAAGAGTTGTTTATTAGTGGTATGAATATAGGAAGAGATGTAATAGGGACTATGGCTAACACACTTATATTAGCCTTTGCGGGAGGTTCTCTAACTACATTGTTAATGATATTTACGTCAAGTATGACAGCTGATCAGCTTTTTAATATTGATATTGTAGGAACAGAAATAATTCAAGGTGTAGCGGGAAGTATAGGGATAGTACTTACTGTGCCAATTACAGCATTAATAGCATCCTACTTATACAAAAGTGAAATTAGAAATAAACATAAGAATTATAAAGTTGTTAAAAGTTAAAATATGTTCAAATAAAGGTTATAACATAATATATATTGTTATAACCTTTATTATTTATAAAAGTAAATAAAATAATATGTTTTGTATAAAAAACAAATAAGAAAGTAACGATATTATAACCATTACTTAACATATTTAACAATAAATAGTATATAATTAAAGTGAGGAAAGTTAAGGAGGGGTAAAATGTACAAACTAACCAAAAGTAAAATTTTAAACCTATTTATTGTTTTTACAATGTTAATTGGATTTGTTACTGTACCTACTAAGACAGTAAGTGCAGAAGAAACCACATATGTTGTAATAAGTGAAGTTTATGGAGGAGGAGGTAACTCAGGGGCTACGCTTAAAAATGATTTTATTGAACTTTATAACCCAACTGAAAGTGATATTAATTTAGAAGGTTGGAAGGTTCAGTATGCAGCAAAAACTGGTATGTTTAATAATGAGACAGCTTTAAGTGGGACTATAAAGGCAGGCGGATATTATCTTATACAGCAAGCAGCTGGCGACGGAGGAAGCCAAGAGTTACCGCAACCTGATACAAATGGCAATATAGCTATGGGAGCAAAAGAATGTAAAGTAAAATTAGTGAATAATAACGGTGATGTCGTTGATCTTGTTGGAGTAGGTCCAGCTGCAAATGAAAGTGAAATAGCTCCAACTATAGCTATGTCAAATACTGAGAGTGTTCAAAGAAAAGATAATGATGGAACTTCAAATGGTGTAACAAATGGATGGGATACGAATAATAATAGTGTAGATTTTTATGCTGGAGCACCAACGCCTAGAAATTCATCATATGGTCAAGGTGAAAATCCTGACCCTGAACCAAATCCAGATGATGACATAATATCTATAAGTGATGCCAGAGGAGTTATAGAGAAATCTGTTAAAGTTAAGGGGATAATAACATTTAAGGAGTTATCTGGTAGTTCATATAATTATGCAATTCAAGATGAAACTGCAGGTATTGCGCTTAGGGGGGCAGATAATTTAGAAATAGGTGATGAGGTTATAGTAGAAGGAGCGACTTCAGATTATAATGGCCTTATTCAAATACAATATACAAGTTTAATTAAAAATTCTTCAAATAATATACTTCCTGAACCAAAGGAAGTTACAATTACAGACATAATGAGTAATAACGGTGGAGAAAACTACGAATCACAAAGAGTTAAAATTTCTAATGTGACTATTGGGGAAGTAAATACTTTAGGGAATACTAGCATTACTGATAGCGAGAACAATGTGGCTAATATCTATAAAAGTCCAATATTAACTGATATAATGGCTGGAGATAAAGTAGATGTTATTGGAATATGTTCACAGTTCAACACATATCAAATTAGAGTTAATCAGGCCAACGACATTGTTAAGTCTAATCTTCTTCCAGAAGAAGATAAGGTTGGACCAGAGTTTACGGTAGTATCACCAGCTAATTTAACAACGACAAATAAGATTCCTAAAATAGAAATTAGCTTTAAAGATGAATCTGAAATAAATAAAGATAGCTTAAATTTAAAAATAGATGATATAGATGTAACTTCAACAGTTGATGTTACAGATAAAAATTTAATATATACTCCTAAAGAGGAATTGGCAATAGGGAAGCATAAGCTTTATGTAGAATTAGCTGATATTTTAGGAAATACAACTATTTTAGAAGTAGAGTTTGAAGTTAAGGAAAAAGTAAATGTGGATGGATTGACTCCATACTTTGGACAACTGCATTCACATACTAATATTTCTGATGGAAGTGGCTCTATAGAAGATGCATATAAATATGCAAAAGAAGAATCTGGAGTTGACTTCTTAGCAGTTACAGACCACTCAAACTCACTAGATAATGATACTAGTTCATCTATGGCTGATGGATCAAAGAGTAGTGAATGGGTTAATGCTCATAACGTGGCTAAGAAGTATACAGATGAAAGCTTCCTAGGCGTTTATGGATATGAAATGACATGGTCAAATGGAACAGGGCATATAAATACATTTAATACACCAGGATTTGAGAGTCGTAATAAGACAGGGTTAACAAATAAAGATGCTAATGCACTAGAGAACTATTATGGGATATTAAAGCAATATCCTGAGTCAGTATCTCAGTGGAATCATCCAGGAAAGACATTTGGTGATTTTAATGATTTCTCATTATATGATGAGCAGATAGATAGCCTAATTACGCTAATTGAGGTTGGTAATGGAGAAGGAGGAGTTCGTGGAAGTGGATATTTCCCATCTTACGAATATTATACTAGAGCGCTTGATAAAGGATGGCATGTAGCTCCAGCTAATAACCAAGATAATCATAAAGGTAAGTGGGGAAATGCAAATACAGCAAGAACAGTAATTTTAACAGATTCATTGAATGAAGAAAATCTTTATGATGCTCTAAGAAATATGAGAACTTATTCAACTGAAGATGAGAATTTAAGCATAATATATACATTAAATAATGAAGTTATGGGATCAATATTAAGTGATAAACCAGAGTCGGTAAATATAAAAGTTAATATTAAAGATGAAGATAATGAAAATGTAGGCAAAGTTTCAGTTGTAGTAAATGGGGGATATGTATTAGATAGTAAGGTAATTAACTCAAATGAAGAAGTTGTTGAGTTTACATTACCAGCTGATTATTCATATTATTATATAAGGGTAGATCAAGAGGACAAGGATATAGCAGTAACTGCTCCAGTTTGGATAGGATCAGTAGAGAAGTCTGGTATTTCCAAAACAGAGGCTAGTACAACTATGCCAATAAAGGGTGAAGAATTAGAAATTGAAACATCATTATATAATAATGAAAAGAATGATCTAGTTATTGAAAGCATAGAATATTCAATTGATGGAAAAGTTATTAATAATTCAACTGATAAAATAGTTGTTAATTCATTAAGCACATCAACCTATTCATTTAAATATACGCCAGAAGCAGCTGGTAATTTTAATATAAATGTAAAAGTAAAAGCAACTTTAAGTGGTGTTGAAAAACTATACACTGATGTATTGAAGTTAACAGTGGTAGATCCATCTGTAATAAGTAAGGTAGTTATAGATGCAACGCATTTTAATGATTATGTAGCAGGATACTATGCAAATAACATGGGTAACTTTACAGCTATAGCTAATTCTGAAAATGTTGCTGTAAATATTGAGAAAAATAAAATTACAGATGAATTATTAAAGGATGCACAACTTTTAATAATTTCAGCACCAGCTAAGAAGACAGGAAGTGTAAATGGAGTAAATTATTCACCACAAATATTTAGTGATGAATTCATTCAAACAGTTAAGAGATATGCTGAAAATGGTGGAGATATAATAGTTTGTGGATTAGCTGACTATCAAGATGGAACTGGTGAATATGCATCTTCAACTCAATTAAATAAGTTGTTAGAGGCAATAGGTGTAACTACAAGAATAAATAATGATGAAGTTGTTGACAAAGATAATAATGCGGGTCAAGACTTTAGGTTAAAATTTAAAAATATTAATATGGATTCAGAATTCTTAAATGGCGTAGTATCTGAGCAAGAATATAGTTTCTATAGTGGATGTTCAGTTCAATTAGATGAAAAGGCAGTTAAAGAAGGAAAAGCAACTTGGTTAGTAAAAGGCTTTGATACTACTTATTCATTTGACTCTAATAAAAATACAACAGGTGTATCTATACCAAAAGGTGAAGTAGTTGCATTAGCTACTGAGAAACTTTCTGGTGGTGGAAATATATTTGTTGGTGGAACTGTATTTATGTCCGATTTTGAAGTGCAAGCATCATTAGATAACTATGGTGATTTGCAGTATTCAAATTACAATATTGTTAAAAATATATTAGAAGATATTAAGAAGGACGTAAAAGTAACGCCTATAAAAGATGTTCGTACAGCTGAAATGGGAGAAGTATTTACTATTGAAGCTTATGTTACAGCAGGAACTCAAGAAGGAAATGCTTTCTTTGATACAATCTACGTTCAAGATGAAACAGCAGGAATAAATATTTTCCCTGTAGCTAATATAGATTTAAAAGTGGGACAAAAGGTTAGAATAACTGGTATAGTAAGTGCATATGAAGGCGAAAAACAATTAAACTTAACTAATATAAAAGTAGTAGATGATAGTATAACTGAAATTATTCCAAAAGTGATGAGCACAAATGAGGCTAATTCAGAAGAAAATAAAGGCTCATTAGTATCCGTAACCGGTGAGGTTAAATCTATTGGAAAAAATAATAGTGGCTATATGATTCTAAATGATGGTAGTGGAGATGTTAGAGTATTTCTAAATGGATATATAGGAGCATCTGATGGATCATTAGAAACTGGTAAGTTTAATCCAAATATTAAAGTTGGTGATATAGTAACAGCTATAGGTCTTACTTCAACTGATACTGAAGGTGCAAGAATAAGAGTAAGAGATTCTGCTGAAGTGGTTATATCAGAAGATGAAAAAGAAAATACAGATATAACTATTTTCCATACAAATGACTCTCATGGTAGAGTAAAGGCAGATAATAGTGTTATAGGGATAGACACAATATCAGCTATTAAAAAATCTGTAGAGAATTCTTTGTTGATAGATGCAGGAGATACATTACATGGTCTTCCTTTTGCAACTATGAATAAAGGAGCAGATATAGTTGACTTAATGAAGATGGCTGGATATGATTTAATGGTTCCAGGTAATCATGATTTTAATTACGGATATGAAAGATTATTAGAACTTGCAGATAAAGCTAAAGCTGATAATGGATTTGATATTATCTCTGCTAATGTATTAAAGGCTGGCAAATCTATATTAGAAGCAAATAATATTAAAGAAATAGATGGCGTTAAAGTTGGATTCTTTGGTTTAACAAGTCCAGAAACAACTTATAAGACTAATCCTAATAATGTTAAAGGTTTAGAATTTGCAGATCCAATTAAAATTGCTAAAACTCAAGTTAAGGCTTTAAAGGATGCAGGAGCAGAAATCGTTATAGCAGTAGCTCATATTGGTACTGACGAATCTACAGAAATAACTTCAGAGGATATTGCTAAAGCAGTTGAGGGAATTGATGTAATAATAGATGGACATAGCCATAGCAAATTTGAAAATGGATTTGAGGCGGCAAATGATACTTTAATAGTAAGTACTGGAGAGTATGAAGCAAATTTAGGAAAGTTAACTTTAACTGTAAATGCAGATACTAAAAAGTTAGTTGAAAAGAAAGCTACACTTATAAATAAGAAAGAAGTGTTAGAGGTTACAGCAGATCCAGCTGTGACAGCTAAGATAAAAGAGATTGATGAAGAGCAAAAAGTTATTTTATCAGAAGTTATAGGAACAAATATTACAGAACTTGATGGAACAAGAGAACATGTAAGAGCTGGTGAGACTAATTTAGGTAATTTATTAACAGATGCAATGTTAAATACTACAGGAGCAGAAGTTGCAATAACAAATGGTGGTGGAATTAGAGCAAGTATAGATGTTGGGGAAATAACAAAAGGTGAAGTAATAGGTGTTCTTCCTTTTGGTAACTTTATAGTAACTAAGTATCTAACAGGAAAACAAATTAAAGATGTTATTGAGCATGGTGTTAAAGATGCTCCAAATGTTGCTGGACAGTTCCCTCATGTTGGAGGAATAAAATATGTTTACGACCCTACACAACCAGTAGGAAGTAGAGTTGTTAATATTACACTTAACGGTGAAAAAATAAAACTTGAAAAAGAGTATCTAGTTGCTACTAATGATTTTATTTCAGCAGGTGGAGATGGATATCCTCATTTCAGTTCAATTAAGACAGAAAACGAATTTTCAGCTTTGGATGAAGCATTAGCTGATTATATTAAAGAACTTAAAAAAGTTGATTATAAACTTGAAGATAGAATTTTAGTAGGAGCTGCTGAAGAAATCGAAAATCAAGAAAAAGCAGATGCAGTTATAGAAGTAATTAATGGTATTCCAAAATTATCACAAATTACTTTGGAAAATCTTGATATGATAAAAGCAGCAAGAAAAGCATATGATGAGTTAACAGAAGCTCAAAAGGAACTTGTACCAAAAGAAGTATTAGACAAATTAATAGAAGCAGAAGCTAAGATTGCTGAATTAGAAAAAGAAGATGAAAAACCAGAAATTCCTGTTGACCCTGAAAAACCAAGTGATGGAAATAATTCAGGGAATGGAAATAATAATGGGAACAACAACCAAGAAAATGAAGAAGGTAAAGGAGATCTTCCACAAACAGGTGGAGTTGATTCTACGTACTTCTTGATATTTGGATTACTAATGATAACTACTGGAGCGATAGTAGTATATAAAAAGAAGGATAAAATAAAAGAAGCTAAATAATTATAAAGGACTGTAGCATAAATGTTACAGTCCTATTACATTATTAAGAATTATATAATAAAGATTAATAATATTTTTATATAATTAGATATATTTATAATGTATAATGAAAAATGGAAAAGTAGGTTAAGGAGAGAAAAATGGACAACAATTTATTAGGAATTATAATATCTCTTTTATTTGTATTTTGTATTATAGGGATATCGACAATATTAACTAAGAAGAAAATAATATCTGGTGAGGTAAGTAGAAAGTTTATACATATAGGGGTATGCAATTGGTGGATAATAGCTATGATATTTTTTGATAATAGATATTATGCGGCTATAGTACCAGCTTTATTTGTAGTTATTAATTATATCTCTTATAAATATCAAGTAATTGAAGCAATGGAAAGGGATGGAGGAAAAAAAGATTTAGGAACTGTATATTACGCTATTTCACTATTAATATTAGCTTTATTTACTGTTGGAGAAGGAAACAATGGATATATTGGTGCTTTAGGTATACTTACTATGGGGTATGGGGATGGTCTTGCAGCTGTAGTAGGAACTTTTAAAGGCACTAAATATACTCTTATAGGTGAGAATTTGAAATCTAAAGAAGGAACGTTTACTATGCTAGTAGTTACTTTCACTGTAATAACTTTAGTATTAGGTATTTGCACTGATATAGCGATAGTAGGGGTTATTTTATATTCATTAGGTTTATCAATTGTAGCTACATTGCTTGAGTTATTTACACCACATGGATTAGATAATTTAACTGTACCAATAGGTGTTTCATTAATTTATTACTTAGTCTCTATTTTTATGAGGTGATATAAGATGAAAATAATTATTGGAATAATAATATCTGTAATAATTGCAATTATTGCATATAATAAGAAATCGTTAAATAGGAGTGGAATGATAACAGCTATACTATTAGGAAGTTTAATATTTGTTCTTGGTGGAATCATTCCATTTATGCTTATGTTAGTATTTTTTATTTCTTCATCTATTATTTCAAAAATAGGTAAAATCAAGAAAAGAAATTTAGACAAGATACACGAAAAAGGTGATGAAAGAGATTTTATACAAGTTATTGCAAATGGCGGAATAGCTTTGATATGTGTGTTATTATTTCAAATAACTAAGGATCCAAAGTTTCTTATAGCTTCTGCAGTATCTTTTGCAGCATCTAATTCAGATACATGGGCTAGTGAATTGGGGGTATTGTCAAAAGGAAAGACAATATCTATAATAACAGGAAAAAGAATAGAGAAAGGTGTTTCTGGAGGAGTAAGTTTATTAGGGACATTATCTGCACTTTTAGGATCTACAGTAATAGGATTATCATATACTATTAGCTATATTATTACTTTGGGGTATGATAAAAATATCATAAAAATATTATTATTGATAATATTATTGGGTTTTTTGGGATCAATAGTTGATTCTGTATTAGGGGTAACGATTCAAGGGCATTATATTGACGAATCATCAGGGGATGTTACAGAGAAGAAAGTTAATGGTGATAGAAAGAATCGTTTGATATCAGGGTATAGATTTATTAATAATGATATGGTTAATATTTTAAGCAATTTAATAGTTACAGCTATATTTGTATTGATTTTATAGCTAATAGTATTTCTAGAAATATAAAACATGGACAAGTAACTTTTGCTCATGTTTTATATTTTATCAATATTGATAGAATTTTATTATGTTGTGCTTAAAAAAAGTTATATTTTTTTCTTTTTTAATATATCAATAATTTCGAAAAGTTTTATCTCAAGTTTATTTATATCAGTTTCTAGCCAATCTTGATCTATAGCAGGAGCTTTACTTTTTTTATCAATAGTTCTTTGTAAATCATCTAAAACTCTAATATATTCTAGTGTTAAATCGTAGCAATTCATAATTAATCACTCCTTTATTTAATCTATATTTATATATAGTATTAAATAATGAAAAAAATGCTACCAATTTTAAAAGAATATAGATGAAAGATAAGATTTAAAGATGTAAACGGTTATAATTTGTAGTTTTTAAGATTATAACTAAAAGGAAATTTAAACATTGCAAAAATATTTGTCTACATTTATATTAATAAATATAAAAACTTTACAAGGAGATAAAAATGAAGAAAAAATCAGTTACTAGTTTATTGATATTAGCGTTATTAATTCAACTAGTTTTAAACATGGCACATCCTGTAACTCCAGTACTTATAAGAACATTAGGACTTCCAAGCATTATGTTTGGTATATTTTTTGCATCTATGTCTTTGGGAAACTTTTTCTTTTCTCCAATTTGGGGAGGTCTTTCAGATACTAAAGGAAGGATAAAGTTTCTTGTTTTAGGGTTGTTTGGATATGGAGCAAGTCAATTAGGATTTGGATTTGTAACTAATCCGTTTCTTATAGTGATATTTAGAATACTTGGGGGAGCATTTGTTACAAGCTACTTAACAGTATCACTGGCTTATTTGACAGATATAACTACTAAGGAAAACAGATTAAAGATTATGTCGTATTATGCAGGTGCAACTACTATAGGAGGAGCATTGGGAGCACTTTTAGGTGGGGTATTAGGTAATACAAATTATAAAGTAACTTTCTTATGGCAATTTATTTTGGCAACAATATTAAGCTTAGCTCTATATCTTGTATTAGGAGAAACAGTAGAGAAGAAGAAAGAAAAAGTACATATTAAGTTAAATATATTTTCATTTAGTAAATATGGAGATCTATTAAATAAAAACTTAATAGTTGTTATGATTTTGATTATGATATTCTTTTTTTCATCTACAAGTTATAATTCCTCTATAAATTACTACATAGAATCAATATTAAATTTACCACCGACATTTAATGGAGTATTCCTATCAATAGCTGGAGTTATAGGATTTTTAGCAAATATCTTATTAACGCCTATTATAGGAAAGAGGTTTACTAAAGAAGTTAGCTTTAAATATATAACATTAATTTTATCGTTAAGTATGATGCTAGTAGGGTTATCAAAAAACTTGGTGGTGTTTTTTGGTTCAGTTATATTATTTGTAGCAGTTGCAAGTATTTATGTACCAATACAGCAAAATATAGTTTCAACATTAGCAAAAGAGAATTATGGAACTTTAATGGGATTACAAAATTCTGCTAAAGCTGTTGGAATGGTAATTGGATCATTATTTGCAGGAGCAATTTTTGACTTTGGAGCAAAACTTCCTTTTGTAGCATCAGGTATAATGTTGCTTATAGGATTTGCTATTCTTATGAAGATAAAGATAGAAGTTGAATGATGCTGTTCGCTACACTCACAAAGAGAGATGTTGCCTTTGGCAAGAGAAATATGTAGCTAACATTTCTCTTGTGAGCTTCGCGAACAACTTATTTATTAAAGGTATTTCCGTTATTAGTTATTAAAAACTTAGTTAAGGTATCACTTAGTTTTTCTAAATCACTATAGTCTATATTATCTAAGTTATCTTTATTAGTATGAACAACATCCATTATTGTAGAATCGCCTAGAACTAGGGATGGTGCTCCGTATTTACGTATAACTATGTGATCACTGGTTCCATAACGTACACCATTTTTTGTGGCGTATAAAGAATTGTCATAGATAACATTTTCTTTATCGAATGTTTCTTTCATAGCATTATATAGATTTTCTGAATTAGGATCATCGTTGCCCATAGATAAGGTATTACAATTTTTTTGAGCTACACAGTCAATATTTATATTATAACTTTCAGAGTAATTGTTATAGTACTTATTAAAGAAATTTTGACTACCTAAAAGTCCTAATTCTTCTGCATTAAATGCTACGAAGACTACATCCATGTCTAAGGGGCTTTTATCTGTAAGTTCTTTTACTTTATGAGCAGTTTCGAGAAGGACTGCTATTCCTGATGCATTATCTATAGCACCACTTAAAGGGTTATTATCAACATCATTAACATGGTCAAGATGAGCAGTGATATATACTGCCTTGGAGCTATCAGTACCTTTAATAACTGCAGCAACATTGTTAGTACTTTCATTTAAAGAAATTATTCCGTCCTTATTTGAAATATAATAATTATCGTCAAAAGGCGATATATTTAAATTCTTAAAGTAATCTTTTATATATTCTTGAGTTTTTTCATTTTCTTTTGTTCCTACAACCCTTCCTAAATAAGTATCGGAACATAAATCTTTCATTATTTTTTCAACGTGGCCATCAGTATCTATTTTGTATTGGAAGTTACTCCAATCACTAGTTTGACCTAATAACGTATCAGAAGTTTCAGCAGGCCTTGTGCTTGTTGCTTTGTCACCACAAGAAACTAGTGAAAAAATCAATAATATTATTAGGAGTCTATTTAGAATTTTCATAACACACCTCTCATTTATAAAATTAGTAATTAACTTATTTTAACATATTAAAAAGTTCTAATAGAAGTATTATTGGTAATTTGAAGAAAATAATACATGAATATCTTAATTGATTTAATAGAGGTGTTAATATAAAATTAAAGTAAAATTTCTAATATAGGTATTAAAAGGAGAAAAATGAATATTTATTTAGTTAGACATGGTACTACGAAAAGTAATGAAGAGAAAAGGTATTATGGAGCTTATGATAGTGAATTAGCATCTAGTGGAATAGAAGAGGCTAAGATTTTAAAAGAAAAACTTAAAGATATTAACTTTGATTCAGTTTATATTAGCTCAAAAAAAAGATGTAATGAAACTGCAAGGATAATATTAGGAAAAGATTTTAAATGTAAAGTAGATCCAAGATTAGATGAAAGGAATTTTGGAATATTTGAAAATAAAACATATGAAGAGATATGTAAAGAGTATAGTGGCGAAGTTAAAGCTTGGGAAGAGGATTGGAAAAATTATAAAATTCCTTTAGGAGAAAGTGCAGTTGAAAGTTATTTGCGAACTGAGGAGTTTTTTAAGATGATTCAAAATGAAAAAGCTGAGAATGTCCTTTTAATAACTCATGGAGGATTTATAAGAAATTCTTATTGTTACATACTTAAAAGTTTAGAGCATTTTTGGAAGTTTTCATCAAAAAATGGAGATCTATCAATCATTAAATATGAATATGGAAATTGGTATATAGATTCTATAACTCACATATGAAAGGAGAAGAAATGAGCAAAATAATTTTAGTAACAGGGGGAACTAGAAGTGGTAAAAGTTCCTATGGGGAAAGTCTTTTAAAAGATAAAAATGATGTAGCTTATATAGCAACTTCAATTATTTATGATGAAGAGATGAAGGAGAGAGTTAAAAGACACAAAGAGAGTAGAAACAAACTATGGAGTACTATCGAGGGGTATAAGGACCTTTATAGTAGGGTATGTGAAATAAAAGAGAAGTATATAATGTTAGAATGTATTGGAACTATGATAACAAATTTAATTTTTGATAAATATATGGATGTAGACAACTTAAGCAAAGATGAAATTAATATTTTAGAAAAAGAAATAATTGATGAAATATTAAAGTTCTTAGAGCAGATAAAAAGTAAAGATAAAAATGTTGTAATAATTACTAATGAAGTAGGCTTTTCACTAGTATCAGAGTATAAATTAGGTAGAATTTTTACAGATATTTTAGGAAGGGTTAATCAGATGCTAGCTAAAGAAAGTGATGAAGTATATTTAGTAGCATGTGGTTTGCCAATGAGGTTAAAGTAATATGAAAAGATATTTTGAGAATTTTTTACTTATGCTTCAAGTGTTAACTAGAATTCCTATAAATAAGTCTTTACCTTGTGAAAATACAGACTTTAAAAGAGGGGCAAATTTTTTTGCTATTGTTGGATTAGTTATAGGAGTAATTCAATTTGTAGTATATTCATTTTTAATAAAGTTCTTTAGTTTAGATATAGCAGTAATATTTATAATAATTATAGATATACTTATTACTGGTGGGTTTCATATAGATGGATTCGGTGATACTTGTGATGGATTCTTTGCAACTAAAGGAAAAGACAAGATTATTGAGATAATGAAAGATAGTAGAATTGGTACTTTTGCTTGTATTGGAATAATAATAAATTTATTAATTAAATTTATAGGGTATACTACTGTATTGAATAATACAACAAGTTATATAATAATACTGTTACCTATGATTAGTAGAGTAAGTATAGTATTGATAAGTTATATAGGAAAGGCTGCTAAAAAAACTGGAAGTGGGAATTTATTTATAAATACTGTGACCTTTAATGAAGTAATAATTAATTATTTATTATTTATATTAATAGCTATTTTTGTGTTAGATTTAAAAAGATTATTTATGATACTTGTTATATCAATTATTACAACTATCTTATTTAATAAATATTGTGATATTAAAATAAATGGAATAACAGGAGATTCTTTAGGTGCAAATAATGAATTGGTAATGTTAATCTTATTAATTGCTTTAAGTGGTAAATTTTAATTTTAAATAAAAGTATTGCTAATTTGTAATATCTACAATATAATGAGTGAGGAAAATTATATAGAAATTTAGGTGCCTTCGTAAAAGAAGGGTAAAAGGGAATGTAGTAAAAGCTACAACAGCCCCCGCTACTGTAATTGAGGACAAACTTTCAAACATGCCACTCTAAGATTTAGGGGAAGGTGAAAGTGAGGATGATTCATAAGTCAGGAAACCTGCCTAGATGGATTCTAAGAGCTTTCGGAGGGAGAGACTACTAGGGAGAAGATTCGTTTCTTATTATGCTAATAAAAAATATTGGCATTTTTATGCGATGAATAGAGGTTGTATATGAAGTAAATATACACTTAACTATAGTAGTACACTAACCGTGTACTACTTTTTTTTCTAGAGAATTTCTAATTAAAAGGAAACTGCTACTTATATACGCTCGTAGTAGATAGTTCACTTGCTAAACTAATAATTAAGAGCGTTACTTAAAGGAGGGATAAAATTGGCAAAGATAATGATACAAGGTACTGGATCATCAGTAGGGAAAAGTATATTAGTTGCAGCTTTATGTAGGATATTTACTCAAGATGGGTATAAAGTATGTCCTTATAAATCTCAAAATATGTCTTTAAATTCCTATATTACTTTAGATGGTAAAGAAATGGGAAGAGCTCAAGTGTTACAGGCCTATGCATCAGGAATAGAACCCGAAGCTTATATGAATCCGATTCTTTTAAAACCAACCAGTGATAGGAAGTGTCAAGTAATAGTAAATGGTAAAGTATATTTAAATACTGATGCAAAAGGCTATCACAATTTAAAAGATGAATTTAAAGTTATGCTTAAAAATGACTTTGAAAAAATTGAAGAAAAATTTGATATTGTTGTCATGGAAGGTGCAGGTAGTCCAGCTGAAATTAACTTAAGAGAAAATGATATAGTTAATATGGGAATGGCAGAACTAGTTGATGCTCCAGTAATAATTGTTGGAGATATTGATAAAGGTGGAGTATTCGCATCTTTAGCAGGAACTTTACTTTTACTTAGTGATTCGGAGAAGGAAAGAGTTAAAGGTGTAATAATAAACAAATTTAGAGGAGATATTGATCTTCTAACACCTGGAATTGATATGCTAACTGATATTATCCATAAGCCTACACTAGGTGTTGTACCACATTTTACTTTGAACTTAGAAGATGAAGATGGATTTATGGCTTCATCTATGAAAAACGAAAAGAAAAGAGATATAGATATAGCTGTTATTCATTTACCACACATATCAAATTTCACTGATATTGATGCTTTAAAGGTAGAAGATGATGTTAGTATTAGATTTATTTCTAAAGCCCATGATTTTGGAAATCCGGATATGGTAATTTTGCCAGGTAGCAAAAATACTATAGATGATTTGATTTACTTAAGAAATTCAGGTTTAGAAGAGAAGTTATTGAAATATAGTAAAAGTGGGAGAATCCTAGGGATTTGTGGTGGATATCAAATGTTAGGAGAAGAGATACTAGATCCTAATAAAGTTGAAAGTGATAATTTAAGCGTAAAAGGAATTGGTATAATTCCATGTATTACAAAGTTAACGACAGAAAAAATTATGACTAGATCAGAAGGTGTAACTTCTTTAGGTGACAAAGTATATGGATATGAAATTCACATGGGAGAAACAATAGCCAAATGTGAATATAATTATTTCGTAAACTTAACTAGTTCTAATGGAGAAGAAGCTAGTATTAATGATGGATATATAAGTGAAGATAAAAAGATAATGGCAACATATCTTCATGGAGTATTAGATAGCAGTTCTTTTAGGGAAACTATTTTAAACTCTATTAGAAGAGAAAAAGGATTAATTGAAAAGAAGTCATCAAAATATGAAGCAATAAGAGAAAAAGAAATAGATGAACTAGCTTCTATTGTTAGAGAAAGTTTAGATATAGATAGTATCTATGAGATTATGGGGATTAAAAGATGATTGAATTTTTACTATTAAACTTAATATCTATTGGAATAGCAATTGTAGTTGACTTTATAATTGGAGATCCATATGGATTTCCACACCCAGTAATATATATGGGGAAATTTATCTCAACTTTAGAAAAATACTTTAGAAAAAAATCTAAGAATGACAAAGAACTAAAAAAATATGGTGGATTTATTTTTCTAATACTTATTTTAACTACCTATATAACTACGTTTGTTATAGTAAGTATATTTAGCTTCAATAAAATACTTTATATATTAGTAAATAGCTTTTTACTTTATACAACAGTAGCTGCTAAATGTTTAAAGGTAGAAAGTGAGAAGGTATATAAAGCGCTAGAGGACGAAGATATAAATAAAGCTAGACTTATGCTTTCATATATAGTTGGAAGAGATACAACGACTTTAGAAGAAAGTGAAATAGTAAGAGCTGCTGTGGAGACTGTAGCTGAAAATGCATCAGATGGTGTAATAGCACCACTCTTTTATGGAATTATAGGAGGAGCACCTTTAGCAATGATGTATAAAGCTATAAATACTATGGATTCTATGCTTGGATATTTAACAGAAAAGTATAAATATATTGGATATTTTCCAGCAAAGTTAGATGATATAGCTAACTTTATACCAGCAAGGATTACAGGAATAGCTATGTGTATTTCCTCTCCAATAGTTGGGGGGAACATTATTAGGGCGGTTAGAGTTATGATAAGAGATAGAAAAAATCATAAAAGCCCCAATTGTGCTTATCCTGAAGGAGCAGCTGCTGGAGCAATGGATATAAGATTAGGTGGAACCAATATTTACTTTGGAGAAGTAATAGAAAAGCCTACTATAGGTGATAATATAAAGCCTATAAATAGAATGCATATAAAAGAATGTAATAAGCTTATGATAGTAAGTGAAATATTATTTTTTCTCTTTAGTATTTTTACATTAGGAGTAATTAATTTATGAATAAAACATTAACTAGTCATGGTGGAGATATATATACAGAAGGTTTATTAAAAGGGAAAGAACTTATAGATTATAGTTCAAATATAAATCTTTTAGGTGTACCTAATAGTTTTTATGAAGGAATAAAAGAAGCAACAAACTTAATAAATCATTATCCAGATATACAATATAGAACTACTAAGGAAGCTATTATTAAATATCATAAAATTTCTATAGATAACGATAATATAATCTTAGGAAATGGTGCTGCAGAGGTGTTAGACTTAGCAATATCAACATTAAGGAGTATATGCATTATCGCACCTTCATTTTCTGAATATGAAATTAGTGCTAAAAAATATGGATTAGAAATTAAATATAGCTATTTAAATAATGATATGACTTATAGCTATGAAGATATTTTAGATAAGTTAAAATCATGTGATGGAATAATAATAGGCAATCCTAATAATCCAAATGGGTGTAACATAGATAAAGATAGATTTAAGAAAATCTTGAATTATTGCGAAGTGAATGAGAAAAAAATAATTGTTGATGAGGCTTTTGTTGAGTTTTCAGGAGATAAAGCTTATAGCTTTATAGATGAAGTAATTAATTATAAATCTTTAATTCTTATTAGAGCAATTACAAAGTATTTTGCACTACCAGGAATAAGATTGGGATGGGCAATAAGCTCTGATAAAGAAATATTAAATAAACTAAGAGAAAAACAATTGCCTTGGAATATAAATACATTTGCTGCTGTATCATTAAAATATTTATTAGAGGATAGAGAGTATATCGAAAAGTCCTTAAATGTAAATATGGTTGAAAGAGAGTTTTTAATAAATGAATTAAGAAAAATTAGTTTATTTAACAGGGTGTTTGAAAGTAATAGCAATTTTCTTTTGTGCAAATTAAATAATGTAGTAGAGCAGGAGCTGTTTGAATTTGCATTAAATAGTGGAATACTTATAAGAAAATGTGGTAATTATAGAGGACTAGATAATTCTTTTATAAGATTAGCAGTGAAGAGTAGAGAAAATAATGAAGTTTTATTGGATATGTTAAGACACTATGAGAATATTAGGAGAATCTAGATGAGTTTATTAGAAGATGCATTAAATAAAATTAAGCCTTTAGACCAAGAAGTAATGAATAAAACATGGGAACACTTAGACAGTTTAAGCAAACCCCTTAGAAGTCTTGGAGTACTTGAAGAAATAGCTGTTAAGATATCAGGAATGACTGGCGAAGTTTTTAATAAAATTAAAAAGAAAAATATACTTATTTTCTGTGCTGATAATGGAGTATGTGATGAAGGGGTAAGTGGATGTTCACAAGAAGTTACAAATATTGTGACGAATAACTTACCGAATTACACCACTGGAGTTGGGATATTAGCAAAGTTTTATGGAAGCGAAATAAGAGTAATTGATGTTGGAGTAAAAGGTACAATATCTAATAAAAAAGTAATAGATAAAAAAATAAGAGAAGGATCTAATAATATGGCTTTAGGAGAAGCACTTACGAGAGAAGAAGTAATTAAAGCTATAAACATAGGAATTGAATCTGTTGATATACTTGTTAAAGAAGGATATAACTTGATTGGTACTGGAGAGATGGGAATAGGAAACACATCAACTAGTACAGCGGTTATAGCAGCATTATTAGATTTAGATGTAGAGGAATTAGTAGGACTTGGAGCAGGATTGACAGAAGGTGGATTAGAAAATAAAAAGAAGATTCTAAGAAGGTCTTTAGAATTAAATAATCCTAACAAAGACGATGTTATAGATGTTTTAAGTAAAGTTGGTGGCCTTGATATTGCTAGTCTCTGTGGAAGCTTTATAGGTGCTGCTAAAAATAGGATTCCAATAGTTATAGATGGACTTATAAGTTCTGCAGCAGCATTATGTGCATATAAAATTGATAAAGGTGTAAAAAACTTTATGTTTTCATCTCATAAATCTACAGAAAAAGCTATGAACGAAGTATATAAAGAAATGAACCTTGAGCCTATGTTCGATTTGAAAATGAGATTAGGAGAAGGTAGTGGTTGCCCAATAGCATTTTCAATAATTGAATCAGCTTTAACGATTTTAAGTGAAATGGATACTTTTGATAAAGCTGGATTAGATAATGATGAAAGTGAAAATTATAAAAAATTATATGAGGAGAGAAAAAAATATGAAAAAGAAGTTTAAAAGTATTATAATGATGTTAATTGTAGCTATGTTAGCTTTCGGGTTAGTAAGCTGCGGAGAAAAGAAAACTGAAGAGGAAAACACAAATAATGTACAGGAAACAGTTACAACATATCCTTTAACTATTACTGATACAAATGGAAAGGAAATAGTTATTGAAAAGGAACCACAAACAGTTGTATCTTTAGGGCCAAATGTAACAGAAATGATTTATTCTTTAGATAAAGGTGATAAATTAGCTGGAAGAACTAAGTATTGTGATTATCCAGAGCAAGCTTTAGAAGTACAAGAAGTTGGAACTTTAACTAAGCCGAACTTAGAATTAATTGCAGAAATTAAACCTGATTTAGTTGTTGCATCTACTCATTTTAAAGAAGAAGCTCAAGCTAAATTAGATGAATTAGGAATTCCAACAATAGTTTTATATTCAGAAGATAGCTTTGATGGTGTTTATAAATCAATACAAACATTAGGACAAATTTTAAATGCTTCTCCAAAAGCAGGGGAAGTTGTTGCTGGAATGAAAGATAAGGTTGCAGAAGTTACTAAAAAAGTAGAAGGATTAGAAGCACCAAGCATGTATTATGTAGTTGGATTTGGAGAAAAAGATTCAACAGCTGGTGGAAATACTTTCATAGGTGAAATGATTAGAATGGCTAATGGTAAAAATATAGCTGATGATTCAGAAGGTTGGAGTTATAGTAAAGAAAAGCTTGCTGAGAAGAATCCAGAAATGATAGTTTTATCAAAGTATTATGATACAAAAGTTACATTTACTACTACAGATTTCTATAAAGATTTAGATGCTGTTAAGAATGATAAAGTATATGAAATTGATGAAAATATGTTAAATAGACAAGGACCGAGACTTGCGGATGGATTAGAAGCTTTAGCTAAGATTCTTCACCCAGAAGCATTTAATTAATAAATAAAGAGGAAAAGTTTTATGAAGGATATTATTAGAAAAAATAAATGGAAATGTTTTGTGATATTAATTATAGCTTTTATACTTTTAACAATGATAGCAGTATCTGTAGGGTCTGCATCAATAAGTGTTAAAGATGTATTTTCTACTATTTTTACAAAGATACCCTTCATAGGTAACACATTAGAGGGTGGGGAAGTTAATACCCACGCTCTAATTATATTTAAGCTAAGACTACCTAGAATAGTTATGGCTTCTATAGTTGGAATGGGTTTAGCTGTTGTAGGAGGAAGTTATCAGGCGGTATTTAAAAATCCAATGGCAGATCCATTTGTTTTAGGAATATCATCTGGAGCAGCTCTTGGAGCTACTATTGCAATATTTTTTGATTTAAGAAGTAGCTTTTTTAGCTTTAGTTTAACAACTTTATGTGCATTTGCAGGCGCTATGTTTACTACCTTTTTAGTTTATACTTTAGGTAGAGTTGGAAGAAGAGTTTCAACAACTAATATTCTTCTTTCAGGGGTAGCAATAAGTTTGCTTATGAATGCAATACAATCTACACTTATGATTATGAATGAGGATAAACTTGAAAGTATAGTTTTCTGGACTATGGGAGGCTTAAGTACATCAAGTTGGAAAACAATATCTATTGTAGGACCATGTGTTATACTAGGAGTAATATATCTTACAATCAATTCTAGAGACCTAGATATTATTCTTACAGGAGATGATACAGCTAAAAGCTTAGGGATTGATACTAATAAGTTAGTAAAAAGAGTAGTAATAGTATCTTCATTTATTATTGGAGCTAGTACAGCTTTTAATGGAATAATTGGATTTGTAGGCCTTATTATTCCTCATATTGTGCGTATGATTGTTGGACCGGAACATAAGTATTTCTTCCCATTTGCGGCACTAGGAGGAGCTATATTTTTAGTATTAGCAGATACTGTAGCCAGAACTATAGCATCACCAGCGGAATTGCCAATTGGAGCAGTAACAGCTATGATAGGTGCACCATATTTTATATTCTTATTGAATAAATATAAGAAAGGATAGAATAGAATGAAATCTTTAATACATATAGATAATATAAAATTTTCTTATGATGAAAAAGAAATATTAAAAGGAATAACCTTAAATTTTAATAAAGGTAAATTCTATTCTATAATTGGACCAAATGGATGTGGTAAGACTACGCTAATAAAAAATATAAGTAGTTTATTATCTCCTAATAAAAATACAGTATTTATAGATAATAAAGATTTAATTTCTATGAAGTCAAAAGAAATAGCTAAGATATTAGCATCAGTTCCTCAAAATATCCATATTAATTACGAATTTAAAGTTTATGATGTAGTAATGATGGGAAGAGTTCCTCATAAAGGTAGGTTCGAAGGATATAATAATGAGGATAGAGATATAGTAAAAAAATCTATGGAAAAGGCAGATATATGGAAGTTTAGAGATAAGTTAGTTACGGAGTTAAGTGGTGGTGAACTACAAAGAGTAATTGCAGCTAGAGCACTAGCACAAGATACGGATATAATTTTATTAGATGAGCCGACATCACATTTAGATTTGCAGTACCAAATAGAGTTTTTAAAAATATTTAAAGATATATGCAATGATAAAGTAATTATTGCAGTTCTTCATGATTTAAATTTAGTATCATTATTTAGTGATGAGATAATTATGCTAAAAGATGGGGAGATTATTGATATTGGAGAAGCTGATAAGGTGATGACAAGGGAAAATATTAAAAAAGTATATAATATTGATGTAGAGATTTATAATGATAATAATAAAAGATATATACTACCAATAATATAGTTCTACATTATTTATAATATTAAAATTTGAGATGACAAAAATGTAGCTAGAGTTATATAATATGACTTTAGCTATATTTTTTTATAGAAAAATAATTTTGTAAGGCAAAACAAAAGAGGGGAACTATGGAAGTAATAGAAAGATATCCAGGTAGTGTTGGAGAAATAATTCAAGGGAAATATAATGGAATAGATGTTTTATTATCTTGTCCCATAAATTTATATACAGAAATAATATTATCAGATGAAAAGGAAAGAGATAATGAAAGAGAATATATAAAGTCTTATAGATTTATAGACAATATTTTAGATAAATGGGGATATAGAAATTGGAAAATAGCACTTTCTATAAATTCTACAATACCTAAAGGAAAAGGATTTGCTAGCAGTACAGCAGATTTATCTGCAATTTATAATGGGCTATTAAGATTAACAGATAGGAAATTTAATGAAGAAGAACTTATAAAAAATTGCTTAAAAATAGAACCTACAGATAGTATTATATTTGATAAAGCTACTATATTTGACTATAAAGAAGGAAAAGTTATAGAAAAAGTTGGTAACTATTTTAAATTTCATGTTTTATGCTTTATTGGAGAAAATGTGGTGGATACCGTAGAGTATAATAGCAAGGAACTACAACCGTTAAAAAAAATAGATGATTTGCTTGGAGAGTTAAGAGAAGCATTTGAAGATAAGGATATTAAAAAATTAGCTAAGGTATCTACTGAAAGTATAATTAGAAACCAACATAGATTAAAGTATAATATTTTAGTAGAGGTACTAGAGATAAATAACTTACTTGGTGGTTTAGGTATTATAGGAGCCCATAGTGGAGATATGTTAGGAATAATTTTTGATAACATAGATGAAGAAAAAATGAAAAGAATTAAAAATATAAATATTAATGGATATGAAAAGATTATTGTAGAAACCTTGGATAGTGTTGTTCACTAAAGCTTACAAGAGAAAAGTTAGCTAACGCTAAGAGAAATATGTCCTTTGGACTGAGAAATGTTCACCTTTGGTGAAGAGAAATATACACTTTTAGTGTAGATAAATATGACTGCGGCATATATAAGATTCGTACTGTAGCCATGGTTTTCTATAACTTTAGTCACGCATTTTTTTTCAGCTTGCTGAATATTTCTCTGTAGCTTTAGCTACATATTTCCCTTGCCAAAGGTAATATTTCTTTTTGAGAGCGTAGCGAACAACTTATTTATCCAATTCCTAAAAGTTTAACAACAGTATTGAAAACAAAGCAGATAACAATTCCTGTAGCTGTAGGTATTAAAAATGAGAGTGCAGTCCATTTCCAGCTCTGAGTTTCTTTTTTTATTGTTAAGCAGGTAGTACTACAAGGCCAGTGCATTAGTGAGAATAACATTACAGATACAGCAGTAACCCAAGTCCAACCGTTAGCAACTAATAATTCTCTAAGATGGATTATATTATCTAATTCGAATATTGTTCCTGAAGCGGTGTAACTCATCAAGATTATTGGAATTACTATTTCGTTAGCAGGAAATCCTAAAATAAATGCCATTAAAATATATCCATCTAAACCTATCAAGTGAGCAAAAGGATCTAAAAAGTTTGCACAATAAGATAGTAAGCTTAAATCACCTACAGAAATATTTGCCATTATCCAAATTACTAGTCCAGCTGGTGCAGCTATAACAATAGCTCGCCCTAATACGAATAAGGTTCTATCAAAAATAGATCTAACTAAAACTTTACCTATTTGAGGTTTTCTATAAGGGGGAAGTTCAAGAGTGAAAGATGATGGGATACCTTTTAAAATTGTTTTAGATAGTATTTTTGATATGATAAATGTCATAAATACTCCTAGAAGTATTACTGATGTTAAAATAAGCGTTGAAAGTATAGATTGAAATGGACCAGTAAACATACCAACAAAGAACATAGAAATTATAGCAATTAGTGTTGGAAATCTACCATTACAAGGAACAAAGTTATTTGTAATAATAGCTATTAATCTTTCTCTTGGAGAGTCTATGATTCTACATCCTATAATTCCGGCTGCATTACATCCAAATCCCATGCACATTGTAAGAGCTTGTTTACCACATGCAGAGCACTTTTTAAAGAAATTATCCAAGTTAAAGGCTACCCTAGGTAAGTATCCTAAATCCTCTAATAATGTGAATAGAGGGAAAAATATTGCCATTGGAGGAAGCATTACAGATATAACCCAAGCTAAAACTCTATATATACCTTGCACTAAAACACCTTCAACCCAATGTGGAGTACCAAGCCATAGGAAAAATTCAGTAAGTCTATCTTGAATCCAAAATAATCCGTCAGCAAGTAAAGCAGATGGTACATTAGCACCGGTTATAGTTATCCAAAATATTATTGCTAGCAATAATATCATTAAAGGAATACCAAATTTTTTGGATGTAAGGTACTTATCTATCTTTCTATCCCTGCTGTTATATTCTAAGTTATTAAAAGAAGTAACAGACCTACTTAGCTTTTCACATTTAGATATTAATATAGAAACTATATCATCTCTTAATGCATCAGTATCTATATTATTGTAATTAAGAAGTTCTCTGCTTTTTATGATGCTATCATTAACAGAATCAATACTAAGAATATCTAAATTAAGATATTTATTTATAGACTCTAATAAGGTTTTATCGTCCTCTAAAAGCTTTAGAGCTAACCAACGCAAGTTAAGATTATTAATATTTAAGGTATTTAGAGTGTTAACTATAATAGAAAGTGAAGCTTCAATAGATTCATCGTATTTTATTTTAATAGGATTAGTTTTAATTTTATTATTAGTCAAATTATATATAGTATCCATTAAAATATCTAATCCTTCACCTATGGAAGCACTTGTACCTATACATGGAACACCTAGTAATAAAGATAACTTTGTGAGGTCTACAGTAATTCCCTTTCTTTTTGCTTCATCCATAAGGTTTACACATACAATTACATTGCTAGTAATTTCTATAGTTTGTAATACTAAATTAAGGTTTCTTTCCAAGCAAGTAGCATCTACAACTACTATGGTAGCATCAGGGTTGCCGAAACAGATAAAGTCTCTAGCAACTTCTTCTTCTACTGAATTAGCCATAAGAGAATAGGTACCAGGAATATCAACCATAATGAATCCCCTATCCTTATGAACACATCTACCTTGAGCATTTGTAACTGTCTTTCCAGGCCAATTTCCTGTATGTTGTTTTAGTCCAGTCAAACTATTAAATACAGTACTCTTACCTACATTTGGATTACCTGCAAGTGCAATAACTTTATCATCTTCTGATTCTTTAATTATTTTTAGTTCATGGTCTATTGCAGAGACACCAGTAGAACCTTTTGTTAATCCCATATTAACCTCCAAAAAAGAATTGATAAATTATTAAAATTTCTAAGTGAATAATAAATATAAAAATTTAATATATTTATAATAATTCTACTGATATTTGTGAAGAATCCTCATTACGTAATGCTATAACTGCACCACGTATCAAATATGCTATAGGATCTCCAGATGGACTTTGTTGGAGAGCCTCTATTTCTGTGTCGCCAATTAATCCCAAGTCTAAAAGTCTTCTTCTAATTGAACCAGTAGAGTTAAGTGAAACAACTTTACACTTTTGACCTATTTCTAATTTATCTAGAGTAAGTTGGTTTTTCATATTGATTTTCTCCTCCCTAAGTTTTTTAGTGATGGGAAAGAAAGTTTCCCTACACTAACAAGGTATGAGTATAGATAAAAATGGTGTCAAATTAGAGGAGAAAAAATAAAAAAATATATTAAGGTGGTGATATATATGGAAGAAAATTTTTATACAACTAGAGGGTATGAAATTCAATCATATACAAATAATTTACTTACTTCATCGATGGAAGATTATTTAGAGATGATTTATAGGGGATATTTAGCTGATGGCTATATTAGATTAAGTAAGTTAGCCAGTTTATTAAATGTTAAGGATTCATCAGCTAGTAAAATGGTTCAAAAATTAGGAAAATTGAAACTGATAAATTATGAGAAATATGGAGTTATAACATTGACACCAAAGGGGATAGAAATAGGACATTTTTTATTATATAGACATAATATTTTAGAAGATTTTTTAAGGCTTTTAGGTGGAGAAGATAATTTATTAGTTGAAACTGAGCTGATAGAACACGTTATTAGTAAAAAAACTGTAAATAATATACATTTATTAAATGGATTTTTTTATGAAAATAAAGAAATATTAGATAAGTTTCTAGAATATAAAGATAAAAGTTTATCTAAGGATATAAAAAGTTAACTATATTTATTATAAATTTTATTGAAATAGGTATAAAAATTTTATCTATATGAATAATATAAAATATAATCATAATAGATAAACAGTTATCTAAATGTGATTATGAGGCGTTGCGAGAAAATGCAACGTCTTTTCTTATATAGGACTTAGGAGGAAATTTTATGGTTGACATAGCTATGATAGGAACAGGGGGAGGAATGCCTATGGTTGAGAGGTATTTATCTGCTGCTCTTATAAATTTCAAAGGTAGAAAAATACTTGTTGATTCAGGGGAAGGCACTCAGGTATCTATGAGAATTTTAGGATGGGGATTTAAAAGTATTGATGTAATATGTATAACTCATAGCCATGGTGACCATATTGTAGGGCTACCAGGACTTTTAGGCACTATAGGCAATTCAGGAAGAGAGGAACCAATTATAATTTTAGGACCAAAGGGAATAAAGGATGTTATTAAAGGTCTTAGAGTTATATGTCCATATTTACCATATGAACTTATTATAATTGAAAATCCACATAATATAAAATTATCAGTTGATAAGAATAGGATGAACTTTGAAGATAGGTTTGAAGGAGATATTATCATAAATAGTCTAGAGCTTGATCATTCAGCATCATGTATTGGATATAATTTTATTATTAATAGACGCCCTAAGTTTGATGTTAATAAAGCAGAACTAAATAATGTTCCTAGAAAACTATGGAGCACATTACAGAAAGTAGAAAGTGTAAAAGAAGATAATATAATATATACAAAAGATATGGTTTTAGGAGATATAAGAAAGGGAATTAAAATTAGTTATATAACAGACAGTAGGCCGATAAAAGAAATAATAAATTTCATTTCAAGAAGTGATCTTTTTATATGTGAGGGAACATATGGGAATAATGAAGATATGGAAAAAGCTATAAAAAACAAACATATGACATTTAGTGAAGCGGCAAATTTAGCAAAAGAGGGGATGGTGAAAGAACTTTTGTTAACTCATTTTAGCCCTTCATTAATAGAACCTGAAATGTATTTAATTAATGCTACTAGTATATTTTATAATACAGTAGTAGCCTATGATAGAATTATAAAAACAATAAAATTTACAGATTAGTTAGCAAATAATAGAGCTTATTCAACTCATATTTAAAATATATATTAAATTTACTATGGTTATAAAAGGAGACTAAGTATGTCACATGTAGTAGGAAAATCAGCATACAAAAGTTTGGAGGAAAGGCTAAATAGATTTCCGCAAGGAGCACCAGCATCAGAAACACTTTATAAAATACTTGAAATGCTTTTTGATAAAAAAGAGGCAGAGCTTGTAGCACAACTTCCTATTAAAGCCTTTACTACAGAAAAAGCAGCAAATATATGGGGAATTAAGGTAGGAGAAGCTAATAAAATTTTAGATAAATTAGCAGGTAGGGCAATACTTTTAGATATTGAACAGGATGGTAAAAGAACCTTTTTATTACCACCTCCAATGGCAGGTTTTTTAGAATTTAGTATGATGAGGACTAGAGGAGATATAGATCAAAAGCTTTTAGGAGAGTTATATTATCAATACATGAATGTTGAAGAAGACTTTATAAAAGAATTATTTTATAGTGCAGAGACTAAATTAGGAAGAGTATATGTACAAGAAAGTGTTTTAAGCTCGGATAATTCTGTAGAAGTTTTAGATTATGAAAGAGCATCACATATAATAAAAACTGCAACAGATATAGGGATAAGTACTTGTTATTGTAGGCATAAGATGCAACACGTTGGTAAGGCTTGTGATGCGCCTATGGATATATGTATGACATTTAATAATACTGCAACATCTTTAATTAAACATGAGTATGCAAGGAAAGTAGATGTATCAGAATGTTTAGAACTATTAGAAGTTGCTTATGAAAATAACTTAGTTCAATGTGGAGAAAATGTAAGAAAAGGGGTAAACTTTATTTGTAATTGTTGTGGATGTTGTTGCGAAGCTATGGTAGCCGCAAAAAAGTTTGGAGTAATGCATCCAGTTGAAACAACAAATTATATTGCATATATAGATGAAAATACTTGTATGAAATGTGGTAAGTGTGTTAAAGAATGTCCAGTAGGTGCAATAAAGCTGGTAACTATAAATGAGAATACTCCTATAGAAAAGGTTGTAGCAAAGGTAGACGAAGATTTATGCTTAGGATGTGGAGTATGTGTTAGAAATTGTTTTAAAAGTAGTATAATGCTAAAATCTAGGGGGAAAAGAATAATAACACCTGCTACTTCAGTTCACAGAGTTGTACTTATGGCAATAGAAAAAGGACAATTAGCAAATCTAATTTTCGATAATAGAGCTTTAGTAAGCCATAGGGCTATGGCGGCAATACTTTCGTCTATTCTTAAGTTATCACCTGTAAAAAAAGCTATGGCAAGTGAACAGATGAAATCTATATATTTAGATAAACTTTTGAGTAAGTAATAAAAAAGTGGCAAAATTTAAGTAAAACTCATATAATGCTAGTAATCTCTTTGCACTGCATATAAATCTACAGTACAAACTGATCAGGCCGATGAATTACTTATTTATGGAGCCGGGCCCAAGTTTACTAGGGCAACAGGAGAAAAACACCTGTGGGACAGTATATTGTTCTACAGGTGTTTTTATTTTTATGTAGAATAATAACTGAAATAAGATCTGTATTGCAATGCCATAGAGCTATCAAAATTATGGAGGTAACTTTTATGACAGAACAAGGAAAGGTATTGGATATAAATGGACTAACGACTGAAGAGGTTAAAGAAAGACAAGAGAAGTATGGAAAAAATCAATTGATACCAGAAAAAAAAGAAAATTTTATTTTAAAAATATTAAGTGTATTAAAAGAGCCAATGTTTTTGCTTCTTATTGTAGCTTCTACTATTTATTTTATATTAGGAGAGCCTAGAGATGGAACTATAATGTTGGTATTTGTTGTAGGAGTTATAAGTATTGAAGTTATTCAAGAGTGGAAAACGGATAAAACTTTAAAAGCATTAAAAAATCTATCTGCCCCTCATACTGTAGTGGTAAGGGATGGAAAAGAATGTACTATAAATAGTGAAGATATAGTACCTGGCGATTTGATAATTATTACAGAAGGTGTCAAAATTCCAGCCGATGGAAGAATCATTAAAGCAAATGATCTTAGAGTTAATGAGTCATCATTAACTGGTGAAGCTGAAGAGGTATGGAAATGTTTAGATGATAGTGATAATAAAGATTATTGGAAAAAGGATTATTGTTATGCAGGGACATTGGTAACGCAAGGTAGTGGAACAATATTAGTTGATAAAATAGGGATATATACTGAATATGGTAAGATAGGAATCAATATTGCAGAAGCTCCTGATAGACCAACTCCATTAGAAATACAGACCAGAAAGTTAGTTAAGGCTTGTGCTATAATTGCTGGAGTTTTATTTGTTTTAGTATGCTTAGTTACTTTTATAAACTTATCTGATCATGGGATAAAGTCAAGAATAATAGAAAGTATTTTATCAGGAATAACTCTTGCAATGGCGATGATACCAGAAGAGTTTCCAGTTATATTAACAGTTTTTTTGTCTATGGGGGCATGGAGACTAGCTAAAAAGAATTCATTAGTTAGAAGACTTTCATCAGTGGAAACATTAGGGGCAGTAACTGTATTATGTGTAGATAAAACAGGTACAATAACCAAAAACAAAATGGCTGTAAATAATATTTGGACTACTAATAGGGAAAAAGAAGAGTTGATAAGAATTATGGGAATGGCGTGTGAAACAGAGGCCTATGATCCTATGGAACAAGCTATGCTTAAATATTGTAAGGATAATAATTTAAAAGAAGAAGATTTATTTTGTAACAGATTGATAAAAGAGTATTCATTTACTAATGAGAGAAAGATGATGGGACATGTATGGCGCTGTGATGATGGAATAGTAGTATGTGCAAAAGGTTCACCTGAAAAAATATTGACTATTAGTAAGTTAAATGAAGATATGAAAAAGCTAATAGAAAATAAAATTTATGAAATGTCATCTAAAGGATTAAGAGTTATAGCAGTAGGCAAGGAAGTAGTAAATGATGAAGAAGATATACCAAAAGAACTAGAAGGATGTAGTCTTAAGTTTTTAGGCTTAATAGGTCTTCAAGATCCTCCAAGAGAAAATGTAAGAGAAGATATTGAAAGTTGCACAAGAGCTGGGGTAAGAGTAGTTATGATAACTGGAGATAATGGAATAACTGCTAGCTCTATAGCAAAACAAGTAGGGATTTCTCATAGCAATGAAATTATTACTGGAGATGACCTAAATAATATGACAGATGAGGAATTAAAGGAAAAAGTTAAAAATGTAAGTATATTTTCTAGAGTAGTACCAGAGCATAAGATGAGAATAGTAAGAGCTTTTAAAGATAATGGAGAAGTTGTTGCTATGACAGGGGATGGTGTTAACGATGCTCCAGCTTTAAAATATGCGGATATTGGAATATCTATGGGGAAAAAAGGTTCAGAAGTATCTAGGGAGGCATCTGATTTAATTCTTTTAGATGATAATTTTAGGACTATAGTAGATACAATAAAAGATGGCAGAAGAATTTATGATAATATAAGAAAAGCTATAGGATATGTTTTTGCAATTCATATACCAATAGCTCTTGCATCTTTATTAGCTCCTATACTTGGAATTAGATCTTCATTTTTGATGTTATTACCTGTACATGTTGTTTTATTGGAATTAGTAATAGACCCAACATGTTCAATAGTATTAGAGAGACAGCCAGCAGAGAGTGATATAATGGAACGTAATCCTAGAAATAAGCATGAGAGTATATTAACATCAAAACTTCTTATTAAAAGTATAATACAAGGTGTTGTATTGTTTATTGCATCTTTTGGAGTATATTATTTACATTTATATAAATTCCCTAATGAGCATGAGATTGCCCGTTCAATGGGGTTAATGGTAATAGTAATATCGAATTTGTTACTTGTACAAGTTAATAGTTCAGATATGGATTTTTGCTTTAAGTCTTTGAAATATCTAAAGAGAGATAAAGTTATGTGGGCAGTATGTATTGGCACAATTTTAGGACTTATAGCTATAATGTATACTCCTATAGCTTTAGTATTAAGTTTATCTCCACTTACTATAACTGAAGTTTTTAGAGTTATCATCATATCAGTGGTAGCAGTCTTTTGGTATGAGATAGTTAAAGTTTTTAATAAAAAGAGTCATAAGTAGTTAATGCATGTTTATAAGAAGCTAGGAGAAATCCTAGCTTTTATAAAAATATTTATAATTGGATCTTAAAAAGAATATATCAAGTAATTAAAAATATATTTATTAATAATATAAGTACAGATTTTATAAAAAATAATTAGGAGGTAGATTTTGTGGGCAATATTAGTGACTATCTTAGAATTGCAGGAATAATAATTGGAGCAATTTTAGGTTTATGGTTCTTACTTTGGATTTTTGGATTAAGAATTATTGACAATGATAAGGTTGGAATTGTAGAAAAGTGGTGGAGTAGAAAAGGATCATTAAAAGAACAAATCATAGCTTTAAATGGTGAAGCAGGATATCAACCGGAATTGTTAAGAGGAGGAATTCACTTTAGAACTCCATTAATCTATAAGATTCATGTTGTACCCTTAGTTACTATTCCACAAGGAAAAGTAGCTTATGTTTTTGCTAGAGATGGTAAGCCTCTTGAACCTACACAAACCTTAGGTGAGGTTGTCGTGGAAAGTAATAATTTTCAAGATGTAAGAGGGTTCTTGGTGAATGGAGGACAAAAAGGACCTCAAAGAGGAATCATAAGAGAAGGTACTTATGCTTTTAATCTAGCTCAGTTTGTTATTATTACTGAAACTGTTACTTATTGTTTGAAAACAGGAACTAAAGCAGAACAAGAAACATTAAAAGCTATGGCAAAATTAATACATGAAAGAAAGGGATTTGAACCAGTTATTATTAAAGGTAATACTGATTTGGTTGGAATTGTTACTGTCCATGATGGACCATCACTAGGGGGAGAAAACATAATTTGTCCTACTGTTGGAGATGATGCAGCAGATCCGAATTATCATAATAATTTTCAGGATATTGATGCCTTTTTAAGAGCAGGGGGATTTAGAGGTAGGCAGTATCAGGTTTTAGCAGACGGAACTTATTTTATAAATAGATTATTTGCTACTATTGAGTATATTCCTAAGGTTGTTATACCAGTTGGATTTGTAGGGGTAGTAGTATCCTATACTGGATCAAAAGGTGAGGATTTTTCAGGTATAGATTATAAACATGGAGAACTTGTAAAGAAAGGATATAGAGGAGTATGGAATGAACCTTTAATGCCAGGAAAATATGCATTTAATATTTATGCAGGAAACATAATTAAGGTTCCAACTACCAATGTAATCTTAAAGTGGATATCTAATCAAATTGGAAATCATAAATATGATGAAAATCTTAAAGAAGTTAGCTTAATAACTAAAGATGCTTTTGAGCCAAACTTACCTTTATCCGTAGTATTTCACATAGATTATAGGAAGGCACCATTGGTTATTCAGAGATTTGGGGATATAAAGATGCTTGTAGACCAGACTTTAGATCCTATGATTTCTGCATACTTTAAAAACATTGGTCAAACTAAGACTTTAATAGAATTAATTCAAGAACGTAATGATATACAGGGTCAAAGTTCAAGAGAAATGCAAGAAAAGTTTGGACATTATAATTTAGAATTAGAGGAAGTATTAATAGGAACACCTGCAAGTCCAAAGGTAGGAAATGAAATTGAAACAATATTAACTCAATTAAGAAGTAGACAAATAGCTAGGGAACAACTACAAACATATGAAACCCAACAAAAAGCAGCTGAAAAGGAGAAAGAGTTAAGAGAGGCAGAAGCTGTAGCTAAACAACAAACTACATTAACTGAATCTGATATAAATATTAGAATTCAAGAAAATCAAGGTAAAGCTGAGTTGATGAAAGCAAGGCAGGATGCAGAGAAAATACAAAAACTTTCTGAGGCAGATGCTTATAAAGTTAAGAAGCAATCAGAAGCTGAAGCATTTAAAATTAAGGTTACTGCAGAGGCTGAGGCTGATAAAGAAGCTAGAGTAGGTATATCTAAAGCTATAGCAGCTAAAGAACAAGTTAATGCTTATGGGGGACCACAATATAAAGTTATAAATGACGTTATGTCATCATTTGCAAATGCTATTAAGGATGGAAAGGTTGATATAGTTCCTAAGACATTAGTAAATGCTAGCGGAAGCAGTGATGGGGTAGGCACAAATGCATTTGAGTCACTAATGATGCTTTTATTAAGTGAAAAATTAGGGGGATTAGAATTCAATAAAGAAAGTGAAATTTCTGATCAAGTTAAAAGAATAAAAGAGGAGCTTTTGAATCAAATATCAACAAAAGATTATGTGGAAAATAGTTTGTTAAGCGAAGAAGAAAAAGAAAATTAATTATTTTCTTAAAATATGTATATATTTCATTTCGTAGGGAAAACTGAGAAAGAACAAGTGTTAAATTCAGGAGGAAATAAAATGTCAGACAAAACTTTAGTATGTAGAGACTGCGGACAAGAATTCGTATTTACTACAGGAGAACAAGAATTCTACAAGGAAAAAGGCTTTACAAATGAGCCAACAAGATGTGCTGCTTGTAGAAAAGCTAAAAAAGAACAAAACAATAGAAGATAAGTAATCTTTTGTTTTAAAGTAGTATTAAAGTAATAGTTTATTATTTTAATACTACTTTTTTCAATAATTTTAAAATATGTTTACTATAAATCACATTATGACAAAAAAACTCATATGTATATCTTATACGATATGAGGAGAAAGTGATATGAACGAAAGAGTATTTTTAGCTAAAGACTATAGTTACTATGAATCTTTAGGTCTTAGTAAGGAAATAGAAATATGGGAAGATGGTCTTAGAACATCTGGAGATAGAAATTCATATGAATGGTGGTACTTTGATGCAGAGTATACTAATGGTTGCAAATTTGTAGTTATATTTTATACAAAAGATAGGTTTGATGTTAAGGGATCGGGAAAACCTACAGCTACTTTAGATGTTACGCTACCTAATGGACAAACAATATGTAGAACAATAAGTGAGAATACTAAAATGATCGATGCATCAAAAGAGAGTTGTTATGTAAAAATAGGAGATAGCTTTATAAAGTATGAAAATGGAAGTTATCATGTTCATTTTAAAGATGAGTTAGTTCAATATGATTGTGTTATGAAAAGCGACCTTTCTATGTATAGACCTAAAACAGGATATACATTTTTTGGCGAGGATGAAAAATTATATTTTGCATGGTTAGTAGCACAACCAAGTGCAAAAGTTTCAGGATATGTAAAAGTAGGGGGATTAAGTTTAGAGCTAGAAGGTAATGGGTATCACGATCATAATTGGGGAAATGTTGAGATGAATAAAATAATTAATCATTGGTATTGGTGTAGAGCTAAGGTAGGGCCATACACAATAATCGCTAATGATATTATAGCTGAGCAGAAATATGATTATTTAAGGTCAGCTACTATGTTTATTGCTAAGAATGATGAAGTACTACTAGAGGATGAAGAGAAAACTAAGATCGAAAGGAATAATACAAAAGAGCATGATTTAACTAAGAAATTTATAGATAATAATATAACATTTATTTGCAAAGATGATAATGGAGTAAAGTATACTATTGAATTTTTTAGAGAGAAAGATATTTTCGCGTCATCACTTTTAAATGTTATGGGATTATCTTATAGCGAAATTTTATTGGCAATTTCTGAAAAGATAAACCCAACATATCTTAGATGTGTTGGAAATGTTAGATTAACTGTAGAATCAGAAGAAGGTAAAGAAATTTTTCAAAGTGATGCATTATGGGAGCAAATGTTTTTTGGAAATAATAAAACAGCATATATATCAGAGAAATAAGAAAAAATATCTATTAGATAAGAAAAAAAGATTAAGTTGTAACACTTTTTAAAGCATATAATAAACTAAAATCAAAGATGAAAAAATTATTTGACATTAATGTAAATTAATGCTAAACTTGGTTTAAGTTAAAGTAAATTGAATATGTTGTAAACAACTTGATGTAGAGGCCGCGATTGTCATCAGTACTGTAACTGAAAACTTTAAGCTAATATTTATTAGATTAAAGCTACTCATTGGAATGTTATGAGAAAGAGTTATAGGAAAGGGTCCATCGCCGAAATGGATAGATAAAAGTCTATTTATTGGGGCTATGTTTAAGAAGCATAGAACTGTCTTATGAGAATTGCCCAATTTTCATAAAGAAGAGCTACATCTTGTTGGGGCAGAAGGTTTTGTTTTATATTATTTTAAAACAGTCATGAGTGCCTTTTGCTCATGACTGTTTTTTTTATTTACTAACTTATTCAGGTTAAATTTAGTAAATAGGAGGATATAAAATGAAATTATTTGGAACTATGAAAAAAAATCAAAATGGGAACTTAGAAATAGGAATGTGTGATGCTGTTGATTTAGCAAAAGAATATGGTACACCGTTATATGTAATAGATGAAGAATTAGTTAGAAGAAATTGTAGAACTTTTAAAGAAAATTTTAAATCGTATGGAATAGAAACAGAAGTTATATATGCCTCTAAAGCATTTTTAAACCTAGCTATTTGTAAGGTAATTGAAGAAGAAGGTTTATCACTAGATGTAGTATCAGGAGGAGAACTTTATACAGCTATTAGGAGCAATTTTCCATTAAATAGGGTTTACATGCACGGAAATAATAAAACAGAAGAAGAGCTTAGATTAGCTATAGAATCGAATATTGGAAGAATAGTTGTAGATAACAGATATGAGCTAGAGTTGATTCAAGAGTTATGTGATGAATTAGATAAAAATATTGATGTTCTTTTGAGGGTGAACCCAGGAGTTGATGCTCATACTCATGAATATATCCAAACATCAAAAAATGATTCTAAGTTTGGAGAATCTATATTTAGTGAAGATATATATGAAGTAATAAAAAGCTTTATGAAGAGTGAAAGAGTTACTTTAAGAGGATTTCATTGTCATATAGGATCACAAATATTTCAAGAGACATCTTTTTATATGAGTGTTTCAGTTATGATTGATTTTATAAGTAGGATAAAGGAAAAGTGCGATTTTGTTACTAGAGAGTTAAATATGGGTGGAGGTTTTGGAGTTTATTATTGTGAAGGAGATTCACCTATAGAGCTAGGTAATTTTTTAAGTAATATGGTAGTTTCCACTAAAGAAGAATGTTCAAAACATAATTTGGCTATTCCTAAAATAATGATAGAGCCAGGAAGATCTATCATTGCAAATGCAGGAACAACTTTATATAAGATTGGTGGAACAAAGAAAACTTATGGGGAGAAAAATTATATTTTTGTTGATGGGGGAATGACAGATAATATTAGAACTGCATTATATGATGCAAAATATGAAGCTGTAGTAGCTAATAAGCTTGAAAGTAATACAAATATTGAATATACAATAGCAGGTAAATGCTGTGAATCAGGTGATATTATAATTAAGGATATAGTTCTTCCAGAGGTAAAAAGAAATGATATACTAGCTGTTTTAAGTACAGGGGCTTATAACTATACAATGGCTAGTAATTATAATAGAATTCCTAAACCATCAGTTGTATTTGTAAAAGATGGTATAGCAAGATTAGCAGTTAAAAGAGAAACTTACGAAGATGTTTTAAGAAATGATGTTATGTTTTAATAAGTATTAATTTTAATTTATTGTTTGAATCTATATTTTTGATATAAGAAAAAATATTTCATATATTAAAGGGGGCAATTAAATGGATATTGTAGTGCAAAAATATGGTGGTACTTCTGTAGGAAGTATTGAAAAAATTAAGTTTGTAGCTAAAAGGGTTATTAATGAAAAGAAAAAAGGTAATGAAGTTGTTGTTGTAGTTTCTGCTATGGGTAAAACAACAGATAATCTTATAAATATGTCTAAAGAGATTTGTAATAATCCTAATAAAAGAGAATTAGATATGCTTTTGTCAACTGGTGAGCAGATGTCTATATCGTTATTATCTATGGCATTAGAGGCTGAAGGGTATAAATCTATTTCACTTACAGGCTTTCAAGCTGGTATTAAGACTCAGGGGCTTCATACAAAAAATAAAATATCGGATATTGATAGTGAAAAGGTAAAAAAATATTTGCAAGATGAAAAGATTGTAGTTGTAGCGGGATTTCAGGGGATAAATGAAGATGGTGATATAACTACATTAGGAAGAGGCGGATCAGATACTACAGCTGTAGCTCTAGCAGCTAAGCTAAAATGTCCTTGTGAGATTTATACGGATGTAGATGGTATATATTCTATAGATCCTAGAGTATACAAAGAGGCTAAGAAAATAGATTATATAAGTTATGAGGAAATGATGGAGATGGCTACATTAGGTGCTGGAGTTATGGATGCAAGAGCTGTTGAAATAGGCTGTAAATATAATGTTCCAATTTATGTAGCTTTAAATAACGGAGATATAAAAGGAACATGGATAAAGGAGTATGATGAGAGAATGGAAGAAAGAGTTATTACTGGGCTTACAATTAGTGAAAATAATTTAATGATAACTATAAATAATGTGTTGTTTAAATCAAATAATATTGCAAGAATTTTTGAAAGGTTAGCACAAAGTTTTATAAACATAGATATGATAAGTCAAACTGCACCTGTCAATGGATATGTTAATGTTTCATTTACAGCAAGCAAAGATGATTTAGAAATTATAAAAGATGTTATAACTAAAATTAATGATGAAATTAGAGGTATTGATGTATCTATAGAATTAGATATAACAAAAGTATCTGTTATAGGAATAGGAATGATGAATCAAAGTGGTGTAACTTCAAAGGTATTTAAAATTTTTGCTGATAATGATATAGAGTTTAAACAAGTTACAACGTCAGAAATAAGTATATCTTTTGCTATTGATTCTAAGGACAAACAAAAAGCTGCAAATGTTTTAGCAAAAGAACTAAATTTATAAGATGGTGGGGCAAAAGAAATGATTAAGTTTCAAAAATTTCATGGAACAGGAAATGATTTTATAATTTTTAATGAAAGTGATTTAAGTATTGATGATTATAGTATATTAGCTAAGAAAGTTTGTGATAGGCATTTTGGAATTGGTGCAGATGGAATGATAATAATATCAGAATCAACTAAGGCTGATATAAGGATGAAGTTTTATAATGCAGATGGATCTATAGCTAGTATGTGTGGGAACGGAATAAGATGTTTTTCAAAGTTTGTTTACGAGAATAGACTTGTAGATAAGAAGAAGTTTACTGTGGAGACTTTAGCTGGAATTATGAAGCCAGAGGTTATAGTAGAGAATAATAAGGTTACCTTTGTAAAAGTAAATTTAGGTAAGGCTGTATTCTTGTCAAATGAAATACCAAGAAGTAATAATAATAAATATTTTATTAATGAAGAAATAAATGTAGAAGGAACTAATTTAGAAATAAGTTCTTTAGTAGTTGGAACTATTCATACGATACTGTTTGTTAAAGATTTTAGTGATATTGATATTAAAAAAATTGGACATGCAATAGAACATAATAAGATATTTCCTATAAAAACTAACGTGAATTTTTGTAAAGTTATAGATAAAGAAAATATTGAAGTAATAACATGGGAAAAAGGAGTTGGAATTACTCTTGCTTGTGGAACAGGTGCTGCATCATCAGCTGTAATAAGTTCAATGTTAAAAGATTGTGCTAATAAGATAAATGTGAAAGTTTTAGGTGGAAATCTTATAATTGAACAAAAAGATGAAGAGATTTTTATGACAGGATCAGCAGAGTTTATTTGCAAGGGAGAATATGAATTTATATAGGAAAATAATTAAAGGATGTGTTTAAGTGGTTTTTGAGAAGAATAGATATATTGATGAACTAAGAATATATAGAAGAGAATTGCATAAAATGCCTGAAGTTGGATTTTGTGAAGTAGATACCTCTAGATATATAAGAGAAAAATTAGAGAGCTTTGGGTATGAAGTAAGATCAGTAGCCAAAACAGGACTTATAGCGTTTATGGCAGGAGAAAATATCGAAGAGTCAATAGCGTTTAGAGCTGATATGGATGGTTTGAAAATTTTAGAGGAAACTAATGTAGAGTTTGAATCGGAAAACTATGATTATATGCATGCTTGTGGACATGATGGACATATGGCTATATTATTAGGATTTGCTCACTATATAGCTACAATTAAGTCGTTGAATAAAGGAATATTATTTATATTTCAACCTGCTGAAGAAGGACCAGGTGGAGCAGAGATTATTGTTAAGGAAGGAATTTTAGAGCAGTATAATATAAAGCATGTTTTTGGACTACATTTATTTCCTGGATTAAATGAAGGGGAAATAGGTATAAAGCCAGGCGCAATGATGGCACAAACTGCTGAGTTTGATATAGATATAAAAGCACAGAGCGGACATGGAGCTGTACCACATAAAGCTAATGATGGAATAATAGTAGCTGCTCAATTAATTAATTCTTTCCAAAGCATAATAAGTAGAAATATTAATCCTATAGAAGGCGCTGTTTTAACTATAGGTACTATAAATGGAGGAGAAAGACGTAATATAATTGCAGAAAATATTAGGTTAGAAGGAACATTAAGAGCTTTTGATAAAGAGGTTTATTCAAAGATTAAAAATAGAATGAGAGATGTTACTAAAGGCCTTGAAGTAATGTTTAATGTAAATATAAATCTTGAGTTTAGAGATATGTATCCAGCAGTAAGAAATGATAGGAAGTTATTGAGAAGTATAATTAAGTTTTTACCAGAAGAAAAAGTAGTAGAAATTGATCCTATGATGTTGGCGGAAGACTTTGCTTATTATCAAGAATCAGTACCGAGTTTGTTTTTTATGTTAGGAGTAAAAAATGAGGAGTTAGGATATACACATCAGCTTCATAGCTCGAAGTTTAACTTTAATGAAGAGGTTTTGTTAGAAGGAATAGAACTTTACAATAGAATTTGTGAAGGGTTGAATATTTATTAAATATTAGAATTAATTGGGGTGGGATATAAAATGAAAAAAGCAAATGTAGCGATAGTTGGTGCAACTGGAATGGTTGGAAGAACCTTTTTAAAAGTTTTAGAGGAAAGAAAGTTTCCTATAGATAATTTATATTTGTTTGCATCAAGAAAATCAGCTGGTAAGAATGTGAAATTTTTAGACAGAGATATTATAGTTGAAGAGTTAAACGAAGATTCTTTTAAAAGAGATATAGATATTGCCTTATTTTCAGCAGGAGCAGAAATAAGCAAAAAATACGCTCCAATAGCTAAAGAAAATGGAGTTATAGTTGTTGATAATAGCAGTGCTTGGAGAATGGATAAAGATATTCCGCTTGTAGTACCTGAGGTAAATCCTGATGATGTAAAGTGGAATAGTGGGATAATAGCAAATCCGAATTGCTCAACAATTCAATCTGTAGTACCTCTAAAGGTTTTACATGATGCTTATAAGATAAAAAGGATTGTATATTCTACTTATCAAGCAGTATCAGGATCAGGTGTTGGAGGAATAGAAGATTTAGATAATACAGTTAAAGGTGGAGAAAACAAAAAATACCCTTATAAAATTGCATATAATTGTCTTCCTCATATAGATAATTTTATGGATAATGGCTATACAAAAGAAGAGATAAAAATGATAGAGGAAACTAAGAAGATATTAAATGATTATGACTTAAGAATTACAGCTACTACTGTTAGGGTGCCTGTAAAGTATGGCCATAGCATTTCTATAAATGTAGAGTTTGAAAAGGAATTTAAATTAGAAGATGTATTTGAACTTTTTAATAATGCAGAAGGAATTATTCTTCAAGATGATGTTAAAAATAACATTTATCCAATGTCTATAAATTGTGAAGGAAAAGATGAAGTTTTTGTAGGAAGAATAAGAAGAGATTATAGTTTAGAAAGTGGATTAAATTTATGGGTAGTGGCTGACAATATAAGAAAAGGTGCTGCTACTAATACGGTGCAAATAGCAGAAATATTAGTGAAAGAAATTTAAGAGTATAGGGGGAAGGAATATGAGTTTATTTGAAGGATCAGGAGTTGCATTAGTTACTCCGTTTAAGAATAATAAAGTTGATTATGATAAATTGTCTGAGCTTATAGAGTTTCATATAGAAAACAATACAGATTCTATAATAATATGTGGAACTACTGGAGAATCATCAACTATGAGTGATTGCGAGAAAAAAGAAACTATAAAGTTCACTGTAGAAAAAGTTAGAAATAGAATTCCGGTAATTGCAGGTACAGGAGGAAACAATACTAGTTATTCTATAGAGCTAAGTAAATATGCAGAAGAAGTAGGCGTTGATGGACTTTTATTAGTAACTCCATACTATAATAAAGCAACACAAAAAGGATTAATAGAACATTATAAAGCAATAGCATCTTCTGTGAATATACCAATAATTCTTTACAATGTACCAGGAAGAACTGGAGTTAATATACTGCCTAAAACTGTATATGAACTTTCTAAGGTTGAAAATATAAAAGCTATAAAAGAGGCTAGTGGAAATATATCACAAGTAGCTGAAATAGCTAAATTATGTGGGGATGATTTCTATATTTATAGTGGAAACGATGATATGATAGTTCCAATCTTATCATTAGGTGGTAAAGGTGTTATTTCTGTAGTAGCAAATATATTACCTAAAGAAACTCATGAAATTGTAACTAAATTTATAAATGGTGATGTTTTAGAATCTAAGAATATTCAGTTAAAAATGTTAGACTTAATCAATTCATTATTTATAGAAGTTAATCCAATTCCTATTAAAACAGCTATGAATGTTTTAGGAATGAACGTAGGGAATTTAAGATTACCATTAACAAATATGGAGGATAATAATAGGAGTATATTAATAAATGCTATGAAAGAGTATGGTGTTAAGAAATGGGGGAAATAATATGTTAAAGATAATATTAAGTGGTTGTAATGGAGCTATGGGAAGAGCTATAACAAAAGTTGCTTCAGAAAGTGAAGATGTAGAGATAGTTGTAGGAATAGATAAATATAAGGATAGATATTCAAATAGCTATAGAGTTTATGATAATATATTTGATTTTAAAGATAAAGCTGACGTAATAATAGATTTTTCACATCCAAGTTGCTTAGAGGATATATTAACTTATGGAGAAAAAAATAATACTCCAATAGTAATAGCAACTACAGGATTAAATATTGAGGACGATAAAAAAATAGAGGATGCATCAAAGAATATTCCTATTTTTAAATCAGCTAACATGTCAATAGGGGTGAATTTATTAATAGATTTAGTTAAAAAGGCAGCTTTAGCACTACAAGATAATTTTGATATTGAGATAATAGAAAAACATCATAATAAAAAAGTTGATGCACCTAGTGGAACAGCTCTAATGATTGCAGATGCTATTAATGAAGAGTTAGATAATAGTATGGAATATAAATATGGAAGAGAAGGTAAAAGTGCTAAAAGGGAAGGAAATGAAATAGGTATTCATGCTATTAGAGGTGGAACTATTCCAGGAGAGCATACTGTAATTTTTGCAGGATTAGATGAAATAGTAGAAGTTAAGCATACTGCTTTATCTAAAAATATTTTTGCAAGCGGAGCAGTTAAAGCAGCAAAGTTTATAGTTAACAAAGAAAATGGTTTATATAAAATGGAAAATTTAATGAATTAATATCATTGATAGAAAGGAAGAAAAGATATGATGAATAATAATCTTACAGATCCATATGAAATTGCTAGATTTATAAAGGAAGTAAAGAAGGTTACACCAGTTAAGTTATACATAAAAGGAGATATGGATAATATAGATTTTATTAATTGTAAAGTTTTTGGATGTGGAGACTCAAGAATAGTTTTTGGAGAGTATGAAATTATAAAGTCAATATTAGAAAGTAATGAAGAAAAAATAGAATATTATGAATTAGAGAATGATAGAAGGAACTCAGCCATTCCTATGCTAGATATGAAAAATATTGAAGCTAGGATTGAACCAGGGGCAATCATTAGGGATAGAGTAAGTATTGGTAAAAATGCTGTAATTATGATGGGGGCAGTTATAAATATAGGTGCTGAAATTGGAGAAAATACAATGATTGATATGAATGCAGTAGTAGGAGCAAGAGGAACTATTGGTAAAAATGTTCATGTTGGTGCTGGAGCTGTAATTGCAGGAGTGTTAGAACCACCAAGTAAAACGCCAGTAATAGTAGAAGATTATGCTATGATAGGTGCTAATGCAGTTATATTGGAGGGAGTAAAAATAGGTAAAGGAGCAGTAGTAGCAGCAGGTTCAGTAGTTATAAATGATGTTGAACAAAATACTGTTGTTGCAGGAACACCAGCAAAAGTTATTAAGGAAAAAGATGATAAAACAGCAGATAAGACTAGAATTTTAGAGGATTTAAGATAAAATATTTTATACTATAAGGGGGCATAAATATGGGGTCTTTGCATGAAAATGATAAAAAATATATACTGAATCTCTATAATAGATTAAACCTGGAAGTTGAAAGAGCTGAAGGGGTATATCTTTATGATAAAGATAATAATAAATATTTGGATATGTATAGTGGTATATCTGTAAATAATTTAGGTTATGATAAGGGGATTGCTAAAGCAATAAAAAATCAAGTTGATAAATATATACATCTATCAAACTATTTTGTGTCAGAGCCAACGGTGAATCTAGCTAAACTATTAGTAGATAACTCTTTTGCATCAAAGGTATATTTTTCAAACTCAGGAACAGAAGCTAATGAAGGAGCACTTAAATTATGTAGGAAATATGGAAGAAGCATTAATGAAGATAAAGTTGAAATATTATCTGCGTTAAATTCATTTCATGGAAGAACTTGTGGTGGGCTTACATTAACAGGCCAAGAAAAATATCAAAAAGATTTTAAACCATTACTTTCTGGTGTTAATTATTTTGAATTTAATAATATAGAATCTTTAAGAGAGTGTGTAAGTGAAAATACTTGTGCAGTATTTTTAGAGGTTATTCAAGGTGAGGGTGGAATTGTAGAAGTATCTCAGGAATTTATAAATGAAGTAGTAAAGTTGTCAAAAATATATAATTTCTTAATTGTTATAGATGAAATTCAAACCGGAATAGGAAGAAGTGGAGATTTATTTGCTTTTGAAAAATATAACTTTACTCCTGATGTAGTTACATTAGCTAAATCTATAGGCGGGGGATTGCCTTTAGGAGCAATATTAGTTAGTGAAAGATTAGAAGAAGTTTTAAAGATAGGTGATCATGGAAGTACTTTTGGAGGGAATCCAGTAGCTTGTGCAGCAGGAGAATTTGTTTTAGATAAAGTAGTAAATACTAATTTATTAGATGAAGTCAGAGAGAAAAGTAAATATATTTTAGATGAGCTACAAAAGCTTAAAAAAGACTTTCCGACTTTGATAAAAGAAATTAGAGGTAGAGGAATGATGATAGGTGTAGATGTAGGAGAAAGTGCTATAGCTATAAGAGATAATGCTATGAATAATAACCTACTTTTAAATGTAACTAATAAAACTGTTATTAGATTATTACCACCTCTTTGTATAAGTTATAATGAAATTAATGAGTTTTTAGAAAAGTTTAGAGATATATTAAGTAAAATTTAAGTGAAAAACTGGTGAAGTTTATCACCAGTTTTTTTGTATCCTTTATTTTATCTTTATTCCAAATATATAATTGATTAGAATTATTTAAAGCTGAAAATAACTTGGCTTTAACAATTAGGAAGGTACCATTTAAGCTTTTTATTAAATCCTTAAATTCTTGCATTTTAGTATATCAATCTGCAGAATGAGGATTTTTTCATTCATAAAATCTTGGAATATGGAGCTTTTTTTTATTTTTAGCAAAAAATACATATTAAAACAACAAAAATATACAAAATATATGGAAAAAATACTTAATAGGCCTTATAATATAGTTAAAGTGTTTTAGATAAATGCTTTTTATTAGAAGTACAAATCTTTTTATGATAACGATTTGTATATTGACATAGGAGGAAATATGATTGAAACAATTATATTTGCATTTATTGTTTCTAAATTAAAGGGGTATGATATAAAACCATTATTTAAATCATGGGCATTTTATCCGGTAATAATAATGGAGTTGTTATATTGGATGGGACAAGTCTTAATATGGAACGAACATTATGAAGTTGTAAATTTATTAGCATTTTCTAAGACCATTTATTTATGTTCATATCTATTTTTGATTTTTAAATATGAATTATATTCAAGTGCAATTATTGGCTCGATTTTCACATTAATCGGTGGAATGCTTAATGATATTGCCATTAAAGCAAATGGAGGATTTATGCCTGTTTTTCCAAACTTATCATATTTAACAGGATATGCAAAGCCAGAATCGTTTGAATTAGTAAATGACATACATATACTTGGTAATGCACAAACAAATCTTAAAATTTTGACAGATTTTATAGACACGGGGTACTGTGTATTAAGTATTGGAGATTTATTTATAAGAGTATTTGTATTTTTAATATTATATAATTCAATTAAAAAAATTAATTGTAGAACAAAGGAGAAGATTACGTGTTAAATATTTCAGTGTTTGAATTTATCGTAAGAATATTACCAGAGGCTTTAGTTTTTATCTTTGCTACTTATACTTTTTCTAATATAAAAATAGATAAAAAAAAATATCTTTTAGCTAGTGTTATTTTAGGGTGTTGTGTGTTCATTATAAGAAAATTACCAATAAATTATGGAGTACATACTATACTTAATATTTTTACATTACCAATAATATGTACAAGCATAAATAAGATTAGTATTGTAGAGGCGACTAAGTCATCTATTATTACGACGATATTACTATTTGTATTAGAGGGAGTAAATGTTTTTTTCTTAAGTTTAATATTTAAAGATTCGTTAACACAAGTTATGTCTAATCCGACATTGAAAACTATTTATGGATTACCATCTTTAGCAGTATTAGCAATTATTGTTATAGGATACTATAATTATTTAGGCAAAAAGGAAAAGTTGAATTATGTTTAATGTTGAAAGAACTTCGAGAAAAATTTCTGGTTTTTTAGCAAATGAATTATCATTAGGAGAAGAAAAAGAGGCAGTTATTAACTACGGATTATTTGCAATCATTCAAACTCTAATATCAATAATATTTGTATTAACGTTTGGATTAATATTTGATGTTGCTTTTGAAGCCTTTTTAATATCTCTTACAATGAGTATTTTAAGGAAAAGTTCTGGTGGAATTCATGCTAGCACTCCAGTGAGATGCATAGTAGTAGCGACAATTTTTAGTGTGGGAATGGGGGTAGCAATAAAGAGGGTAATTGCTATAGCTATAAGTTTAGATTCTATATTAAAAATAATAATATTTGTATGGGCATATATTATTGTTTATAAGTTAGCACCTGTGGATAGCATTGCCAAGCCTATAAATAGTTTAGAGAAGAAACGAAAGCTAAAAAGGAATTCTATTTTTATTTTGACAGTATTTATTATTATTACTATTATTAATAATTTAACTTTTATATGGATTAGAGAAGAAAAGTTTATAGTATATAATTACTGCATATATACAGCTATAGCGTGGCAAGTTTTTTCCTTAACAAAGATGGGACACATTATCTTACGTAAATTAGATAATTGTTTTAAATATATTAAGCTTTAAAGGAGGTGAATTAGAATGAAAAAAAGAATATTAATGACAGTGGCAACAGTAGCAACGGTATTTGCATCTTTAGTGGCTACATCAGCATGTTATTTTGGATGGTACCAACCAGAAGAACCACAATGCTTAAGAGATGAATAGTAATAGTCGAGGCCGATAATTCGGTCTCGATAATCTTATGATAAGGGGTAAGAAATGAATAGCGTACAAATCGATAAACAAAAGCAAATTGGCGATATTGTATCAACTGTTAAACTAGCATCATTGTTATTTACTGGAATAATTTTATTTAAATATATATTTACCGGAGATACATCTCAAATAGGGTATCAATCTTTATATTATGAAATGATATCAATTCTATTACCACTATTAATATTGTTATTTATATATTTTGTTTGGACATTTTCGACAAAGAACAAATTGAGCAGTAAGTATGATAATATAGTAAACAAAGGAGAAACATTTTTATTTATATTATTATTTTCTATAATAATATATATATCTGGCGCTAATGAAAGTAATTATAAATTTTTATTTTTATTTATAATAATTACTACAACAATTCAATCTGGAATGAAACATGGTATGATTACTGCAATAATATCATCAATAATAATTTTATCCATGGATTTAGTAATGATGCCAGCTAGTGAAGTTAATATATATTTTGAAAATGATTTAATTTTAGCAGGAATATTTATTTTGACTGCGTGGCCTTTAGGCTTTTATGTTAAAATTGAAGGTGAGCATATTAAAAAGCTTGAAGACATGGTTAATTTTGATGGACTTACTAATGTATATAATCATAGATATTTTCAAGATAAATTAAAAGAGAAAATTGAAATCGGGAGAAAGGAAAATAAACCTGTATCCATGATTTTTATAGATATAGATTATTTTAAGCATTACAATGATTTATACGGTCATCAAAAAGGTGATAATATACTTAGGGAGTTAGCTGAAATTGTAACAAAATCAGTTAGAGAAAAGGATGTTGTTGCTAGATATGGTGGGGAGGAATTTGCTGTTATTTTAGAAGATACCACTGAGAGAGAAACTTTAGAAATAGCAGAAAGAATAAGAGCAAATGTAGAGGAAACCTATTTTGATGGTGAGGAGAATCAGCCAAAGGGAAAGATTACAGCTTCAATAGGAATTTCTGTTTTTCCTGATAAAGCAAAGGATGAACTTGAACTTATTAAAAGTGCAGATGATGCATTATATAGAGCTAAATTCTTTAATAAGAACAGAGTAGAAACATATACATCAATACTAGATGATTTAAAGAAAAATATTGATGATAAGGATATTGAACTAGTAACTTCAATAAAAACATTAATTAGTATAATAAATGCTAAGGATAGATATACATATAGTCATGTTGAAAGAGTGGTTATTTATAGTAGGCTTTTAGCTGATAAGCTTAAGCTTTCTGAAATAGATAAAAGCAATTTAATTTATGGTGCATATATGCATGATATTGGAAAGATAAATATACCTAAGGAAATATTAGTTAAGAGAATGAAGTTAGAGAAAGAGGAATGGGAAGAGTTAAAACAACATCCTGATAATGGTGTAGAGATTATAAAATCTGTTGAATCACTTAAGGATGTAATTCCACTTATAAAACACCATCATGAAAGATATGATGGAAAGGGATATCCTAATGGGTTAAGTGGTGAAGAAATTCCTTACTTAGCAAGAGTGCTTACTGTTGTAGATAGTTTTGATGCTATGACTTCTAATAGACCTTATAATAGAAGAAAATCTTATGAAGAAGGTATTGAAGAGTTAAGAAAGTGTAGCGGTGCACAGTTTGATCCAGAAATAGCAAAAGCCTTTATTGAAGTAATAGAAAGCAATGCCGCATTTTTATAAAACAAATCTGCATTAAAACATCTTGTTTTAATGCAGATTTGTTTGTTTTTATATACGAAAGTTTTTAGTTTATAAAATGGTGACCTGTAGGGGGATCGAACCCCTGATTTCACCGTGAGAGGGTGATGTCTTTACCTCTTGACCAACAAGCCTTATATTCTTTATATAATATTACCGTATAGTGGGAAAATATTCATAAAATATAAAAATATATTTAATTTATTTATACTGCTTGCTTTTAATTGGATATTAAATTATAATGTATAATGAAAATTTAATTAGAGACAGTTCGAAAGCCTCCTGTCTATAAATAAAACTAGGTTGAATAAGATGTATAAAGCTTTGTTTTATACATTGTTTATTTTACTTATGCTTGATATACCTGAGGCTATGGATATTATTATCCATAGCTTTTATTTATTTTCAAGTAAGAGGCTCTATTTAAAAAAATAGGGGGAAATAAAATATGAATCAAAATTTAACTAAAAGAATAGTAGTAACAGGAGTTATTGCTGCAATCTACACTGTATTAACATTAATTTTAGCTCCAATAAGCTTTGGCCCGGTGCAATTTAGATTGTCTGAAATAATGGTATTATTAGCTTTTGTAGATCCTTTATACATCATAGGATTAACTTTAGGATGTTTAATGTCTAATATGTTAGGTGGATTTGGAATAATGGATATAGTATTTGGGTCATTAGCAACATTTATGAGTTGTGTTGCTATGTATTGGACTAGAAACACTATAAAGAATATTAAAGCTTCATTATTAGTCGCATCAATTTGGCCAACAGTATTTAATGGAGTGATAATTGGATGGATGCTTCATGTAACTATAAATGTACCAATGTTTATAACTATGATTCAGGTAGCTTTAGGTGAGTTTGTAGTGGTAACGGTAATAGGGGTACCTTTAGGTAGACTATTTGCTAAAAAGTATGGAAAGTATTTTCAAAGAATTGGATTAGCTTAAGATATGTAAACTTAATATAAAAGAAGAGAGATAGGAACTCCTATCTCTTTTTTGGTTTAAGGAATAAAATGTATAGGAATATTAATAGGATTTTTAGGAAAAATAGTAGTATAGTATAATAAATTTTACAAAGGAGAAATAAAAATGAAATTTAAAAGAACTTTACTAATTACATTAATATGTATACTATCATTATCAATACCTACTTTTGCAAGTAATAAAGAAAAATCACCTATTTTTATGGGGAAAGTTTTAGAAATTACAAAAGATGATAAAGATAATAGCGTTAGAGTTAAGGCTAAAGGATATGTTAAAGGATGTTCAGTATATGAAGAGGAATTAGTTTTGATAGTTACAAAAGATACTGAAATAATAGTCTCTAAGTGTGGAAATGAAGAAAAACATGAAGAAGTTTGTGTAGGGGATTTAATATTTGCTAAGCTTGATAAGGCAATGACTAAGTCAATTCCTCCACAAGTAGTAGCAAAAAAAATACAAATATCAAAAGTTAACAAGTAAATTAATTTTATAAATAGAAAATGCTAAAGAAAAATAGAGAAGTACAAAATCTATTTGTTCCTTTAGCATTTTTTATTGTTAACTTATAAAAAAATTATAAATCATCTACATCTTGCTCTTCACCATAGCGTACTGTACCTTCTGAAGAAAAGCTATCCTTTGGATCTTTTTCAATGAAATAACCATCATTAGGCTCTTTAGAAGGTTTAACATGACTTGTACAAGATTTTAGTTGTACATTTGTAAGATCTTTTATACTTTTCATTTTAGACATATAAAACGCTCCTTTAACTCTGGATTTATAATTATTATTAATAAATTATAATTGTTTTATACTATAAAAAAGTGAATAAATATATTATTATATATGTAAAAGATTATTTTATAGGAAAATGAGGTGATTAAATGTATAACTATGATTATTCTATGCTAACAGGAGAAGTTATCACAAAAGATAATTTTGAATATGAAGAAAGTAGGAAGTGTTGGAATAGAGCTATAGAAAAATATCCTTTAATTATTAATTATTGTAATGATAAAGAAGATGTTTCTAATGGAATTAAGTGGGCTAGAAAAAATGCTGTTCCATTTAGGATAAGATCAGGATGTCATAATTATGAGGGGTTTTCAACAGGGAATGATTTGTTTGTAATTGATGTTAGCAGAATTAATAGTATTTTTATAGATGAAGACAAAAATTATGTTAAATTAGGTGGGGGAGTAAGGAACAGAGAGATATATGAGGCTTTAGGAAAGCAAGGATATCCTTTTCCAGGAGGTGGATGTCCAACAGTAGGTGTTTCAGGATTAATTCTCGGAGGTGGTTGGGGATATTCCACAAGGTTATTTGGATTATCATGTGATACCTTAATAGAATTAGAACTAGTTAATTATGATGGAGAAGTTATCATAGCTAGTGAGAAAGAAAACTCAGACCTGTTTTGGGCATGTAGAGGAGCTGGCGGAGGAAATTTTGGAGTAATTGTATCTATGAAATTTACGTTGCCTAATAAAATGCAAATGGCTACATTGATTAATGGAGATTTTAATAGTTGTGATATTGAAGAGACGATAAATTTAATTTCTGCTTGGCAAGATATGTATAAGAATTTAGATAAAAGATTTAATGGAAAGATGAGTATATATAATTCACAAGAAAATGGAAGAGGCGTAAAGTTTACAGCTTTATTATATGGAGATAAAAATGAAGCAAATCAGATATTAGAACCTTTAAAGAGAGTATCATCAAATTCATTCATCAAAATGGAGTATGGTACTGTTTTAGAGGCTAATAGAAAAATACAAGATAGTCATCCGGAGTATGAAAGCTATAAATCATCAGGAAGATTTGTGTATAAAGAGTACTCTAGAAGTGAGATTGAAGAATTAAGCCATCTAATTGAAACAAGAGCTGAAGGTGCTATTTATACAGCTATTACATTTTATGGATTAGGTGGAGCTGTTATGGATGTTAAGAAAGAAAAAACAGCTTTTTATTATAGAGATGCAAAATTTATTATGGGATTTCAATCTGTATGGGAAGAAGCAAAATATGCACCTGTAAATAGAAGGTGGTTTTTAGAAAAGTTTAATTATATCAAAAGCATTACAGAGGGATCTTTTATAAACTTTCCATTATTAGAGTTGGAAAATTATAAGAAAGAGTATTTTGGAGAAAATGTTTCAAAATTAGTGGGGATAAAAAGTAAATATGATCCCCTAGATGTTTTTAAATTTCCACAAGGGATAATAGATTAGCGAGGTACATATATGATGTTAAATACATATGAACAATTTTCAACTTTAAACAATGAATTAATTACATACTTAAATGAATTGATATCAGATGATTTAAAAGAAAAAGACAGTGAGAAAATAGTTAATAATTTCAATAGAATTTTAAATGATATAGAAGAATTAAAATTTAAAAGTGATGAGATTGTTTCAGGCGGAATGGAATTAGATAAGATAAATAACCTTAGATATTCAATAATGAATTCATTATTCTTAATTTCAGATTTATTACATTTTTATAAGTTAAATGAAATAGAGAGATTTAAGATGAGAGCTGTAAATTATATTAATCATAATTCAAAGCCACAAATTTTTAGGTAAAGTTAAGGAGAGATATTTAAGATGAAATGTATGTTAACAACACATGAATTAGGAAAGTTGCTTTCTGATTTATGTAATGAATATAATATTAGTATGTTATGGAGAGAAAAGGTAAGTGGAGGATTTATAACTTTAACTGGAGCAATAGATATTGAATATTATCCAACAGAACAAGTTATGCTTAAAGGTAATAATATTATTAGCTTACAAGTTAAAAGTGGAGAAAATAGCAATACTGTTAAAATTACAGGAATGAAGGGTGAGTACTTTGATGTAAGCATTGCTCCAACGAAATTTAAAGAGATAAAATCAAATTCTTTATATTTAAATCAAATTCAAGAAAGTAAAACAGAATGTAAACTTAGAATAGATGAAAATATTATTTTTACTATTCCAAAATCATATGATGATGTTATAAAGCTTATTAAGTAAAAGAATATCGAATAAATATGTTAAAATACTAGTTTTAAAATTGTAAAAAACTTCATATAAATTAATATGTGATTTAATCATAAATATTATTTTATGTGGGGGAGAGTAGATGAAAACTTTAAATTACTGTTTAGAATGTAGAAGAGTATTCGAATCTAATGAAAGATGCGAGTTTTGTAGTTCTGATAAAATTAAACCGTTAAAAAAGGGAACATCAGTAAATGTAATTGGAAGTAAAATAAAAGGAAGTGTTTTTAGTTACAAAGATAACTTAGTTAATTTAGTAATTGTTACAGAAAGTAAAGAAAGAAATATTAAAGAATACAAAGCTGATAATTTGAAAAAAATATTATAATAACTTAAATAATTTTTTGCGAATTAATTATAATATTATTAAGAGATGAAAAAACACTAAAATATAACTAGAGGCAGTTCAAATGAAAAATGAACTGCCTCTTAGTTATTATTCTATATTTCCAGTATAATCTAAGATTCCACCTCTTAAATTATATAAATTTGAAAAACCTTCTTCTTCAAGAAGAGTGCAAGCCACAGTGCTTCTTATACCACTTTTGCAATATACTAATATAGGTTTTTCTTTAAATTCATTAAGTTCATCTAGTTCGAATTCAAGATCATCTACAGGGATATTTATAGAGTTTGGAATCTTACCGCTTTTGAATTCACTAAATCTTCTTACATCCAGTATAAGTAAATTATCGACTTCATTTATTAGCTTTAAAGCAGATATATTATTAATTGATTTAATCATTTTTAATCCTCGCTATTTTTAAAATTGTTTAAATAAATTATAAGGAAAATATTTTTTAAATGCAATAGGAATGTTTTATTAATTAATAATTATTATTTACAAACTTTTAAAATAATACTATTATAGTATAAGAGATAAAATAATAATATTGAAGTTAAAATAAATTAATATAAAGTTAAATACGGAGGAAAAATAGATGTTGAAAATAGGATGTCATTTATCTACAACTAAAGGTTTTGAAAATATGGGTAAAGAAGCTTTGGAAATAGGAGCCAATACCTTTCAGTTCTTTACTCGTAATCCTAGAGGTGGAAAAGCAAAAGATATAAATCAAAAAGATATTGATGCGTTTTTAAAATTAGCTAAAGATAATAATTTTGGAGTTTTATTGGCTCATGCACCATATACGTTAAATGCTTGCTCTGCTGATGAAAATACAAGAAAATTTGCAAAAGAAATGATGGCAGATGATTTAATTAGAATGGAGTATACACCAAATAATTTATATAATTTTCATCCAGGAAGTCATGTTAAACAAGGTACTGAAGTTGGAATTAACTATATAGTAGAACTATTAAATGAGGTTATCAAGCCGGAGCAAACAACAACTATTCTTCTAGAGACTATGGCTGGAAAAGGAACAGAGGTTGGAAGAAGCTTCGAAGAAATAGCCGAAATTATAAGTAGAGTTGAGCTAAAAGATCATATGGGGGTATGTTTAGACACTTGTCATGTTTATGATGCAGGATATGATATAGTAAATGATTTAGATAATGTTTTAGATGAGTTTGATAGAATAATTGGACTTGATAAGTTAAAAGCAATACATCTTAATGACTCAAAAAATCCTTTTAAAAGTCATAAAGATAGACATGAGAAAATAGGGGAAGGATTTATTGGACTTGAAGGAGTGAAAAGGATAATAAATCATCCAAAGTTAAGACATCTACCATTCTTTTTAGAAACTCCAAACGAATTAGATGGATATGCTAAAGAGATAGAATTATTAAAAAGTATTTATGAAGAAGTTTAATTAAAAAATAATCCAGTTATTAGAGTCTTTTTATCTAATAACTGGACATTTTTTTGTTTTAATCATAATCTCTACTTGCATTTATTAAGTCTCCCTACATGAAATTAGGGAGATTTTTTATTAGAATTAAAGAATGGGGATAACAATCTATATTAAAAAGTAGGAGAAAAAACTATTATGATATTAATTATTATGATAATACTGACTACGATAATAATTTTATAACAATTACTTTTTTATCATAAATAAGCCTTCTATTAAAATTATTTAAAATAAAGTCTGCTATTTATGGGAAATACTTATAAATAATCATATTATTATCATTTTTATTAGCAAGTAGAATTTAAAAGACTTAATATAATATATGATTATGTAAAATTAGTGTTACTAAATATAGAAGAAAATTTTGAATTTTAGGTAGAAGGTATTGGAATACTAGAGCTATAAGGAGGTTGAAAATATGACAAAACATATATTTGATAAAATTGCATTAAAAAATACAGAAAATTTATCTTCACATAATTTTACTAATGATTATACATTAGGTATAAGTGATAATTTAAATGATCTAAAGATTAATGATGATATTTCTAATGACGATATTATTAAAGATTCTAGTATAGAAGGACTTAAAGTTTCTAGAGAAGAAGAAAATAAAATAAAACCTAATAATGATGATGAAAATATAAAACTTGCAGATTTACCTATATTTCCTAATTTAAGTGAGTAAATATATAGTATATTGTATATTTTATAAATTAATTAAAAAAGTTAATATTAAATTAACTTTTTTATTGACATGAGTACGGATATTCTGTACCATAAGTAGTGGAATTATATATAATATTGTTAGGTGAGGCTCCTATAAAGAAATATGCTGCTGCCCAGAAAAATCTAGAGATTCCAATGGGTTAACAAGAATCATCGTAAAGGTGATTTTTAACGTAGCTGACTTAATGTCTACGCTTTATAGTGCTAAAGCTCTACGATTGCTTAAAAGTTGTATTTAGGACTTTTTGTCGTGGGGCAAAAGGTCTTTTTTATTTGAAATAAGAGGAGGTGGTATAATATGGATTCTTATCCGGCCCATAGGTGTATTAATAAAATTGAATATTTGAAAGATAGGAAGATCATTTATTATACCACTGCTGAAAGTGGTGCTATTCCTATCTAAAGGGAGGAATTAGCCATGAAATTAAATATGAACAAAGATGAATTAAGAAAATTCTTGCTTCATGCACCACAAGATAGAATTATGAAGTACATTGAAGGTATCCACCCTGTAGATATACTTGATGTATTAAGAGAAAATGAAGATGATAGAAAAGATATATTAAATAGATTATCAGAAAAGTGCATTGCATCAATTATAGATGAGGCAGAAGATGAAGAAAAATATGAAATTTTAACGGAGTTTTCTGAAAATAAACAAAAAAATATAATTGAAGAGATGTCATCAGATGAATTAACAGACCTTTTAGGTATCTTGAGTCAAGAGCAAGCTAATAAAATACTATCTAAAATGACTGCAGAAGATGCTAGAAGAACACGTCAGCTTTTAAGTTATGAACCAGATACTGCGGCAGGTATTATGGCTACAGAATTTGTTTCAGTAAAAGGAGATATGACTGTAGAGGATACATTAAAGTATTTACAAAGAACATCTGAAGACGTTGAAAACATATATGATTTATATGTAATAGATGAATTAGACAGATTAAAAGGAGTAGTTTCACTAAAGGAAGTAGCAACAAGTAAATTTTCTACAAAAATATCAGATATACTTCACGTAAAAGTGGAAGGAATTCCTTATGATTTAGACCAAGAAGAGGTTGGTCATAGATTTGAAAAGTATGGTTATTTAACAATGCCAGTTGTTGATAATTATAATAGATTACTTGGTATAGTTACTGTAGATGATGTTATGCAAATTTTGAGAGATGAGAGTACAGAAGATATCCATCGTCTTGGAGGAGTAGATGAGGGAGAAAGAATTAGTGGTACTTTAGGTGAGTCAGTTAAGAGTAGATTACCATGGCTTATTGTTAATTTAGTTACAGCTATATTAGCTTCATCAGTTGTTGGAGCTTTTGAAGGAACTATTGAAAAAGTAGTATCACTAGCTACATTTATGCCTATAGTAGCAGGTATGGGTGGAAATGCTGGTACTCAGACATTAACTATTATTGTTAGAGGTTTGGCTTTAGGCGAGTTAGATTTTAATAATATGAAAAGAGTATTTTTTAAAGAGGTTGGAATCGGACTTATTACTGGGGCATCTATAGGGGCCATTATATCAGTATTAGGCTATCTATGGGAAGGAAATATTTTCTTTGGAGTAGTAATAGGTGTAGCTATGATATTAAATATGATAGTAGCAACAATTTCAGGATTCCTGGTACCAGTTGTATTAAAGAAATTAAAAATAGATCCAGCTTTAGCATCTTCAGTGTTTGTAACAACATTTACAGATGTTTTAGGGTTTTTATTCTTCTTAGGATTAGCTACAGTTTTTGTTCAACAACTAATCTAAAACATACGGCTTTTGCGATATGCAAAAGCCGTATGTTTTTTTATTTGTAAATATCTTTAGCAAGAGCTTCTAATTTGCCAATATCTAAAATATGTATTTCATTTTTGGTCTTTCTAATAATTCTAGAATCTATTAACGCTTTTATAATTCTATTTAAATGTCTATAACTAGAACCGAGAAGTTCAGAAATATGATTTACACCTTCAATTGTAACTGTATTTGAGTCCGATGGAATAATAGATAGTAGATAACTGGCAAATCTATTTTCAAGGGGATAGAGAATGTTGATAGAACTATAGAGTGAATTATTTCTAAGCTTTTTTTCAAGCGAAGATATAATAAATCTTAAAAAAATAGGATCCTCATATCCAAATTTGTGAATAGACCATATTGGAATAGCTATACAGGTGCAGCTATCTAGAGTAACAACATTACAATCGGCATAAGGGTTATCTAATAATTCTAAGTCTCCTATAATTGATAAAGGGGTATTAAAGCATAATAAAAGAGATTGCCCAGATGAAAGTAAAGTAGTAACTTTAGCTTTTCCTTTAACTAAGAAATACATATATTCTAATTTGTTATTTAAAGTACATATAGTTTCATTTTTTCCAAAAGTATATATTTTACATGAATTTAGTAAATCTATATTTAAATATTGCTTTAGTGAATATTGGTCCAAATAGTAATTAAGGATTTTATTATTAATTATTTCGTTCATTTAAACCACCTCGCAACAATTATACTATTTATTATAAAATAGGACAAATGTCCTATAATAAAATATAAAGAGTGAGTAATCTATATCTAGAATAATTAAGTTTAGGAGGAAAATAAATGTATAATATTTTAGCACTTGCAATTGGTGCGCTAATATCTATTATGCTTTCGGTTAATGGAAGATTAGAAGGAGTTGTAGGATTAACTAACTCTTTAATAATAATACATGTAGTGGGACTTTTGACTATAACTTTTATAATGTTAATTAAAAGAGAGAGAATCAAAATAGATAAAAAGATTCCTATATATATGTTTTTAGGTGGCGCAATAGGAGTAGCACTAACTTTAGTTAATATGATAACTATTAGCAAGATAGGAGTTGCATTAACAACATCTATAGCAGTATTTGCGCAATTAATATTCTCATCATTTGTAGATCATTATGGATTATTTGGAATGAATAGATACAGATTCAATAAGAAGAAACTTATCGGTTTTTCTATTGTATTATTAGGGTTAGTCATTATGACTGTATTTTAAGGAGGAATATTAAATGATTATTTTAGCTATGTTAGGTGGAATATTAACCACACTATCTATGATAGTAAATTCATCTTTAGGTAAGAAAATTGGAGTTCTACAAAGTACTTGTATAAATTATATTGTAGGATTAATTTGTTCAACATTAGTATTGATATTATTAGGTAGTAGTGTAAAAGTTAATGCAGAAACATTTTTAAAGATGCCTTTTTATATATTTCTAGGAGGAGCAATAGGAGTTAGCGTTGTTTATTTTTCAAATATAATAATTCCTAAAATACCTGTAGTTTATAGTACATTGTTATTATTTGTTGGACAAGTTGTTACTGGAATTATTATAGATTTTTTTGTTATGTCTGAAATATCTTTTAGTAAATTAGTTGGAGCGATAGTAATTATAATTGGCATTTTGTATAATTCAAAAATAGATGCAAAAGAAGTAAAAGAATAGATAAAGAAGTATGTAAAATTTAAATTATATAAATTTTACATACTTCTTTATTTTTATCATAAAAATTATTTGATCTTATAATAGGCATAGTAGATAGTAAGCTAGGTCATAATAAATATGTAGAAACATTGGTTTAATAAAAAGTGGTGAATTTTTCTATAAAATTTTCAAGTATAACTAGTTTTTACTAGATAATTCATAAAAATAATGGTAATATATTAAGAAACATAGCAAATTAGTGAAGGAGGAGTAATGATGAGTATAAATATTAAAGATGTAACAGTTGAATTTGTTGATGGATTAATAATAACTGCTTTTGAAGATGGAGAAAATAATTCTTCTGAGTTAGAAAATATAATAAAATCTACTACATTTAAAGGCAAAGAAGGGGAAATATTTTATATTACAGAATTAAATGAAAAAGTAAAATATAAGATATTTGTCGGTTTAGGAAAAAAAGAACTTCTAAATGGAGAAGTTTTAAGAAATGCTATGGCTAAGGCTGCTAAAAAAGCAAAGGAATTAAAAATAGAAAAAATAGGTGTAGAGTTTTTTGACACTGATAAGATCTGTGTTGGTGGAAGAATAAAAGGAATAACTGAAGGTATAAGACTAGCTCTTTATAGCTTTGATAAATATAAGGAACAAAAAAGCACATATAGTCCAGAAATATATATATCAGGAGTACCTACTCAAAAGTTAGAAAAGGCTACTGAAAGATTAGAAGAAGTTAATAATCTAGTTGATGGAGTAATTAAGGCTAGAGATCTTATAAATGAGCCAGCGAATTCTATTTATCCAGAAAGTTTGGCCCATGAAGCTATTAAGATTGGCGCTGAATGTGGATTTGAAGTTCAAGTTTTTGATGAAAAAGAATGTAAGGATTTAGAAATGAAAGCATTCTTATCTGTAGGTATGGGATCTTCTAAAAAACCAAGGCTTATAGTTATGAGATATATGGGTGATAATGAAAGTAGTGATGTATTAGGACTAGTAGGAAAAGGTCTTACATATGATTCAGGTGGATATTCATTAAAACCATCTAATTCTATGGTTGGAATGAATGGAGATATGGGTGGTGCAGCAGTAGTAATTGGTACTATGGCTGCTATAGCTAAAAATAAATTAAAGAAAAATGTAGTTGCTGTGATTGCAGCCTGTGAAAACCTAGTTTCTGGGGTAGCATATAAGCCAGGAGATATTATTGGATCAATGGCTGGAAAGACCATAGAGGTATTAAATACTGATGCAGAAGGTAGATTAACTCTTATAGATGCAATAACTTATATTATTGAAAAAGAAGGTGCTACAAAGGTTATTGATTTAGCAACATTAACTGGAGCAGCAATAGTAGCTTTAGGAAATTATACAACAGCATTAATGTGTAATGATGAAGATTTTTATGATGAATTTATGAGAGCTGCAGATGTTACAGATGAAATTTTCTGGAGAATGCCAACATTTAAACATTATAGAAAACAAATACTTGGAGAGAAAGCTGATCTTAAAAATGTAGATCCTAATGGGGCTGGTACAATTGTTGCAGGAATGTTCTTAAAGGAGTTTGTACAAGATAAGCCTTGGATTCATCTTGATATAGCTGGAACTTCAGATACGAAGTCACCTATAAATGAGTATATAGTAAAGGGTGGAACAGGAACTCCTGTAAGAACTTTATATTACTTAGCTAAAGGCCCTTGTGGATGTCATAAAAAATAGATAATTTTTATAGGAGCTGTAGTATACAGCTCCTATTTTTATATACTAATTTAATAGTTGAACATATTTAGTAGAAAATTTACTTAAAACAGTTGATTAATGTTTCTATGTTATTTTGAAGTGGTGGGTTTACATTCTTATAGCACACAGGAAGATAATTTGGTACTATATATATTATAAGGAAAAATCATAAAAGTAGGAGGGAAGAAGTTTTGGAAAAAATAATAAAAGAGTTAAATTTATCACACGTAGAGTTAAACTCATTGCCTTTAAAGAATACGGCTTTAATAGTAGTTGATATGGTTGTAGGATTCGTAGAAGAAGGGATTTTATCTTCTCCTAGAGTTAAAGAAATGTCAACTAATTTATTAGACTTAAATAATAGGACTAATGGTTATAATAAGGTGTATTTTGTTGATTCTCATAATGAAGATGCAGAGGAATTAAAAGCTTATCCATCACATTGTATTGTAAATACTAGAGAAGAAGAGTTAATAGATGGATTAAAAGAATCTATAAGTAAAGACTATAATATTAAAGTTATAAAGAAAAATAGCACAAATGGATTTCATGTACCTGAATTTAAAAGTTGGTTAGATGAAGTAGTTAATAAAATAGATAATTTTATTATTGTAGGCTGTGTTACAGATATATGTGTACTTCAATTCTCTTTAACATTAAAGACATATTTTAATCAGATGAATTTAAATAAAAGAGTAATTGTTCCTGCCAATTGTGTTGAGACATTTGATATACCAGGTCATCCAGGTGATGAAATGAACTTGTTTGCTTTGGGAAATATGAAATCAAATGGTATTGAAGTAGTATCAGAACTTATTTAAAAAATTACTAGGGAGGAAATAGAAATGAGTGAAAATTATAAAATTAATAAAGAATATTTATTATCTACAGCAAAGAGGATATTAGAGTTTAACTCACCAACAGGTTTTTGCTTTGAGATAATGGATAAGATAGAAGAGATTGTAAGGGAGTTTGGTTATAAATTCGAAAGAAACAATAAAGGTGGAGGAATTATAACTATAGAAGGTAGAAGTGATGAAAAGGTAATAGGATTATCTGCTCATGTAGATACGTTAGGAGCTATGGTTAGATCAATTACTAGTTCAGGTACTTTAAGATTTACACTAATTGGAGGGCCTATAGTACCAACTCTAGATGGGGAATATTGTAAGATTAGAACTAGAGATGGAAAAGTTTACGATGGTACTTTTTTAAGCACAAGTCCTGCTGCTCATGTATATGAAGATAGTAAGACTAAAAAGCGCGATGCTAACAATATGGAAATAAGAATAGACGAAGTAGTTAAAAATAAGAGTGATGTTGAAGAATTAGGAATAGCTCCAGGGGATTTTGTATTTATAGATCCTAAGACTACAATAACTCAAAGTGGATTTATTAAATCAAGATTCATAGACGATAAGGGGAGTGTAGCTTCACTAATGGCATTATTGGAGATGTTCCATAGGGAAAATATTACTCCTAGATTTAAAACAAAGATATTAATATCTAATTATGAAGAGGTTGGACATGGTACATCTTATATACCAAGCGATATAACTGAGATGATAGCTGTTGATATGGGATGCATTGGTGAAGATTTAAGTTGTACCGAATATGATGTTTCAATTTGTGCAAAGGATTCTGGAGGACCATATGATTATAATATGGTAACAGATTTGGTTAATTTAGCGAAAAATAATAATATCAGCTATGCGGTAGATATATATCCAATGTATGGTTCAGATGTTGGAGCGGCATTAAAGGCTGGAAATAATATAAGAGGAGCTCTAATAGGACCAGGAGTTCATGCATCACATGGAATGGAAAGAACACATTACAATGCTTTAGAAAATACTATAAAATTATTAGCTTTATACTTAATTTAAATAAAGTGCGAAGCACTTTTTAAGTTGACAGTTAAGAGTTAAAAGTGAAAAGTTTAGGATGAAACTGCTATGCAGTTTCTAAGACATAATATTTTAAAGTCAGCTTTAGCTGACTTTATTCCTAAACTTTTAACTATTCCCTTTTAACTCTTAACTAAATAAATTATCTTATAAGTCACCTAGTCTACCTTTAGATTTTAGATGAGCTATTAGTTTATCAGGATCATTCATAATAAGTTCTTCCGGCATACCTATCTTTTCAAATAGTTCTATACCTTTTTCAAAGTTCCCAATTGCTACATTCATATGAGCATCTGAAGTTAAAATAACTTTAGTACCATATTCTTTGCAAAGTCTAGCTATAGTTTCACAGTTAACATCGCTTCCTTTTCTAGAAGAGCCCATAAGAGAACTATTATTAATTTCAATCATAATATTCTTTTCTTTAGCTTTTTTTACTACAGCTTCATAATCTAACTGATAGTTAGGATTACCTAGATGGCCTAAAATTTCAACTTTCTCATTTTTATCTAGAACATTTAATACAGCTAGTGTTTTTTCTTCTTTAGATGAAGTCATAGGGAAGATAGGCTCATGGAAAGATGCTATCATATAATCTAAATATGTAGATGATTCATTAGGAATATCTAAATTTCCATCTACATCTAAGATGTTGGCTTCACAACCTTTAAAGATAATAACATCGTTAATAGTTCTTGGAACTGCTTTTAAGTTTCCAAAGTACCAATAGTGAGGAGCACCAGGCATGTTTGGTCCGTGTTCCGATGTTCCAAGTATTTTGATTCCATTTTTAGAGCAGTGGTCGATATTTTCTAATAAAGTTGAATAAGCATGACCACTAACAATTGTATGAGTATGCAAGTCAGATGAATAGTTCATAAGTTTCTCCTTAGTAAATTATTAATATTATTATATAAGTAGTATATAAATAATAGAAAATAATTTCAACTTATAGTAGGTCAGAAGAACTTTAAAAGTTCTTAACGTAAACATATACATCTGTTGAATGGTATAAATTTAATGTGATAGCTATTATATAGGGATATGATAGTTATTGATAGAAGAGGCGTAGAGGTGAAAAAATAATTGATAATAATTATTGCTTAATATAAAATGTAGTTATATTAATTAAGGGGGAGATGTTATGTTAATGATAATTTCTCCTGCAAAAACTTTAGATTTTACTAAAGAAAATAAAGCAGGATATAGTACAAATACAATTTTTAACAATGAAATAAAGGAATTAATAGATGTATTAGATAAATATACTATAGATGACCTTTCTAAGCTTATGAAGATATCAGAAAAATTAGCAGAAGAAAACTATGATAGATATCAGAAGTTTTTTACTGATGAAATAGAATGTAAGGAAGCTTTATTAGCCTTTGATGGGGCAGTGTATAAAGGTATAGATAGTAAAACATTTAATTGTGAAGATTTAGAATACGCACAAAGAAATTTGAGAATTTTATCAGGTTTATATGGTGTTATTAGACCTTTAGATATGATAAAAGAATATAGGTTGGAAATGGGCACTAAACTTAAGTTTAAAACATATAAAAGTTTATATAATTACTGGGAAGATAAGTTGACTAACTTTATTTTAAAAGAAATTGAAAGTTCTAGTGGAGATAAAGTCCTTATAAATATAGCTTCAAACGAATATAGCAAAGTCCTTGATTTGAAAGAGATAGGTAAGAAGTATAAAGTTATTAATGTGGATTTTAAGGAAAAGAGAGGGGAAGAATATAAAGTAGTAGGTACTTATGCTAAGAAAGCTAGAGGTTTATTAGTTAATCACATAATAAAAAATAAGATTGTTAATGTTGAGAATATAAAAGCATTTAATAAAGAAGAGTATGTATTTAATTCTGAGCTAAGCACTGATTCTGAGTTTATATTTACAAGGGGATAGAATATGAAAAACTTATTAAAAAATAAAATCCTCTTTATAAGTAATCTTTTATTTTATAGTGGATTACTTGTAGGGGTATATGGTTTATATATAATTTATAAGGTGAAACTATCATTACCTGAAGGGGCATGTCTAATAGAAGATAATAGGAGAATATTAATTGTTTCAGTATTATTATTAGTTGCATCTATACTTACTGAGTGGATAGGAAGTAAAAAAAGTTATAAGGGATAAGCTAAAGCTATTTTTTATGAAAGTGATTTACTTTTTTTAGATGGAATTAGAATTTGAAAATATGAAAATAAAGTTTAAGAAAATCTTGGGAAAATAGTAAGATATATATTATAATAACTAAAGAAAATTATTTAAAGGGGAAAATATAATGTTAATTAGCAAAGAAAAGGACTTTTACAAGCTTATTTTAAGTATAGCTTTGCCAATTGCTGTACAAAATTTAATAAATTTTGCGGTTGGTATGATAGATACAATGATGCTTGGGTCATTAGGAGAGATTCAATTATCCGCAGCAGCTATAGGAAATAATTTATTTTTCATTCTTATGGTTTTAATGTTTGGACTAGCTGGTGGATCAAATATTTTAATATCACAATATTGGGGGAAAGGTGATGTTAAGAGCATACATAAAATATTAGCGTTAATGTATAGAGCATGTATTATAATAACCTCAATTTTTATTGGAATAGCAATGTTTATTCCTAGTGTATTTATAAAACTTTATACTTCGGATATTAATGTTATTGAAGCAGGTAGTTCCTATTTAAGAATAGTAGCTATAGGATATATTTTTTATGCAATAACGAATTGTACTATTATGATTTTACGTTCGGTTAAAACAGTTAAAATATCATTAGTCGTATACACTACTTCACTTATAGTTAATGCCTTCTTTAACTGGGTATTTATATTCGGTAAGTTAGGAGCTCCAGCATTAGGGGTAAAGGGTGCAGCTATTGCAACGGTTATGGCAAGAATAGCTGAATTTATTATTGTAATGTGTTTTATGATATTTTTTGAAGATAAGATAAATTTAAAAGTGAAGCATTTATTAAAAGTAGATAAGGTAATATTAAAAGATTATGTTGCTAATTGTACGCCGGTTCTTTTTAATGAACTACTTTGGTCAAGTGGATCTACTATGATATCTATAATTATTGGTAGGCTTGGAACAGAGACTGTTGCGGCAAATAGTATAAGTAACGTTGTATTTAACTTTGTAACTGTATTTATATTTGGATTATCAAATGCTACTGCAGTAATTATAGGAAATACTATTGGAGAAGGTAGAAATGAAAAAGCTAAAGAATATGCAAGGACAATAGGCGTGTTAAGTATATTAATGGGACTTATGGCTGCGGGAGTTATTCAAATAATTAAACCATATGTGGTTGATTTTTATAATGTATCGGCATTAACAAAAAATATAGCTATAGATTTAATGTCTGTAACTTCAATAATTGTAATATTCCAGTCGTTGGGAATAAACCTAATGATGGGGGTACTTAGAGGTGGAGGAGACGCTAAATTTGTGCTAATAAATGATATTATATTTATGTGGGTTGTAGCTATACCACTAGGATTTATAGCGGCTTTTGTATTAAAATGGCCAGTAGCAGCAGTATTTTTTATAGTTAAAAGTGATGAGATAATAAAATCAATAATAAGTGTTATAAGAGTCCTAAGTGGGAAATGGGTTAGAAACCTTACACGAGACTTTGCATAAAAATAGGCCTAAATGGCCTATTTTTTATTTTCATTACATTCAGTTAAATTTTTAGATAGATCACTTATAAATTGATGATAATTTGGTAGTTGTTTTACAAGCATTTTTATTTCTAACACTTGCATTTCTACTTCGTCTAGTTTTTCTTTAAATATAGATGAATCACTTAATTGCAATTTTAAAAGTTTTAATTTCACATCATTAATAGAAGTTTGAAGAGTGGTAACTAAGGTATATACCTCTTGCCAGTCTTTTTCAAGTTGAGAATTAATTTTATCAGTAATGTTTATATAAGTTAAGATATTAGAATACTTATCTACTATTTTTTCACCTTCATCTATAGTATTCATTATATTATTAAAGGAAATTTCACCATTTTTATATTTTTTTATAAAGTAATAGATAGGGCCTGATATAAAAAGTGTAAAAAAACTGCTTATAACTTTAACTATATTATTTTGAGATGATATAGAGTCTGTTATATTTGATGAAGTTTTAGATGTTGAGTCTGTTTTTGTTGCTATAATATTAGAAAGTTTACGAAGGATATTATTTTGTATTTCATCACTTTTTAAAACTTTATCCTCATACTCTTGTGATAATGGTAATGTAGGAGGATTATTAAATAGATCTGTATTTATATTTTCATAGTCATTTAAATAATTAACAATTTCAACTTTATCAGAATTAGTTATAGTTTTATTAGATAATAATTCATCAAGAGTACTATAGGCAGATTTTAGCGAAGTAGAATATTGAGTTTGAAAATCGTTATTTCCTGTTAAGAAAAATGATTTTTGCATATGAGCTAAATTTACTATATTTATGCTGTAATTATCTAGAGAATTAATTTCATTTTTTCGTGTTTGTAGGTCATCTACATTTGAAGAAAGTATATTATTACTTGAAACTATATAAATATTTAAAGAAAGTAAAAAAACTACAATGATTGACAACGTAATAATTAAAAATTTTTTCATTATTCTCACCTAAAGTGTTTTTAATATAATTTTATGATTTTTTTTACTTAAGGTGATATAATATAATAAAATTCCTAGAAGAAAAGGAGATAATATGAGCAAAATATTAGTTTTAGCAGAAAAACCGTCTGTAGGAAGAGACATAGCAAAGGTATTAAAATGTAGCCAAAATAAAGGTGCATATATAGAAGGAAATAAATATATAGTAACATGGGCTATGGGGCATTTAGTAGGACTTATGGATCCAGAAGGATATGATGTAAAATATAAAAAATGGGCTATGGAAACATTACCTATGTTGCCTAAGCATATGAAGCTTACTGTACTTAAAAAGACTGGTAAACAGTATAATGAAATTAAAAAGCAAATGAATAGAGATGATGTTTCAGAAATTGTTATTGCAACAGATGCAGGAAGAGAAGGAGAGTTAGTTGCGAGATGGATAATAGAAAAGGCTGGTATAAAAAAGCCTATTAAAAGACTGTGGATTTCATCACAAACTACTAAAGCTATATTAGAAGGTTTCAGTAACTTAAAACCAGGTAAAGAGTATGAAAATCTTTATAAGGCTGCAGTATGTAGAGCAGAAGCAGATTGGCTTGTAGGACTAAATGTAACTAGGGCACTAACTTGTAAGTATAATGCTCAACTTTCTGCAGGAAGAGTTCAATCACCTACACTAGCTATGATAGTTAATAGAGAAGAAGAAATTAGAAGTTTTAAACCTAAGGATTATTATACAATAGAGGGAAATTCAAATGGTATTACATTAAATTGGGTTAATAAAGATAATAATGGAAGAATTTTTGATGAAGAATATGCTAATAAGGTATTTAAAAAGATAAATAATGAATCAGGTGAAATAATAAATATAATAGAAAAAGATAAAAAACAATTTTCACCGGCATTATATGATTTAACAGAGCTTCAAAGAGATTGTAATAAGCTATGGGGATTTTCGGCAAAGCAAACTCTTTCAATAATGCAAAGATTATATGAAAATCATAAGATATTAACCTATCCAAGAACTGATTCTAGATATATTTCTACAGATATAGTTCCTACATTAAAAGATAGATTAAATTCTATTGCAATAGGTGAGTATAGAATAGTAGCTCAAGAGTTAATGAAAAATAATATTAATGGGCATAAAGGTTTTGTAGATAATTCAAAGGTTAGTGATCACCATGCAATAATACCAACTGAAGAAAGACCTAATCTTTCAAATCTAAGCTCAGAAGAAAGAAAGGTATATGACTTAGTAGTTAAAAGATTTTTAAGTGTAATGTTACCACCTTTTGAATATACTCAAACAATTATAGAAGCTAATGTAAATGGTGAAAGATTAATTGCAAAGGGGAAAGTTATAAAGTCTAAGGGGTGGAAAAAGGTTTATGATAAAGAAGTAATAGATGAAGAATATAGTGATGAAATTAAAGAGCAAGTTTTACCTAAAGTAAATATAAAAGATAAAATTTTAATAACTAAAGCTAAGATTAAAAAAGGTGAAACAAAACCACCAGCAAGATTTACAGAAGCAACATTGCTATCAGCAATGGAGAATCCACAAAGGTTTGTTAATGTAAGTGGAGAAGAAGCTAAAACTCTTAATGAGACTGGTGGACTAGGAACTGTTGCAACAAGAGCTGATATTATTGAGAAGTTATTTAATTCATTTGTGGTAGAGAAAAAAGGAAAAGATATTTATCCTACATCTAAAGGGAAACAATTAATAGAATTAGTTCCTAGTGAATTAAAATCACCAATTTTGACTGCTAAATGGGAGAAAAAGCTAGATGAAATAAGTAGAGGTAAAGCTGATGATCATCAATTTATAAGAGAGATGAAAAATTATGCTACTGCATTAGTTGAAGATGTAAAAGGTGACAATAGTAAATTTGTACACGATAATAAAACAGGAAAGAAATGTCCTAACTGTGGCAAATATCTTCTTGAAGTTAAAGGGAAGAATGGAACGATGAATGTTTGTCAAGATAGAGAATGTGGATATAGAGAAAATGTAAGTAGATCTACTAATGCAAGATGTCCAGAATGTAAAAAGAAGTTAGAATTAAGAGGGCAAGGTGAAGGACAAATATATGTGTGTCCAAATACAAATTGTAGTTTTAGAGAAAAAGCTTCAGTATTTAATAAACGATTTAGTTCGAAGTCTGATAAAGTTAATAAGAGAGAAGTTAATAATATAATGAAGAAAATGAGAAAAGAAGCTGAAGAGGATATAAACAATCCATTTGCAGATCTTTTGAAAGGATTTAAAAATTAGAATATAAAAAATGGACTGGATAAGCCAGTCCATTTTTTATTAAGAATTTAAAATAATATCGATACATTGATGAACAAAATCTACAGTGTGATTAGCTTTAGCTTTAACACCATCTTCTACATGATTAAAAGTAAAGCTATTATCTGTTATTTCAAACATAGATATATCATTATAGGAATCTCCTATAGTGTATAAATTATTTATATCCCAATTTTCCATTTCAAGAATCTTTTTTAAACCTGAACCTTTACTACAATCTTTTCCAACCATATCGACAAAGGCTTGGTTTCTGAATATCCCATAAGAATCTCCGAAAGTTTCTACTAACTTTTCTTTAAGGCATTCAGCAATTTCACAGTTGCTAGACTTAGAAAAAATACTTATCAAGTTATATTCTCTTTCTTTTGAAAAAACTTCAGATTCATTATTTACATTTTCAAAAGCGCCTAGAAAGTCTTTAAATTCTTTGTTGCAACCAGTATAGAATACAGAACTAGTATCTTCGTAAGTCACGTACATTGCAGCATCTTTATCTGTATTAACTTTATAAATATCATTATAAACAGATTTTACAACATGATGAGGTAAAGTGTTTTTATATATTTCATTTAAATTATTATCTAAGATAAGAGCACCGTTACAAAGAACTAAATAATCGAACTCAACATCGTTATTGTCGTTAAAAATTGATTTAATACCTTTTATATCTCTTCCAGTAGAGATAATAAACTTATGTCCTTTATTTCTAAGTCTTTTAATAGCTTCTATATTATCTTTTCTTATAAAATTTTTCTCAGTTTCAACTAAAGTACCATCTAAATCGCAAGCTAAAAGTTTCATAGTATTCCTCCAAAAGTTTAATTATATACCATGAAATATTATAGCATTGCTAAGAAGATGTTAATTTCATTTTTTGAAAACCTTAGACATTTATATAATTGTAATATTATTTTCATGTAAAATATCTATGATATCTATTGATGGTAATGTATCAGTTATTATTCCATTTATAGATTCAATATTTGAAAATTTATAGTTACCATCAATATTAAATTTAGTTTGTTGCATAACTAAAAAAGTTTTTTTGCTAGACCTTATAATAGCGGTTTTAGTTAAACCATCTTCTATTTCGAAAGTGGTAATACTTTTATCAAAAACATCTATACCACAACTTCCTATAAAGGAAATGTCAAATTTATATTTTTCTACGAAGTTAATAGCAGTAGCCCCGGCAAAACCATTCAAACTTTTATTTAAAAGTCCACCTGTAGCTATTACTGTAACATTATTATCTGTTGAAGATAATATATTTATAATGTCTATCATATTTGTTACTACAGTAACTCTTTTATTACTTTGAGATAATAATTTTGCAATAAGCATATTTATAGTAGATAAATCTAAAAAAATAGTTTCTCTATCTTTTATTAAGTTAAAAGCTTTTTGTGCTATTTTTGTTTTACTAGACACATCAGTTTTACTTCTTTCAATAGTATCGTATTGGTTTGTAGATTGGCGGACTTTTATGGCCCCACCATAAGTTCTTTTTAAATGCCCAAGATTTTCAAGTTGCTTTAAATCTTTTCTTATACAATCTTCAGTTACATTAAAGTGTTGGCTAAGATTTTTAACTTTTATTTTTCCTTCTGAATTTAATAAGTTTAATATTTTATCTAATCTTTCTTCTGCAAACAATATAATTCCTCCTATCTAAATAGTATTTTAATTTAAAAGGTATTAAAAATCAAATTTAAACAATTCAAAATGATAGTAAAAGATAAATAATAATAAGAAATGATAAAAGGTGGAAATGAGATAGTAAACAGTTTAGAATTATAATAGTTATATTACAAAAAATGGAAATTAATGGGGCGAAAGGTGAATTTAATCTATAAAATTAGAAAAAAAGATGTTATTTAGGAATTAAATTGATATACTTGTTATTAGAGTTTACAAGAAACTTGATATTAAGTCGTATACATAATATAATTAATGTGATATGAAAACGTAAAGAGGGGGAAGAAAATGAAAAAAGGTAGAAGTGCAACACTATTTATATTAGCCGTTATCATTATAATATCATTAGCTTTTGCTGGTTTTAAAGGTGTTGAAATTGGAGGATGGGAATTTAAATCTTTCGATAAAGCGATTACTAAAGGTTTAGACCTTCAAGGTGGAGTTTCTGTTTTAATGGAAATAACAGATGAAAATTTATCTTCAGAAGATTTAGAAAAGAATTTAGAAAAAACAAAACAATTATTAGATTTAAGAGTTAATAAGCTTGGGGTTGCAGAAACAACAGTAACTGCTGAAGGCGATAGAAGAATAAGAATAGATATCCCAGGACAATTTGATTCAAAAGAAATAGTTGATTCATTACAAAAAACAGGTAACTTAACATTTAAGGATTCAGAAGGAAATGAAGTTCTTAATGGTAAAGATGTAGAAGAAGCAAGTGTTATGACTGATAATACTACTGGAAAGCCAGTTGTAACTTTAAAGTTAAATGAAGAAGGTAAACAAAAGTTTGCTGAAGCTACAGAGAAGAATTTAAATAAGACAATTTCTATATATATGGATGAAGATTTAATCTCTAGCCCAGTAGTAGAATCTGTAATATCAGGTGGAGAAGCGATAATTACTGGTAGTAAGACTGTAGATGAAGCTAAAAATTTAGCAGGTCTTATAAATTCGGGGGCTCTTCCTGTAACTTTAAAAGTTGCTTCAATTGAAAGTGTTGGAGCTCAATTAGGAGCAGAGGCTATGCCAAATGCTATGAAAGCTGGAGCAGTAGGTATTTTATTAATATTCTTATTTATGATATTTAATTACAGAATGTTAGGTGTGATAGCTTCTATAACATTAACTTTATACACAATGTTAGTTTTAATAGTTTTTGTTGAGGCCAATGTAACACTTACATTACCAGGTATAGCTGGTTTCTTATTAACTATAGGTATGGCTGTAGATGCTAATGTTTTAATATTTGAAAGAATAAAAGAAGAAATGGCAAAGGGAGTTTCTGCAAAGAGTGCTGTAAAAGCAGGATTCCATAATGCATTATCATCTATTGTTGACTCAAATGTAACTACTGTTATAGCTGCATTAGTACTTTATTTTATGGGAACAGGTCCTGTTAAAGGTTTTGCTGTTACATTAATGATAGGTATAGTTTTAAGTATGTTTACAGCAATATTCATAACTAGGAAATTAACTGAATGGGCTATAAATATGGGAATGCTAAGTAAGCCATGGCATTTCAAGGTTAAGAGGGGGTAATAGGATGACAAAGATAGTAGAAAAATCTAAAATTTGGTTTTCAATATCCCTTATAGTAATACTAGTTGGTTTAGGTTTTATGTTAACTAAAGGGTTAAATTTCGGAATAGATTTTAAAGGTGGAACAAAGCTAGTTATTGAATTAGGAAAAGAATACGACAAACCAGAAGTTGATGAAATTGTTAAAGCGATAGTTCCAAATGCAGTGACTAAAACCATAGAAAATACACAATACGAAATTAAGGATAAAGATTTAGATGAAACAAAGACAAGTGAGGTTTTTGAAAAGTTAAAAGAAAAATATTCTTTAGAAGACTCAGCTCTTTTATCACAAACTCAAGTTGGAGGAAGTGTTGGTAAAGAGTTAACAAGAAATTCAATAATTGCACTATTTGTTGCGTGTATAGCAATGCTTATATATATAGCTATAAGATTTAAAATGGATTATGGGGTTGCAGCAGTTGTAGCATTAATGCATGACGTATTAATTACTATAGCTGTATATGCTATATTTGATATACCTGTTAACACTCCGTTTATTGCAGCAATACTTACTGTAGTAGGTTATTCTATGAATGATACAATTGTAATATTTGACAGAATAAGAGAAAATGCTAAGTCAATGAGAAGATCTACATCTACAGAGATTGCAGATAAGAGTATATCTCAAACGTTAGGCAGATCAATTAAAACTACTATAACTACATTATTTGCAATTGGAGCTGTAAATGTATTTGTACCTACAGTAAGAGAGTTTTCATTCCCTATATTAATAGGGATAACTGCTGGAGCTTATTCTTCAATATTTATTGCATCACCAATATGGGTTAAGTTAAGGGATGGAAATAAAAACAAAAATAAAAGAGAAAAAGTTGCATAATAAGGAAATTAAAGAAGGAATTAACTGATGTTAATTCCTTTTTATTTGGCTAAAGAGAGAAAACTTTAGAATAAATAGACTTTTTTATTAGAAAACATTTGTAATATGTATAAATTTAAATTATAATATAGATGTTTTCTTATTTTTATGGAGGAGTTTAAAATGCGTAAGTTTTGGGAAAGTATATATAGTCCAAATTACATAACTGGATATAATCCCTTTATACTTAAGGATATGAATAGAGCTATTGAGCGGATGGTATCTGCAATTAATAATAGAGAAAAAATAGTGGTTTATGGGATACCTAATGTAGATGGATTATGTGCTATTTCATCCCTAATACTGGTTTTGAAATATTTAAATGCAGATATTGAATATGTAGTTCACGATGATTCGTCAGGTGATTCTAGTATTACATCAAAGGACATTATAAATAATGTTCATTTTTTAGGTGCAGAAGTACTTATCACCTTAGGTATTGGGTTAAAGTCGAAGGAAGAAGAAGAGCTTTGTAAAAAGTTAAACATAGATTTGATGGTCTTAGAAAATAGAGATCGAAAAACTAAATGCGAGTACATATATATAAACCCTAATCAAAAAGGGTGTCAATATAGATATAAGAATTTATCTATAAGTGGATTAGTATTTAAGCTAATGCAAGCAATAGCTATATATTATAACATAAAGAGTATTAATAAATATTTAGATTTAATACTTATTGGAGAACAATCTGCAAATGTTCCTCTCAAAGGTGAGAATGGTGTTATATTAAAAGAAGGTAAAAAGTTCTTAACTAATACGAACAATTATGGACTAAGAGCTATAAAGGATGCGTATAATATTACTGAGATGAACGATAGTGATATAAAACAAATAATTAAGATTATAACACCAACTATAAATGTAGTAACAATGATGGACAATGCAAGGATAATAATTGAACTGCTTATTACAAATAGAAAAGAAAGAGCGGAACAAATTACAAAGTATTTAAATAAGTCTAAAGAAAATGTATAATAAAGGTGATAATAAAATTCATGGAGGAGTTAATATGAATTTAAAAGATAAAATAAGAATAGTTGAAGGATTTCCTAAGGAAGGAATAAGCTTTAAAGATATTACAACATTAATAGGAGATGGAGAAGCTTTTAAGGAGTCAATTGACCTTATAGTTAACCATTTAAAGGATAAAAATGTTGATGTAATTTTAGGACCTGAAGCTAGAGGGTTTATTTTTGGAGTGCCTGTTGCATATGCTTTAGGGGTTGGATTCGTTCCAGTAAGAAAAAAAGGAAAATTACCTGCTGAAACAGTTTCAGTAGACTATGCTTTAGAATATGGTGTAGATGTATTAGAAATACACAAAGATTCAATAAAAAAAGGTCAAAGAGTTGCGATAGTTGATGATTTGCTTGCTACAGGAGGTACAATAGAGGCTGTAGCTAAGCTTGTAGAACAAGTAGGTGGAGAAGTAGTTTCATTAGATTTTGCGATAGAGTTAACTGATTTACATGGTAGAGATAAACTTACAGGGTATGAAGTAATGTCATTAGTTCAATATGATATTTAATTTTATTGTAAAACCCTAAATTTTAATATATAATTAGAATGAGAAGGGCTGGTTAATTAACCAGCCTTTGACTTTAGGATTTTGAGGTAATCTAAAGGAGTAAAGAGCTAATGATTGATGTGTTAATGAATAAGATTAAAGAAAATTGTACAAATGTTGATATAGATTTAGTTGTTAAAGCTTATAAGCTTGCTAATGAAGCTCATAAAGAACAAAAGAGAGAATCGGGAGAACCATATATTATACATCCAATAGATGTTGCTACTATTTTAGCAGAGCTAGGAATGGATACAAGTACTATAGTTGCAGGATTACTTCACGATGTTATAGAAGATACAAATTATACATACGAGGATATAAAAAATATATTTAATGAAGAAATTGCCAACCTAGTTAGTGGAGTCACTAAGATAACTAAAATGGAATATAAGTCAAAGGAAGAGCAACAAGCAGATAACTTTAGAAAGATGCTACTTGCTATGGCTAATGATATAAGAGTAATCATTATAAAATTAGCTGATAGATTACATAATATGAGAACGCTTAAGTATATGACTAAGGAAAAGCAAAAGCAGAAGGCTAGAGAAACTTTAGATATTTATGCGCCTTTAGCTCACAGACTTGGTATATCTAAAATAAAATGGGAACTAGAAGATCTTTGCTTAAGGTATTTACATGAAGAGGAATATTATGATCTTGTTAAGCAAATAGCTGAAAAAAGAGTAGAAAGAGAAACATATATTTCTACAATTATTGATGACTTACATGATAAGTTCGAAGATGCAGGAATTGATGCAGATATTGATGGAAGACCTAAACATTTTTATAGTATTTATAAAAAGATGGTTAATAAAAATAAAAGTATAGAACAAATTTTTGATTTAACTGCAATAAGGGTGTTGGTAAATACAGTAAAAGATTGTTATGAAGTTCTAGGGATTGTACATACTATCTATAAACCTATACCAGGAAGATTCAAAGATTATATTGCTATGCCTAAACCTAACATGTATCAATCTTTACATACAACAGTTATTGGGCCACAAGGGAAAACTTTTGAAATTCAAATAAGAACTTTTGAAATGCATAGAACAGCTGAATATGGTATAGCTGCCCACTGGAAGTATAAAGAGGGAGACGCATCAGGGGAAGGGAAAGAAAAGAATTTTGAAAATAAGCTTGTATGGCTTAGAGATATGTTAGAATGGCAAAAGGAAACATCTGATGCTGAAGAGTTTATAGAAGGATTTAAAATAAATTTGTTTACAGATGAAATATTTTTATTTACTCCTAAAGGTGTTGTTATAGATTTGCCTAATGGAGCTACTCCTATAGATTTTGCTTATAGAATACATACAGATATAGGTAATAAATGTGTTGGAGCTAAAGTGAATGGCAAAATAGTACCTTTAGATTATAAGCTTAAGACTGGTGAGATAGTTGAAATTCTAACTTCAAATAGTGCTAAAGGTCCTAATATGGATTGGTTAAGCATAGCCAAGAGTAATCAAGCTAAAAGCAAGATTAGATCATGGTTTAAGAAGGCTAAGAAGGAAGAAAATATAACTAAAGGGAAAGAAATTTTTGAAAAAGAGCTTAAGAAGCAAGCAGTTGTATATAATGAAATAGCTAAAGGTGAAAGCTATGATAAATTTGCAAAAAGATACAATATTAATAATATAGAAGATTTATATGCTTTAATAGGATTAGGCGCTATTACAGCATCTTCATATATAGCTAGATTAAAAGAAGAGAATTTGGTTAAAGATGATAAGAGTAAGGAAGAAATACTTCAAAAGTCTATAGAAGAACATATAGCAAAGCAACAAAGAGGAAAAAAAGAAAATGTTTATGGGATCACTGTTAAGGGATTAGATAACCTAATGGTTAGATTTGCGAAATGTTGTAATCCAGTTCCAGGTGATGATATATTGGGATATATCACTAAAGGAAGAGGTATATCTGTTCATAGAAGAGATTGTAGTAATTTAAAATCTCTTATTGAAAGTGACGGAGAAAAAACTATAGAAGTTTCTTGGGGTAACTCTCAAGGCGTTGGTTATGTAACAGAGATTGAAGTTAAATCTGAAGATAGGATGGGAATATTAACAGAGATTATGACCATAATTAACGAAGCTAAGATTTCTCTAAGTGCATTGAATGCAAAGTCAGCTAAAGAAAATTTAGCTTTTGTAAGCATTAAGGTTAAAATTGATTCTATTGATCAACTTAAAGATTTAATGAAAAAAATACGTAAACTAAAAGGTGTTATGGATGTTTATAGATTAAGAAACTAAAGGGGTAAAAAAATGAGAGCTGTAGTTCAAAGAGTAAAAAAATCAAGTGTAAAAGTTGATGGAGAAATAGTTGGAGCTATACAAAATGGATTAAATGTTCTTATTGGAATATGTAAAGATGATACGTTAGATGATTTAAAATACATAGTAGATAAAGTTATAAATTTAAGAATATTTCATGATGATAATGATAAGATGAATCTATCTGTTAAAGATATAAATGGAGCGATTTTAGCTATATCTCAATTTACTTTATACGGAGATTGTAGAAAAGGTAGAAGACCTAATTTTATGAATGCTTTAGGTGGAAATGAAGCAGAAAAACTATATGATAAGTTTATAGAGATGTTAAGAGAAACGGGTATAGAAATTGCAACTGGAGTCTTTGGAGCACATATGGATGTTGAGATTCAAAATGACGGACCGGTTACAATTTTATTGGATAGTAAAAAAACATTTTAAAATATAGAGAGGTGCTACTATGATAATTAATACTTATCCTATGGGAGAATATGGAGCTAATTGTTATTTTATTATAGATAATTTAAGTAAAGATACTATAGTAATAGATCCAGGAGCTAATGGAAACAGTATAATAAGAGAAATTGAAAGTCTAGGATGTAATTTAAAAGCTATACTTTTAACACATGCTCATTTTGATCATATTGGAGCAGTTGAAGAATTAAAAGAGAAATATAGCGTGCCTTTATATGTTAATGAAGGAGAAGTAGAAAACTCTAAGAAAAATAACACTGTATATGCAAAGCTACCTAGCAATTATAATTTAATTAGTGACGGTGATATATTGAAGTTCAATAGCATTGAAGTTAAATGTCTACATACTCCAGGGCATAGTCAAGGCGGAATGTGTTTCTTAATTCAAGATAATGTATTTACTGGGGATACATTATTCCAGGGGTCAATTGGCAGAACAGACTTTGTAACTGGAAATTATGACACACTTATAAATAGTATAGAAGAAAAACTTATGGTATTGGATAAGAATACCAAGGTTTATCCAGGGCATGGGCCAAGTTCAACAATTATTTACGAAAGAATGAGAAATCCTTTCTTACAGTAGGGAGAGAAAATGGAAATAAAAATTAAATTAAACGACCTTAAGTACAGATATGATGTATATCAAATGTTTAATATATATTTTTCATTAGATGAAATAAAATTTGTAGACGATGGAGAGTATGTTGTAGAAGTACTTGAAGATAAAGTTACATTTACTTATAAAGATTTTTATAAGTATGTTAAAGTTTCAGAAAAGATTAAAGATGATATAAAGAGGTTAGTATTTATATCATTAAAAGAATTAACTAATGAAGAATATCCTTGGGGGATATTAGTTGGAATTAGACCTTCTAAAATTGCTTTAAAGTATTTAGAAGAAGGGAAGAATGAAGAAGAAATAATAAAAATATTTAAGGAAAAGCATTTAGCATCAGAGGAAAAAGCAAAGCTATGTATTGAAGTAGCAAAAGCTGAAGAAAGATTTGTAAATCATGATGAAAAGAAAGTATCTATATATGTAGGGATGGCTTTCTGTCCTACTAGATGTTTCTACTGTTCATTTACAGCCAATTCAATTTTAGGCAGTAAGAAATTAGTTAATCCTTATTTAGAAGCTTTAACTTATGAGATAAGAAAGATTAGCGAATATGTTAAAGAGAAAAATTTGAAAATTGAAACAGTATATTTTGGTGGAGGTACACCAACAGCAGTAAATAATGAAGAATTTGAAAATATAATGAAAGAAGTGTATAATGCCTTTATTAAAGATAAAAATACTTTAGAGTTTACAGTTGAGTGTGGAAGACCAGATAGTATTACAGCTGAAAAACTAGAAACTATGAAGAGATATAAAGTTACAAGAATAAGCATTAATCCTCAATCTATGAATGATGATACATTAGAGGCCATAGGAAGAGGTCATAATGTAAGTGATGTTAAAGAAAAGTTTAATCTTGCTAGAAAGATGGGCTTTAATGATATAAATATGGATATTATAATTGGATTACCTGGTGAAGGCTTAGAGTATGTAAAGACTACATGTGATGAAATTTTTAATCTTAATCCAGATAGTTTAACAGTACATGGACTTTCTTTAAAAAGAGCATCCATACTTTATGAAAACTTTATTTTAAAGAAAGGTATACAAGTAAAAAAGCAAGAAGAATTAGCTTCTATGTATAATGAAAGTATGCAGCTTTCTAAAAAGTTAGGCTTAAAACCGTATTATATGTACAGACAAAAGAATATGGTTGGAAACATGGAGAACTTAGGATATTCAAAAGAAGGAAAAGAGTGTATATATAATATTCAAATGATTGAAGATAAGCAAACTATTATAGCTTTAGGTGCAGACGCTGTAACTAAGGTGGTCTTTTTAGAGGAAGATAGAATAGAACGCTTTGGAAATATAAAGGATATCAAAGAATATTCAAATAGAATAGAAGAAATGGTAAATGGTAAGATTAAGTTGTTAGATACCCTTTATCTTAAGTAGGAGGAAAAGTAGGATGGATATACAAGCGCCTAAAGGTACGAAAGATATGCTACCTCAAGATGCGTACAAATGGCAATATGTTGAAAATACGTTTAAAGAGATAGCTAAATATTATGGCATGAGAGAGTTAAGAACTCCAATGTTTGAACATACAGAATTATTTAAAAGAGGTGTAGGAGATACAACTGATATAGTTCAAAAAGAAATGTATACTTTCAATGACAAAGGGGATAGAAGTATTACATTAAAACCAGAAGGAACAGCACCAGCTGTTAGAGCTTTTATAGAAAGTAGATTATTTAATGAGGTTCAACCAACAAAATTATATTATGCTACACCATGTTTTAGATATGAAAATGTACAAAAGGGAAGATTCCGTCAGTTCCATCAATTTGGTACTGAAATATTTGGATCTAAAGAACCTTCAATGGATGCTGAAGTAATTGCTTTTGCAATGAGTGTTTTAAAGAAATTAGGTTTAAGCTCATTAAGTTTAAATATAAATAATTTAGGGTGCCCAAGTTGTAGACCTAAATATAATGAAGCATTAAAACAATACTTAAAAGATAATTATGAAAACTTATGTGATTTATGTAAATCAAGATTTGAAAAAAATCCAATGAGAATTTTAGATTGCAAAAATCATAAGTGTAATGAAATAACTAAGAATGCACCAATAATATTAGATTTTATGTGTGATGAGTGTGATACTCACTTTACAAAGGTAAAAGAATATCTAGATGCTTTAAATGTGCCTTACAAAATTGATCCAGGAATAGTTAGAGGCTTAGATTACTACACTAAAACAATTTTTGAAATCTTAAATGATGATTTCACTGTTTGTGGCGGTGGTAGATATGATAAGTTAATAGAACAATTAGGTGGACCAGAAATGCCAGCCGTTGGATTTGGAATGGGTGTTGAAAGATTGATAATGATCTTAGAAAAAGAAGGTATAGAGATTCCTAATGAACTACTTTTTGATTTATATATAGGTGCTAGAGGCGATGAAGCTAAGCTTGCGGCGTTTACTTTAGCAAATAAATTAAGAGCAGTGGGAATAAAAACAGAAGTAAATCATATGGGAAGAAGCATAAAAGCAGAAATGAAATATGCTAACAAAATAGGAGCTGCTTTTACAACAATTTTAGGTGATGACGAACTTCAAAATAAAGTAATAAAGCTAAAAAGAATGAGTGATGGAGAACAATTTGAAGTAAGTTTAGATCATATAGAAGAAATAGTTAATGTGATAAGATAGTTAGGAGGAAATAACGATGGGTGAAGCTTTAAATGGATTAAAAAGAAGCCTTATGTGTGGTGAACCTAGAGAAAATAATGTAGGACAAAAAGTTACTCTTATGGGATGGGTTCAAAGAAATAGAAAATTAGGAGGTCTTCAATTTATAGACCTTAGAGATAGAACTGGAATAATGCAAATAGTTTTTGGTGAAGAAATAAATGCTGAAAGCTTTGAAAAAGCAAAAGCTGTTAGACCAGAGTACTGTATAGCAGTTACAGGGGAAATAGTTAAGAGACAATCACCAAATGAAAATATGCCAACTGGTATGGTTGAGTTAATGTGTGAAAGTATAAAAGTTCTTTCAGAATCTGAAACACCTCCTATATATATTAAGGAAGATTTAGATGCAGCAGAAAATATAAGATTAAAGTATAGATACTTAGACCTTAGAAGACCTGATATGCAAAGAATTTTTATGATTAGAAGTAAAGCTGCAATGGCAGTAAGAAATTATCTAAATGATAATGGCTTCTTAGAAGTTGAAACACCTATTTTAACTAAGAGTACGCCAGAGGGAGCAAGAGATTATTTAGTTCCATCAAGAAATTACCCAGGAATGTTCTATGCACTTCCTCAATCGCCTCAAATATTTAAACAATTATTAATGGTATCAGGGTTTGATAGATACTTCCAAATTGCTAAATGTTTTAGAGATGAAGATTTAAGAGCCAATAGACAACCAGAATTTACACAAATAGACTTAGAAATGAGTTTTGTTGAGCAAGATGATGTAATGGCTATGAACGAGGGACTTGTAGCTCATGTATTTAAAGAAGTATTAGGACATGAAATAAAACTTCCAATTAGAAGAATGCCATTTAAAGAAGCTATGGAAAAGTATGGTTCAGATAAACCAGATTTAAGATTTGGAATGGAGATAACTGATATAACAGAAGCTGTTAAAGATATGGACTTCGTAGTATTCAAATCTGCTATAGAAAATGGAGGATCTGTTAGAGCGTTATGTTTAAAAGGTGGAGCTGATTTAGGAAGAAAGCAATTAGATAAATTAGTTGATTTTGTTAAGACATATAAAGCTAAAGGTCTTGCTTGGATTCAACTTAAAGAAGAGGGAAATAAATCTTCTATAGCTAAATTCTTAACTGATGAAGTTACAGAAAACATAGTTAAAACTATGGGAGCTGAAAATGGAGATGCAATACTTATAGTATCAGATAAAAACTCAGTTGTATTCCAAAGCTTAGGAGCACTTAGATTAGAGCTTGCTAAACAATTTGACTTAATTAAAGATAAATCAGAATTTAACTTCTGTTGGATTACAGAATTCCCATTATTTGAATATGATGAAGAAGAAGGAAGATATTTTGCAGCTCACCATCCATTTACATCACCAATGGATGAAGACCTAGAAATGTTAGATACAAATCCAGGAGCTGTAAGATCTAAAGCATACGACTTAGTCCTTAATGGTGAAGAATTAGGTGGGGGATCAATAAGAATACATGATTCAAGCCTTCAAACAAGAATGTTTAAAGCTTTAGGATTTACAGAAGAGTCAGCTCAAGAGAGATTTGGATTCTTAATAGATGCATTTAAGTTTGGGCCACCACCACATGGAGGATTAGCATTTGGGCTTGATAGAATGGCAATGTTCTTAGCAGGAACTGATAATATTAAAGATGTTGTTGCATTCCCTAAAAATCAAAATGCATACTGCTACTTAAGTGAAGCACCAAATGTAGTTGATCAAAAACAATTAGATGAATTAGGAATTGATAAAAAAGATAAATCAGAATAGTAGAAGAGGAGCTAGATGTAACTTTAGCTCCTTTTTTTATAAATAATTTTATGTTTATATATTACGAAAGTGCAAGGATAAAAAATTATATTTTGTATAAAATATATACTGTACTTATTATAGTAAAGATAGGAGGAACTTAAGATGAAAAAAGGGCCTATGAAAAATATTAAAAGAAAACTTCGTAAAGGTAAAGTTAAAGGAAATCTTTTAGTTGAAATGGCTGATGATTTCATGGACTTAGTTACCAATGCAAAATTATATAAGAAGTTAACAAAGAAAAAATAAAATGATCCCAGCTTTATAAGCTGGGATTTAAAATTTAATAAAAAAATAAACTTAAATAAAAAGTATTAACATTATGAAAAGATGATCTTATAACTATATTTCACAAATTGTTAATTAAGTGTTACAATATACCATATATAGTTATTAGGAGAGAAAAAATGGATAAAGATGAAAAGCTTAATAAAGATATTATAAATCGATTAAAAAGAATAGAAGGCCAAGTTAAAGGTATACAAGGAATGGTTGATAAGAATGTATGTTGCGATGATATATTAATTCAAGTATTAGCAGTTAGATCAGCTATTAATAAAGTTGGAGGAATGATTATTGAAAGTTATGCAAATAATTGTTTACAACTAGATGAAAATTCTAAAGAATATGAGAATGTAAAGAAGCTTATAAAAAATATAAATACTTTTATAAAGTAGATAGTTTTTGATTTCAAGCTATTTGATAAAGAATAACTAAAAGTTGAGTTTTCTTAATAATTTAATAAAAATATTCATAAATTATTGACAAATAATTTAATAGCTTGTACAATTCATATATAAGTTAAGACATTTTGCAGATGAGATTTTATATTTCTCCTTAACTTAAAAAAGGAAATGATTTAAATCATTTCCTTTTTTAACGTCTTTTATGTACGGTAAATAATTTTGTTATTGTTGATACGAAAATTATTCCTAAAGCTAATGTTCCAGCAGAAGCTAAAGTGTTTAATCCTAAATCTAAAGACTTTGATATATTACCATTTACAGCTTCTAACATAGTATAATACATACCACCACCAGGTACTAAAGGAATAAGCGAACAAATTACAAGAGTAGTTACTGGAGTTCTTAATATTCTTGCAAATACTTCACAGTAGGAACTAAAAAATATTGCAGATATAAATAAAGATGATAATTCAGATAAATTAAATTTAAGTGACAATGAGTAAAAAAACCAGCTAATAGCACCACCAAGTGATGCAAAGAAAAGTTTCTTTCCTTTAATATTAAAAATTATTCCAAAGCCTAAAGTAGCTAAAAAAGCAGAAAATGTTTGAGCAATTAACATCTATATACCTCCAAAGTTAGATAACCAAAAACTTAACACAGCACCTGAACCTACTGCAATTGAAATAGCAACTAGAAAGGCTTCAGCAGCACGTGTAAGTCCAGATAATAAATCTCCTGCAATTGTATCTCTAATAGCATTAGTTATTGCTAGACCAGGAACAAGAAGCATTATCGAACCTATTATAGTTTGGTCAAGATTTGCTGCTAAGTTTATATTTATAAAGATTATTGCTAAAAAAGCAGCTACAGCAGCTGATAAACTATTTATAAAAAATTGATTTATTTGCATATCACTTCCCTTTATTGTTAAGAATTTAATAATAAATCCTATTATAAATGCGGCTACAAAGTCTTGAATATTGCCACCAAATAAAATTGCAAAAGCAGCTGCGCCTAAAGCAGAGAAGAGTAATGTTATAGTGTTAGAATATCTTTCGCTCCTATTTATTTTTTGAAGCTCAATCTTAAAATCTTTAACTGAAAGATTTTTTAAAAGAATATTTCTTGATAAGTCATTTACTAAATCGATTTTATATAAATCAACAGTTCTTTTAGATACTCTTTTAATTAAAGAATATGTTTGACCATCATGACAAATGGAAGCCATAATTCCAGTTGGAGTAGCAAAACTTTCAGCTTCTTCAGCTCCAAAAGCTTTACATATTCGCCAAATAGTTTCTTCTACTCTATATGTTTCGCCACCATTTTCCAGGATTATTTGACCTGCAAAAGTAGCGACTTGAAGAATTTCATTCATAAGTATCTCTCCTAAATTAAATTTTACTTATGTATTATAACATTAGATAAAGTAAAAAAACAGTTGATATGTACTTAGAAAAAAATTATAATTTAGAAAAAAAGAAAAAAGGTGATGAGGATGAATTTTAATAATTTAAAAGAAGAGGATAATGAAATATTTAATCTAGTTCAAAAGGAGTTAGAAAGGCAAAGAGATGGAATAGAACTTATTGCATCTGAAAATTTTACATCTAAAGCTGTAATGGAAGCTATGGGATCTTATTTAACAAACAAATATGCAGAAGGATATCCAAATAGAAGATATTACGGAGGATGTCATATAGTTGATACAGTTGAAGAAATAGCTATAGAGAGAGCAAAAAGGTTATTTAATGCTGAGCATGCTAATGTGCAACCACATTCAGGATCACAAGCTAATATGGCGGTATATTTTTCGGTATTAAATCCTGGAGATACAGTATTAGGAATGGATTTGAACAATGGAGGTCATCTAACTCATGGTTCACCAGTAAACTTTTCAGGAAAATTATTTAACTTCGTGTTCTACGGGGTAGATAAAATAACAGAAGAAATAGATTATGAGGAAGTAAGAAAGATTGCTTTAGAAAGTAAACCTAAGTTAATTGTAGCAGGAGCCAGTGCTTATTCTAGAGTAATTGACTTTAAAAAGTTTAGAGATATTTGTGATGAAGTGGGAGCTATATTAATGGTAGATATGGCTCATATAGCTGGATTAGTTGCAGCAGGGGTACATCCATCTCCAGTTCCTTATGCTGATTTTGTTACATCAACAACTCATAAAACATTAAGAGGACCTAGGGGGGGACTAATTTTATGCAAAGAAAAGTATGCTAAAGAATTAGATAAGAATATTTTCCCAGGAATGCAAGGTGGTCCACTTATGCATGTTATAGCAGGAAAGGCTGTATGTTTTAAAGAAGCATCTGAAGAAAAATTTGTTACGTATATAAAGGATGTAGTAAAGAATTGTAAGATTCTTTCTGATGAGTTAATTAAATTTGGATTTAATATTGTATCAAAGGGAACAGATAATCATTTGTTATTATTAGATTTATCAAATACGGATATTACAGGTAAAGAGGCTGAAAAGTTATTAGATAGTATAGGAATTACTGTAAATAAAAATACTGTTCCAAATGAAACAAGAAGTCCATTTATCACATCAGGGATTAGAATAGGAACAGCTGCGGTTACAACCAGGGGATTTAAGGAAGAAGATATTGTAGAGGTAGCTGCAATAATTAATGATGCAATTTTAAACAAAGATTCAGATTTAACAGAATTAAAAAATAGAGTGAAAACTTTATGCGAAAAATATCCTTTATATAATTAAGACTTTAAGACTGGAGATTAATAGATAATTGCTTGAAAATATGGTTTTAAATTGAAGTTTCAATTAGTCAGATGTTAGAATAGATATATAAATATATCTTAGTATTGAGTGAGAAATATAGGATAATAAACAGTGGAGGAAACTATGAAATTAATATCATGGAATGTAAATGGAATAAGAGCTTGCGTACAGAAAGGATTTTTAGACTTTTTTAAAGAAGTAGATGCAGATGTTTTTTGTATTCAAGAAAGTAAATTACAAGAAGGACAAATAAACTTAGAGTTAGAAGGATATTATCAATATTGGAATTATGCAGAAAGAAAGGGGTATTCAGGAACAGCTATTTTTACAAAAGTTAAACCCTTATCTGTTTCTTATGGAATTAACATAGAAGAGCATGATAAAGAAGGGAGGGTAATTACATTAGAGTTTGAAAATTATTATGTAATTACTGTATACACTCCGAATTCTCAAAATGAATTAGCTAGATTAGATTATAGAATGAAATGGGAAGATGATTTTAGAGAGTATCTAAAGTCGTTAGAAAAAAATAAACCTGTTATTTTGTGCGGAGATCTTAATGTAGCTCATAAAGAGATAGATTTAAAAAACCCATCTACAAATAGAAAAAATGCAGGATTTACAGATGACGAAAGAGAAAAGTTTACTACTCTTTTAAATTCAGGATTTATTGATACATTTAGATATTTTTATCCAGAATTAACTGGAGCTTATTCTTGGTGGTCATATAGATTTAATGCAAGAAAAAATAATGCTGGATGGAGAATTGATTATTTTGTAGTATCAAATTCACTAGAAGATAGATTAGATAGTGCAAAAATACATGCAGAAGTATTAGGATCAGACCACTGTCCTGTAGAATTAGTTATTAAATAGTAGAAATGGTATTGAATTAAATTATAGTATTTTTCTAGAATATAATTAAATCTAAAATGAAAAGATAAAATATAGTTAATATTTAAAATCACCCTAAAATTATATTGACAAAAATGTAAAAATAAGGTAAGATTTAAAGTGTGAATCACGAAGGTTCACTAAAGGTAAAGTAATTCAATAATCTATAAGTATTTAAATAACCACGAAGGTTAACGATAAAATTTCGTTATCTTTTTTCGTGGTTTTTATTTTTATAAAGAATAGAGGTGAGATATATATTTAAGGTTGTGTTGAAAAAGTTTTTTCAGTGTATAATTGCAATTTTTGTTTTATCTGTAATTGTATTTTATATGTCAAGATTATCTCCAGGCGATCCTCTTGAATCATATTATGGAAATGCTATTGAGAGAATGAGCATAGAACACAAGGAAAAGGCTATGAATAGATTAGGACTCAACGAGCCTATATACGTTCAATATGGAAAATGGTTAAAGAATTCTATAAGTGGGGATTTTGGAATTTCATATAAATATAAGAGAGATGTTAAAGACGTTATACTAGATGTATATAAAAATACAGCTATTTTAGGAGGATTAGCATATATATTGACGTTTATATTAGCATTATTTTTGGGGATATATTGCTCATTACATGAAGATGAGTTAATAGATAGGATAATAACTTTAATAGGAAATGTAACTTCTTGCATACCTTCTTTTTGGATTTCATTAATGCTTATATTAATATTTGGAGTAAATTTAGCTATATTACCTACTAGTGGGGCTTACTCAATTGGAATGAAAGATAATTTTTTTGATAGGGTTGTTCATTTAATATTACCTTTAGTTGTATTAATATTAGGGCATTTATGGTATTACGCATATATGGTAAGAAATAAAATATTAGAAGAAATGAGAGAAGACTATGTCTTATTGGCAAAAGTTAAAGGCTTGAATAAGATAGAAATTATTTATAAGCATTGTCTAAGAAATATTGCACCATCATTTATAACTATAATGGCAATTTCAGTACCTCACATATTAGCTGGTACCTATGTTGTTGAGAAAGTTTTTTCTTATCCTGGTATCGGAACTTTAATTTTTGAAAGTGCAAAATATCATGATTATAACATGCTTATGATATTAACTATTATTACAGGTATACTAGTACTTATTTCAAATATGATAGCCCAAGTTATCAATATTAAGTTAGACCCAAGAATGAAGTATGAGAGAGGTGAAATATTTGAACCTTGATATAAGTAAATTTCAGATTGTTGATAATAAAGCAAAATTTATAGAAAAAAAAGAGATAAAAAATGAATTTAAAATACCTAGAAAATTTCCGCTATTTTCAATTATGGTTTTATTAATAATAATATGTGGATGTATTTTTTCAGAGGTGATAATTACTCATGATCCTAGATTTATGGATTTAGCAAATTCAAATGTGGCACCAAATAGAGAATTTTTATTTGGAACAGATTCGATGGGACGAGATATTTTTTCAGATATTTGGTATGGGGGAAAAATTTCTTTGTTTATTGGTATTTTTTCAACGACAATATCAACAGTTATTGCAATTGTTTATGGTAGTATAAGCGGAATGGCACCAGAATCTATAGATGATTTAATGATGAAAACTACTGAAATTATTTTAAGTATTCCATCAATTTTGATAATAATTTTTGTTCAAGCCATTATAGGAGGAAGCAACCCAATTTCTATTTCAATAGTTATTGGATTAGTTAGTTGGATGAGTATAGCAAAAATAATTAGAAGTGAAGTACGACAAATTAAAAATAGTGAGTATATATTAGCTGCAAAGATAATGGGAGGAAAATTTTTATATGTAGTTAAACAACATCTACTGCCTAATTTTATATCAGCAATAATGTTTATGGTAGTTAGTAATATTGGCTCAGCAATAGCTACAGAATCTACACTAAGTTTTTTAGGAATAGGCTTACCTATTGAAATTATATCTTGGGGGAGTATGCTTTCATTGGCACAAGATGCACTACTATCAAATTATTGGTGGGTAATATTAATTCCAGGTGTATTTCTAGTATCAACGCTTATATGCATAGCCAATATAGGAAATTATTTAAGGAAGAAAAATATTAAAAAATATAATAACTTATAAAAGGGGAAAGTAGTATGAAAAATAAAGTATTAAAAATTGTAACATCAATATTAGCTTTATCATTATTAGTTGGTTGTGGAGGAAATAAAACTTCTAATAATAATGATAATATAGCAACTTTAGAGAGTAATTCAAAGGATGAAAAGGTATTAGTATATGGTAGTTCTGACTATACCAGTATTAATCCAGCGCTTTTTGAACATGGTGAAATTAATTCATTATTATTTAACGGGCTTACAGGAAGAGATAAGGATAATAATATTGTACCAGCGCTTGCAGAGAGTTGGGAATATGATGATGAATCTTTAACATATACATTTAAATTAAGAGATGATGTGAAATGGCATGATGGGGAGCAATTTACGGCTGATGATGTAAAATTCACATATGAGACTATTAATAATCCAGATGTAGGATCTGAAATTGCAACAAATTATGAAGACATTGAAAAAATGGAAATAGTAAACGATTATGAGATTAAAATAACATTGAAAGATCATAATATTGCTATCTTAGACTATTTTACAGTAGGAATAATTCCTAAACATCTTTTAGAAGGTAAGGATATTATTACGGCAGATTTTAATATAAGTCCAATAGGGACTGGACCATATAAATTAAGTGAATGGGATGAAGGGCAAAGTATAACCTTACTAAAAAATGAAGATTATTTCAAAAATACTCCTAAGATAGATAAAATAATTTTTAAAATAGTAGATGATAGTAAAGCAAAGGTAATGCAACTAAAATCAGGTGAGTTAAATTTAGCACAAGTAACACCTAAAGATATAGATATATTTAAAAACAATTCTGATTTTGTAGTAAATATCATGAAAACTGCTGACTATAGAGGAATATTATATAATTTTAATTCAGAGTTCTTTTCTAAACATAGAGACCTACCCAATATATTAAGTTATGGTATAGATAGGCAAGCTATTGTTGATAGTATTTTATTAGGTTATGGAAAAGTAGCATATTCACCATTACAGGCAGGTGAGTATGTAAATGAAGATATAGAGAAATTTGAATATAGCCCAGCTAAAGCAAAGGAATTACTAGAGGAAAGCGGATGGAAACTTGGAGATGATGGTATTTATGAAAAGGATGGAGCAAAATTAAGTTTCGAGTTAGTTTGTGGAGAAGGAGATCAAGTAAGAGTAGATATGGCAAATTTCTGTGCACAACAGTTGAAGGAAATTGGTGCTGATGTAAAAGTTGCTATTAAAGCTAAAGTAGATTGGGCAAATCAAGATGCGTATCTAATTGGGTGGGGAAGTCCATTTGATCCAGATGATCATACTTATAAAGTTTTTTCAACTAATGGTGGAGCAAATTATAGTTCATATTCAAATAGTAAAATAGATGATATTCTTACAAAAGCAAGACAAACTGATGTGTTTGATGAGAGAGTAAAATATTATAAAGATTTTCAAGAAGAAATGACAAGAGATATGCCATATACATTCCTAGCATATATAGATGCAATTTATATTGCTACTCCAAACTTAAAAGGTATAACAACAGATACAGTTTTAGGACATCATGGCGTAGGGATATTTTGGAATGTTGAGGAGTGGGATTTAGAGTAATCTTTAAATGATATAAAAGTACGATAACAATGTTATGGTAGGAGAAAAATTAAGAATGGATAAATTATTAGAAGTCAAAAACTTAGAAGTGAATTTTGAAACTAACTATGGTGAAATAAAGGCAGTAAGAAATGTTTCTTTTAATTTAGAGAAAGGAGAGATTTTAGCTATAGTAGGGGAATCAGGTTGTGGTAAAACAATGTTATGTAGAAGTATAATAAGGTTGTTGCCAAAGAATGGATATATTAGCAATGGAGAAGTGTTATTAGCCAATAAGGATTTAAGTAAAATAAAGGAAGATGAAATGAGCAAAATAAGAGGAAAAGATATTTCCATGATATTTCAAGATCCGATGACTTCTTTAAATCCAACAATGTCTGTAGGAAAGCAAATAGCTGAAGTAGTGATAATTCACAATAAAATAAATAAATCTAAAGCTAAACAACGAGCTATAGAACTAATGGAATTAGTAGGAATAGAAGATGCAGAAAATAGATATAATCAATATCCATACCATTTTTCAGGTGGGATGAGACAACGGATAGTTATTGCTATTAGTTTAGCCTGTAATCCACAGATCCTAATTGCTGATGAGCCAACTACAGCTTTGGATGTTAGAGTTCAACGGCAGATATTAGATTTATTAAAATCAATACAAAGAAAAAGCGGTATTTCAATTATATTTATAACTCATGATTTTGGTGTAGTAGCGAAAATCGCTGATAGAGTTGCTGTAATGTATGCAGGGAAAATTATTGAAATAGGAAGAAAAGAAGAAATATTTCTAAATGCAGCTCATCCATATACAATAGGGTTGTTAGAATCACTTAGAGCTATAAATAAGAATAATGAATATCTACCCACAATTGAAGGGATGCCTCCAAATCTTTTAAATCCACCTCAAGGAGATGCTTTTGCTATTAGAAATAAAAAGCCGTTAGTGATAGATTTTTTAGAAGAGCCACCTATGTTTAAAATAAGTGAAAGTCATTATGCTGCAACTTGGTTACTTCATCCTAAGGCAAGTAAAGCTAGAGAACAAATTAGAATTAACGAGGAGCAGGTTAATTAATAATGGAAAATAAAAATATATTAGAGATAAAAAACTTAAAACAATACTTTAGGTTGAATAAAAATAAGATAATAAAGGCTATAGATGATATTTCTATAGAAATACGCGAAGGTGAAGTTTTAGGATTAGTTGGAGAATCAGGATGTGGTAAATCTACTTTAGGTAAAAGTATTGTGGGAATTAATAAAATTACTGATGGGAAGATAATTTATAAAGGAATTAATATAAGTAGTAATAGAAAGTTGCAAAAAAGAATAGTAAGCGGTAATATACAGTTTATTTTTCAAGATTCTACTTCTTCATTAAATTCAAGAATGAAAATAGGTGAAATAATAGCAGAACCTTTAAATATCAAAAAAATATATAAAGATAAAAAAGATAAAGATAAAATAGTTTATGAGATGATGAAATTAGTAGGATTAGATAAAGAGTTTATAGATAAATATCCATATGATTTCTCAGGAGGACAAAGGCAGAGAGTTGCTATAGCAAGAGCACTTTCTACAAATCCAGAGTTTGTTATAGCAGATGAACCAATAGCTTCTTTAGACGTATTGATGCAAGCACAGATAATAAATTTATTTAAAGCATTAAAAAATAAAGGAAGTTTTACTTGTTTATTTATTTCTCATGATTTATCAATGGTTAGATATATTAGTGATAGAATAGCAGTAATATATAATGGGAAAATTGTTGAACTTGCAGAAACAGAAGAACTTTACAATAATCCTATTCATCCATATACAAAATCATTATTAGATTCTATTTTAATACCAGAGATAAACTCTAGTAATCTTGAAGTGATATGGGATAATATATCAGAGTATAAGGATTATATAAAAGATGGGATGCAGTGGAAAAAAATTAAAAAAGATCATTTCGTATATATGTAATTTTAAAGTAATTATTTTAATCAAGAGGGTTAACAGAAATATTTTTCGTTAAACCTCTTGATTTTTATTTTTATACTAATGAGATACAAAGGTTAAATACTTAGATGAATAAGTTGCTAATATTTAGCTAATATTATATTTAGCATATATATTAAAATATTTTAATTAGATTTATTAAGAGAAGGAGAAGTAGTATGAAGAAAAAATTAATAATGACATTTATTATAGGAGCAATGTTAGTTGCAGGGTGCTCTAACAATGGAGCAACAACAAAGACTAACGAGCAAATATCCAATAATAATCAGGCCACAGTACAAAACACCACAGTTGATACATCTGTAACAAGCGCTGATGAAGCATTAAAGATGCTTGAAGATGGAAATGAGAGATTTTTAAATGATAAAAGCGAATTGAGAAATGTTAATTCAGAAAGAAGAGATGAATTAAAAGAAGGGCAAAGCCCCTATGCTGTTATAGTATCATGTTCAGATTCAAGAGTAACTCCAACTACTATATTTAATGCTGGTCTTGGTGAAATATTTGATATAAGAATAGCTGGAAATGTGGTTGATGATGATGCTTTAGGATCTATAGAATATGGAGCAGAACATTTACATAGTCCTTTGATAGTTGTGATAGGCCATCAGAGCTGTGGGGCAGTAACTGCAACTTATAACAAAGTTGTTAAAGGAGAGGAAGTAAAAGGACATATAGAAGATATTGTTGAAAAAATAGAGCCTAGTGTAAATTCAAGTGGAACTATTGATGATGCAATTCATAATAATATCAATGCTGTAGTTAAAGAGATATCTGAAGATGAGATAATAAAAAATCTTATAGCTCAAGGAAAAGTAAAGGTAATTGGAGCCTATTATGATTTTAATGGAAAAGTAACCTTTAATAAATAAAAATGAATAAAAAAATATATCTTTGGAAAAATAACTCATATGTAATAAATTTATTTGAAATTTATACAATAGAAAGAAAAAAGGAGGAAATTATTTTGCATTTAACTATTAGAGAGCAAGAAAAGTTAATGATTTCTGTTGCTGCAGATGTAGCAAGAAAAAGAAAAAGCAAAGGATTAAAACTTAATTATCCAGAAGCTATGGCAATAATAACAGATGAAATGTTAGAGGGTGCTAGAGAAGGAAAAACTGTTGAGCATTTAATGCAATATGGTACAACAATATTAAAAAGAGATGATGTAATGGAAGGTGTTCCAGAGATGATACATGCAGTTCAAGTTGAATGTACATTCCCTGATGGAACTAAACTAGTTACAGTACATGATCCAATACAATAAGGAGGTAAAGTATGGTACCTGGAGAATTAAAAATAAAAGAAGGAAATATTTTATACAACGAAGGTAAGGAAGCGATAACTTTAGAAGTTGTTAATACTGGAGATAGACCAGTACAAATAGGTTCTCACTATCATTTTTATGAAGTTAATGATGCTTTAGCATTTGATAGAAAAGCATCATGGGGTAAAAGATTAGATATACCTTCAGGAACTGCTGTGAGATTTGAACCTGGAGATAAGAAAGAAGTTAACTTAATTAATATAGGTGGATATAGAAGGGTTTATGGCATAAGAAATATGTGTGATGGATTCTTAGATGGAATGTCAAAAGGGAGTGGTGAAAAGTAATGAGTTTCGAAATTGATAGACATAGATATGCAGAATTATTTGGACCAACAGAAGGAGATAGTATAAGACTTGGAGATACTGACCTTTTTATAAAAATTGAGAAAGATTACACTGGATATGGAAATGAATGTAAGTTTGGTGGCGGAAAAACTTTAAGAGATGGTATGGGACAAAATGCAACCCAAACTAGTAAAAATCCAGAAGTTGCAGATTTAATAATTACTGGGGCTACAATAGTTGACTATACTGGTATTTATAAAGCTGATATAGGAATTAAAGATGGAAAGATTCTTGCTATAGGTAAGGGTGGTAACCCAGATACTATGGATGATGTAGATTTCGTAGTAGGCGTTGGAACAGAAGCATTAGCTGGTGAAGGAAGAATTTTAACAGCTGGTGGAATTGATACTCACGTTCACTATATTCATCCAGGTTGTGCTGAGGTTGCTCTAGAAAATGGGATAACTACATTAGTTGGTGGAGGGACAGGACCAATAGATGGTACTAATGCTGTTACTTCAACACCTGGACCATGGAATATTAAGCAAATGTTAAAATCTGCCGAAGGATGGCCTGTAAATGTAGGTTTACTAGGAAAAGGAAGCGGAGCTAATATAGATGTAAATGCAGAACAAATTGAAGCTGGAGCAGTTGGGTTAAAAGTTCATGAAGACTGGGGAGCTACAAGATCTGCTATTAATTATGCTCTAGAAACTGCTGAAAAATATGATACTCAAGTTGCACTTCATAGTGATACTTTAAATGAAGGTGGATTTGTTGAACATACAATTCAAGCAATTGCTGGTAGAGTAATACATACATATCATACTGAAGGAGCAGGTGGAGGTCACGCACCAGACTTAATGAAGGTTGCATCACAAGTTAACATATTACCTGCATCTACGAACCCAACTAAACCTTATACTGTAAATACAATTGCAGAACATTTAGATATGCTTATGGTTTGTCACCATTTAGATGCAAAAGTTCCTGAAGATATAGCATTTGCTGACTCAAGAATTAGACATCAAACAATAGCAGCAGAAGATATATTCCAAGATATGGGTATATTCAGTATTATGAGTTCAGATACATTAGCAATGGGAAGAATCGGAGAAGTTGTTACAAGAACATGGCAAACTGCTTCAAAGATGAAAAAGCAAAGAGGAACATTCCCTAATGATAGTGAATATAGCGATAATAACAGAGTTAGAAGATATGTTGCAAAATATACAATAAATCCTGCTATTGCACAAGGTATGGATAAATATATTGGCTCAGTTGAAGTTGGAAAATTTGCAGATTTAGTTCTTTGGGAACCACCTTACTTTGGTGTTAAGCCACATCTAATAATTAAAGGTGGAATGGCAATGAGAGGTATTATAGGAGATGCTAATGCTTCTATTCCAACATGTCAACCTGTAGTATATAGAGATTGTTATGCAGCATTTGGAAAAGCACAATTTCCAACATGTATAACTTTTGTATCTACTTATGCTTATGAGCATGGAATAAAGGAAGAATTAGGTTTACAAAAGACTATACTACCAGTTAGTGGAATTAGAAATTTGACTAAGAAAGATATGAAGTTAAATGATGCTACTCCAGAAATTAGAGTAGATCCACAAACTTATGATGTTACTGTTGATGGTGAATTAGTTACTTGTGAACCAGCAACTGAGTTGCCATTAGCACAAAGATACTTCCTATATTAATTTTTAAGGAGAGAGTTATATGATCTTTAACCAAATAAAAGGGAATATAAGCGATATTGATAATTTAAATAATTATCATATTGAAAAGATATTTATAAATAGTGATGATACCTTAAAAAGGATCTTAAGAGTATCATCAGATCATAACAATGAATACGGAATTACTTTAGATAAAAGCGAAGAATTAAAAGATGGAGATATACTTTTAAATGATGGAAAAAACCTTGTAGTAATAAAAGTTAAAGGTGATGACGTTTTAGTTATAAAACCTAATGATATTACAGAAATGGGTATAATTGCACATTCTTTAGGTAATCGACATTTACAAGCTCAGTTTAATGATGGAAAAATGATTATACAATATGATGCATTAGTAGAGGAAGAGTTAAAAAGAGATAAGATTAATTATTCTAGAGAAAACTTGAAACTTGAGAAAGCGTTCAGACATGTTGAGTTTGGACACACACATACACATACTCATGCACATGCAAATTGATAATAATATATTAAAGCATCTGAGAGTAATCCAAATATGTGACTCTAACTTTCCAGTAGGTTCTTTTAATCATTCTTACGGAATGGAGACTTATCTAAGACTGAAAAAGGTATATGATACAAATACTTTTAATAATTGGCTTGACGTTTATTTAAAAGAACAATTTGTTTATACTGATGGTTTAGCTATAAGATTACTGTATGATTTTTTAGAGGAAAATGATATGGAATCTATATATGAATTAGATCGATTAATTACTGTTCAAACTGTAGCTAAAGAAAGTCGTAATGGGGGAAAGTTAGTAGCAAGTAGAATGATTAAATTGTTTATGGATTTATATGATTTGGACTTATTAAAAGATTATGATAAAAAGATAAGAAAAAAAGAAGTATTTGGGCATCCAGCATTAGTTTTTGGTATGCTGATGTATTCTCTAAACTTTAATTTAAAAGAAGCAATAATTTATCATATGTATAGCACAATTTCTACATTAATAAGTAATGCTGTAAGAACTATTCCCTTAGGACAGAAAGATGGGCAGATTCTTCTAAAAAACTTTAGTGAAGAGTTTGTTAGCCTTTATGAAAAAGTGATGAACTTAGATTATGACGATTTTGGAGCTAATAGTCCAGGATTAGAATTATCTCAAATAAAACATGAAACTATGGAATTTAGATTATTCATGTCATAGTTAGATAAATAAATAAAAAACGAAAGGGTGTTGAAAATATGAAGCCAGTTGTTATAGGTGTTGGGGGACCAGTAGGTAGTGGAAAAACACTACTTATCGAGAGATTAACAAGAGTAATGAGTAAAGATTATAGTTGTGCAGTAATAACAAATGATATATATACAAAAGAAGATGCTAAATTTATGGTTAAAAACTCTGTTTTATCTGAGGATAGAGTAATAGGAGTTGAAACAGGAGGTTGTCCGCACACAGCAATAAGAGAGGATGCGTCAATGAATTTTGAGGCGCTTGAAGAGTTAAAAAATAGATTTGATGATTTAGATATTATATTTTTAGAAAGTGGTGGAGATAATTTAGCTGCTACCTTTAGCCCGGATTTGGTCGATTTTTCAATATACATAATTGATGTAGCTCAAGGAGAAAAAATTCCAAGAAAAGCCGGTCAAGGAATGATAAAGAGTGATTTGTTTGTTATAAATAAGATAGATTTAGCACCATATGTTGGAGCAGACCTAGATATTATGAGAAAAGATACATTAGCTTTTAGATCCGAGAATAGTTTTATGTTTACTAACCTAAAAACAGATGAAGGAATCAATGAAGTAATAAATTGGATAAAGAAAAATTGCTTATTAGAGGGTATTTCTTAAAATGGAACAAAGAGTAAAAAGTGAATATGCCGGTGCTATTGAATTAGTATTAGAGCAGAAAGATAACAGAACGATAACTTCAAAAAAATACTATGAAGGACTAGTAAAAGTATCTGCAAATATAAGAAATGATAGAGAAAAAATACCAACATACTATTTATTACAGCTTGGCGGAGGGTATATTGAAGGAGAAAAATACAAAAATGTATTTAAACTTAAAGATAACGCACGTGCAATAATTACTACACAAGCATCAACTAAGGTTTATAAGTGTGAACATGGTAATAAAGTAACTCAAGAGACAACTATTGAGTTAGGTAAAAATAGTGTTTTAGAATATATAGCTGATACAGTAATTTTATATAAAAATGCTATATATAAGCAGGTTAATGATATTTATTTAGATGACAGTTCTACGCTTATTTATAGTGATGGTATTACAGCAGGATGGTCACCTGAAGGAGATAAATTTACTTATAACAAGGTTCAATTGAAGAGTAATGTTTATATTAATAATAAAATAGTATTATTAGATAATTTAATAGTTAATCCTAGGGAGAATGATGTAACAAAATTAGGATTTTTTGAGGAGTATTTAAACTTTGGAACATTACTTATTATTAATAAAAATATTACTAGTAATGTTATTGAAGAATTAAGAAAAGAGTTAGAAAAAATTGAATTACCAATAGATTTTGGAATTTCAGAATTAGAGGTAAATGGATTTGTACTTAGAGTATTAGGTAATTTAACACAAAATATAGAGTTTGCCATGAGTGTTTGTCATAATTATGTACGTAAAAACTTTCTAGGCTCTAAGGATTTAGTTATGAGAAAATACTAAAGATTATTATCTTAAAAGAACAAAGGATAAACTAAAAAGGAGTGAATTTTATGATTATTCATGGCGATGTAGCTTTTATTATTTTAGCTACAACACTTGTTTTAATTATGACACCAGGTTTAGCATTTTTTTATGGCGGATTAGTTGAAAGAAAAAATGCCTTAACTATAATGTTTCAAATATTTATTTCAATAGGAATAGTGACATTGTTATGGGTGTTTGGAGGATTTAGCTTAGTATTTGGTGATGATATTGGAGGAGTTATCGGAAATCCTTTACAATATTTTGCATTTAAAGATATTACATATATGATTAATCTAAATTATAGCAATAATATACCATTCTTAATGTTTTTTATGTATCAATTAATGTTTGCTATAATAACAGCACCTTTAATGACAGGGGCATTTGCAAATAGATTAACAATAAGTGGATGGATAAAAATTTTAATACTTTGGATGATAGTAATTTACTTCCCTGTTGCTCACTGGGTATGGGGAGGAGGATTCTTAAGTAAGTTAGGATTTGTTGATTTTGCGGGAGGAGCAGTAATTCATATAACATCAGGATTTGGGTGCTTAGGTGGAATTTACGTTCTAGGTGAAAGAAAATACAAAAATGAACACGGGCCATTTAACTTAGGATTAGTTGCAATTGGAGCTGGACTATTACTATTTGGATGGTTTGGATTTAATGCAGGTGGAACTTTAGCTGCGGCTGAAACAGCAGCAATAGTATTTACTAATACAGGAATTGCAGGAGCTACAGGAATGGTAGTTTGGGCAATACTATATGCAATGCATAGTAAAAGAGCATCTTTTTTAGAGATAATTATAGGGGCAGTTGCAGGATTAGCTACAATAACACCGGCATCAGGATACGTAGGACCATTAAGTGCTGTATTAATTGGTGCAATAGCTGCGGTTGTATGCTTCTTTTGTGTAGAATTTGAAAGAAAAAAATGGGACGATGCTCTTGATGTATGGGGAGTTCATGGAATGGGTGGATTTATTGGTACATTATTAGTTGGTGTATTGGCGGATCCAAGAGTTAATGGAGTTTCTGCCGGAATAAATCAATTTCTAATTCAATTATTAGGTTGTGGAATAATAATTGTTTATTCAGTATTAATGACATTTATTATATTTAAAGTAGTAGATAGTACTAAGTCTATAAAAGTAAGTGAAGAAATTCAATTAAAAGGATTAGACCAAGAATTCTTTAAGGAAAGCTATGAGACTAAACCAGATTAATTAAAGAATTGATGGTTAAAAATAGAGGAGGAGAAAAATGCTAGGAGTAGTTTTAATATATGTTGGAGTTGTTCTTATTCTTAATGGAGTAGGTAGACTTTCAAATGTAGACGCAAAATCAGCATCAGTATTTAATGTATTTACAGGTATGTTATCTTTTATATTAAATATAGTAGCTGTAATTCAAGGGAATTATTTTGCTGCTGGAACAGGTTTATTATTTGGATTTACATATCTTTATATTGCTGCAAGAGGAATCTTTAATTTGGATGGAAGATTATATGGTTGGTATTGTTTATTTGTAGCAATAAATACAGTACCATTAGCATTTATAGATGGTAGTACATTAAAATTTATTGATTTTACAATAGGGAATATTTATTGGATATTTATCTGGTTGTTATGGGGATTACTATGGTTAACAGGATTTATAGAATTAGTAATGAAAAAGGATTTAGGTAAATTTGTAGGATATTTATCAGTTTTTGATGGGATATTTACTGCGTGGATACCAGGATTTTTGTTATTAATCAATATGTATCCTAAGTAAAATTATATCTTTAAAGAGATTGTTGCAGAACTGCAACAATCTTTTTTTGAAAGTTTTTTTTAGATATATTTATATTAAACAAAATATAATTCATTAATGTAAAAGGTAATATAACTATATGTTAGAAAAAGTATGTTATAGGGAAGAATAATATTAAAAATAAATATTATGGTAATTTGATATGAAGTATTAACAATAATAGAATAAGATGTTATATTAATAGATGTCGAATTATAAAGAATAAAACTTTAATATAAATAAAAGAAAATGAAAGATGTGATAATATGGAAAATAAATTCTTACCTATAAGTAAAGAAGATATGATAGAAAGAGGATGGGAACAGTGTGACTTCATTATAGTAACTGGAGATGCATACGTAGATCATCATAGTTTTGGAACAGCTATAATTTCGAGAGTTTTAGAACACGAGGGATATAAAGTTGGAATAATTCCTCAACCTGATTGGCATAGTACAGAGGACTTTATGAAGCTTGGAAGACCTCGTTTAGGATTTTTGGTAAATGCAGGTAATATGGATTCAATGGTTAACCATTATACAGTAAGTAAAAGATTAAGGGAAAAAGATTTATATTCTCCAGGTGGACAGATGGGACTTAGACCAGATAGAGCTACTATAGTTTATTGTAATAAAATAAGAGAAGCTTATAAAAATATAAATATCTGTATTGGTGGAGTAGAAGCGAGTTTAAGAAGATTTGCCCATTATGATTACTGGTCTGATAAAGTAAGAAAATCTATTTTGACTGATAGTGGAGCAGACCTTTTAATTTATGGAATGAGTGAAAAGCAAATAGTTGAAGTAGCGAGATGCTTAAACGAAGGGTTTGACGCTAAGTATATAAGACATGTTCCAGGAACATGTTACTTAGTAGACCACTTGGATGAAGTTTATGAAGAACATATAGTTATTCCTTCATTTAAAGAAGTATCTACAGATAAGATTAAATATTGTGAAGCCTTTAAAGTTACTTATCAAGAACAAGATCCTATGAGAGGAAGAACTATAGTTCAAGATCAAGGAGATAAATTCTTAGTAGTAAATAAACCTGAGGTTATATTAAATAGAGAAGAGTTAGATGCTGTATATGACCTTCCATTTACGAAGCAATATCATCCATCCTATGAAGAAGCAGGTGGAATACCAGCTTTAGAAGAGGTTAAGTTTAGTATTATGAGTTCAAGAGGATGCTTTGGAAACTGCTCCTTCTGTGCAATTACATTCCATCAAGGGAGAGCTGTTGAAAGTAGAAGTAAAGATTCTATAGTAAAAGAAGCTAAAGAAATGACAGAAATGAAAGATTTTAAAGGATATATACATGATGTTGGCGGACCAACAGCTAACTTTAGAAAACCAGCATGTAAGCATCAGCTAACAATAGGAGCATGTAAAGTAAAGCAGTGTTTAAGTCCGAGTCCATGTAAAAATTTAGAGATTGACCATAAGGAATTTCTAGATGTATTAAGATCAGTAAGAAAATTACCTAAAGTTAAAAAAGTTTTTGTACGTTCAGGGATTAGATATGATTATGTTATGGCAGATAAAGATGATACATTCTTTAAGGAGTTAGTTGAACATCATGTAAGTGGTCAATTAAAGGTTGCACCTGAACATGTATCTGAAGAAGTTTTAAAGCATATGGGTAAACCGGCAGGAAAAACTTATGAGGAATTTAGACAAAAATTCTTTAGAATTACCGAGAGATTAGGTAAGAAACAGTATATTATACCATACTTAATGTCTAGCCATCCAGGTAGTACATTAAAAGAAGCTATAAAACTTGCAGAGTATTTGAGAGATATTAAATATCAACCAGAACAAGTTCAAGATTTTTACCCAACACCAGGAACATTATCTACAACTATGTTTTACACTGGATTAGATCCGATAACTATGAAAGAAGTTTATGTTCCAAAAACTAAAGAAGAAAAAGCTATGCAAAGAGCATTATTACAATTTAGTAAACCTAAAAATTATAATATAGTTTATGACGCATTAATGCAGGCTGGTAGAGAAGATTTAATTGGTAATGGTCCAAAATGTCTAATAAAATCAAAAGAACAAAGATATAAAGAAGCTCATGGATTAGTAAGAAAAAAATCAAGCTCTTCTAACAAAAATAGATCATCAAGTAATAGAAAAAATAATAAAAATGATTCAAAGCGTCAAGGTAAAGAGCTGAGTAGAGGAAGAGAAAAATCTAAGAAAAGAAGATAAAAATTAAAAAAGTTTACAGATTAAATCTGTAAACTTTTTTTATAGTTAATTTTTAATTGAACATAATTTACATATATTAAAGGTTTTACCATCCTCTCCTTTTTTTGTCCAAACTAGTTTTACTCTTTTTCTTCCGCATAATGGACAAGTACCTCTCCAGCCAGGAATAGTTTTAATATACTTACCTCTTCTTTGTTTACTCATTTTTCATCTCTCCTTTTAATAACATTACATTACATTATATTAAGTAAAAGGAGATTTATGACTAAAATAACAAGGCATAATTATTTTTAAAAATAGCACAATAATAATAACAATACTTTTAAGGAGGAATGTAAATATGGAAAGAAAAAAAATAGATATAGCCTTATCAAATACAGTTGCAAAAAAATGATAATAGATGGTGAGCCTTGGGATGACATAATGAATGAAACTCATCTAAGACTCAAGGATCTTAAGAGAATACAAAGAGATCAAATAGATACTCATTTTTAAATTTATATGTATTTTTTTCACTATTTATATTTACCATTATGCTAAATAATATTCAAAAAAAGAAAAAGTTTAAAGAAGGAGAAAGATATGAAAAATAATAATAGAAGAGATTACACAAAAGATAATTTTTTAAGAAATGGAACAAAAACTCAAAATCAATATGCTAAGAGTAGCTTTAATACTACAATAGAAGAACCAGAGTTAAATGAAAGTGGAGTAGAGGCTAAAAAAAGAGGTTTTTAATATAGAAAGTCCCTAAATGGGACTTTTTATATTTAGTAAAAATATAATATCTATTAACATAATAAAAAAATATATATTCTATAATAAAAAAACTTCTCATATTATTATATAAAAGAATATTTGAGGAGAGATAAATATGAATTTAGTAGTTTTTGCGCCTGTAGGAGCTACGCTAGCATTACTTTTTGCTGTATATTTTACTCGTATTATATTTAAGGTTGATGAGGGTACAGACAAGATGAAGTATATAGCTAATAGTATAAGAAGTGGGGCTAATGCATACCTCAAAAGACAATATAAAGGAGTATCGTACTTTTTTATAGGAATGTTTATTATTCTATTTATATTAGCTCAATTTAATTTTGTTTCAATTTTTGTTCCTTTTGCATTTATTACAGGAGGATTCTTTTCAGGACTTAGTGGATATTTAGGTATGAAAATAGCTACTAATGCAAATTCTAGAACTGCTAATGCATGTAGTAAAAGTCTAAATAGTGGTTTAAAAGTTGCTTTTTCTAGTGGTGCGGTAATGGGACTAGTTGTGGTTGGACTTGCACTACTAGATTTAAGTATATGGTATTATATTTTGAATTGGTATTATAAAGCGTTGCCTATGGCTGAAAGAGTAGGATATATTACTTCATCTTTATTAACTTTTGGAATGGGTGCCTCTTCAATGGCTTTGTTTGCAAGAGTTGGTGGAGGAATATTTACTAAAGCTGCAGACGTAGGGGCAGATTTAGTAGGTAAAGTAGAAATAGGAATACCAGAAGATGATCCAAGAAATCCAGCAGTTATAGCAGATAACGTTGGTGATAATGTTGGAGATGTTGCAGGAATGGGTGCTGATCTTTATGAATCATATGTTGGTTCTATAGTTTCTTCTTGTGCATTAGCTGTATCAGCAGGACTATCTATAAATGGAGTGACAGTACCTTTGGTTGTTGCATCAGTTGGTATTATAGCGTCTATTATAGGTACATTTTTTGTTAAGTCTAAAGAAGATGTATCTCAAAAAGTATTGTTAGGAGCATTAAGAAGAGGAGTATATTTTTCATCAATAATAATTGCAATAGTTTCATACTTTATAGTTGTTAATGTTCTTGGAAAAGAACATATAGGAGTATATTTTGCTATTCTAAGTGGACTTGTAGCAGGGTTATTAATTGGTTTTTTCACTGAATATTTTACTAGTGATCATTACAATCCTACAAAGTCTATTGCAAAAGCTTCTGAAACAGGTCCGGCCACAGTAATTATAAACGGATTATCTGTAGGAATGTTATCTACAGCCTGTCCTGTAATTATAGTAAGTATATCTATTTTAGTTAGTTATATTTGTGCTGGAGGATTAAATAATTTCAATCAAGGACTTTATGGTATAGCAATATCAGCTGTAGGTATGCTATCGACTTTAGGTATAACATTAGCTACAGATGCATATGGACCGGTGGCAGATAATGCTGGAGGTATAGCGGAAATGGCTGGTTTAGATAAAGAGGTCAGAAATAGGACTGATGCTTTAGATTCTTTAGGAAATACTACAGCTGCAACAGGGAAAGGATTTGCTATAGGTTCTGCTGCATTGACAGCATTAGCTTTTATAGCTGCATATAAAGACTCCATCGAATCTTTAGCTATAAAAAATAATTTAGATTTTACTTTTGATTTATCTATATTAAATCCGCAAGTTTTAATAGGTATCTTTATAGGTGGTGCAGTTACTTATGCATTCTCTGCATTTACAATGAGTGCAGTAGGAAAGGCTGCGAGCAAGATTGTTGTTGAAGTAAGGCGTCAATTTAAAGAGATAAAAGGACTTATGGAGGGTAAAGCGGAACCAGATTATGCAGCATGTGTTGATATATGCACAAAGTCAGCACTACATGAATTAGTTAAGATTGCAGCTATAGCTGTGGCGACACCTATTATAGTTGGTTTAATTTTAGGTCCTAATGGCGTAGCAGGATTATTATGTGGTGCAACAGTGGCAGGATTTGTGCTTGCAGTTATGATGGCAAACTCAGGTGGAGCTTGGGATAATGCTAAAAAGTATATTGAAGCAGGAAATTTTGGAGGAAAAGGCTCTGAAGCGCATAAAGCAGCAGTTGTAGGAGATACAGTAGGAGATCCTTTTAAAGATACATCTGGACCAGCTTTAAATATATTAATTAAACTAATGTCAGTAGTTTCAATTGTATTCGGGTTAGTAGTTGTAACATTTTCATTATTTTAAAATTCATAATATTTATTTGTTTTGCTTATACTATTCTTGAGTAACCTAAGAAAGGAGAAAAAGTATGGATAGAGTACATTACAATGTTACAGGCTTATTAAATAACTCTACTAAGACACAAATAAAAAATGCATTAGACAAGATAGAAGGTATTCAAGAAGTATGTGTTGACCTTGGAAGAAGTAGTATAGAAGTAGGATTTAATGATAGTGTCACTGAAACAGATATAAGAAATTGTATTGAACAAACTGGTTTTTCAATTGAATAATAAATATTAAAGGAGCATAATATGCTCCTTTTTTAATAGTATATATCTATAAAATGAAATTTTATGTTTTTATTACTCCATCCTAGATCGTAAGGCACTAACAATCTATCTGTATTGTGGCAAGTAACTAGAGGATATCCTTTTGAGTCAAGTCCTGTTACTGTAGAAATATGTGTTATACGACCTTTCTTTTCATAAGCTACTATGTCACCAGGTCTCAATTGAAATGCTGATTTGTATGTCTCTTGATAGTTACCTTTAGCTATATAAGAGCCTCTTCCACTTCCTACAATATAATTCTTAAATCCTTGTGCATTTACCCAAGCTTTTGTTGCATCACCTTTATTATAATTCCAATAATCATTTTTTTTGAAACCTCCACCTTCGTAAAGAATTTGAGAGGCAAAGTTTGCGCAATCTCCACCTTCAGGATTAAAGTTCCTATAACTTGGATTATATTTAAATAGAAACTCTTCATTATCAGAAACACCACAATATGTGTGAGCGTAATCTATAGCTTTTTGACAACGTTCATCAATAGTAAAGTCGGGTGCTTTACAAGATAATATATATTCTTTTATCTCATCAGATTTAATGTTTTCAAGGGTTAAAGAATCAGCTAGTGGATCAGTATACCATTCTTTTGTTATTATATAGCGATCTCCTTCTTTTCTTAAGTTTAAATAATGATAAGTACCTAGCTTAAATCTATTCTGTTCTGATGGCGAATCTAAATAACTATAATAGAATTCAGTAGATACATAACATATTACGCCAAAGAGATTAGTCTCTTTTTCTTTTACTTTCTTAACTTTTAAAATTGAATTAATTCTATCAAACTTAGCACCTTGTTTTTCGGACCAGTTTGAAAAATATTGAATTTTTGTAGTTTCATTTTCATATGCCCATTGCCCAACTTTTTTTGTTAAATCGTAAAACTCTTTTAATCCCTCAGTATCTTTAGATAATATAGCAGAGTTTCTATTTAAAAATAAGTTTTCTAATAAGGATTGAAATTGATTTTTTAGCTCATCAGTTTCGTCTGTATTATTTTTTAAAGCTATTATTTCTTCTTTCATTACAGCTAAATCATCTTTTGATAAAGGGGTAGCAAAACAAATAGTATGAATATTATTAATTGCTAAGAAAAGAACTATTATAATCTTAAGACTAAAGCTATTACGATACACACCTAGTCCTCCTTTTTATAAAAAAAATTATAATGATAGTTTGCTCAAATTTGTTTTTTTATATGTAGTAATAATTTTTTATGAAGTTTTTTAAATAACCTTTAAAGAAATTCAGACATAGGATATAAAAAGGAATTTTTAGTAAGGAGTATTTATGAGAAATACACTAGACTATTTATATGACAATGCATTAACTATACCTTTCGATGATTCATCTAAGTTAGTTTTTATATCAGATGTTCATAGAGGTGATGGAACTTATTTTGATTCATTGTTACCTAATGCTAATATATATATTACTGCATTAAAGTATTATTTACGAAATGGATTCACATATATTGAAGTTGGTGATGGTGATGAATTATGGGAGAATAAGAACTATAATGAAATAGCGTATACATATGAAGAGGTATTTAGGATATTTAATAAATATAAGAAAAAAGACAAAATTTATATGATTTATGGTAATCATGATATAATAAAAGGAAATAAAAATTTTAAAGATACTCAAGAGAAAAGCTTAAGAAAGATAGGTGCAGATTACGGAAGAGAATTTTTAAAGTTTATAGAAGATATAAAGTTTTATCCAGGATTAAATATGTTATATACACCATTAGATGAAAAAATTCTGGTAACTCATGGAAATCAGATGGACTTTTTAAACAAAGAACTGTGGTTTATAAGTAGATTTCTAGTAAGATATATTTGGAAATTTATGTTTGGAATTGCAGGGTTTAGAGATCCGTCAAGTTCAGCTAAAAATAAAACAAGAAGGACAAGGGTTGATTTGGACCTACAAAGGTGGGCTAGGGATAATGGAAAGATGCTATTATGTGGGCATACTCACAATAGTAGATTTCCAGGTGAGTTTGAACCACCATACTTTAATGATGGATGCTGTATATTACCATATGCAATGACATCCATAGAAATAGAAAATGGGGATATAACATTAATAAAATGGAGCGTAGATGCACAAGATTCAGGTATACTATGGGTAAAAAGGAAGATTATCGGAGGACCGAGAAAAATTTCAACTTATTTATCATGGGCTAAAGAAGAAAGGCTACGAGTTAACAAAGAAAATAGTAGAAAGAAGAGGTAATGAGTTAATGATTGATTTACATTGTGATACAGCTAGTAGATTATATTATGAAGGTGGAAGGTTAAACAAAAATGAATTTTCTGTAGATATAAAAAAGTTAAAGAAAGCAGGGGCTTATGGACAAGTATTTGCTCACTTTATAGAAATGGATAAATGTAAAAATCCTTATGAAGAATTTTTAGCTATGCATAGAAACTTTTTGAAGGAATTAGGTGACAATAAAGAAAGTATTAATATAGTAACTAATGTAGAGGAGCTAGAAAATGCTAATAAGGAAGGGAAAATAGGAGCATTTTTATCTATAGAAGAGGGAGAAGTTCTTGAAGGAAAAGTTGAAAGAGTAAAAAATATATATGATTTAGGTATTAGAATCATTACATTAACTTGGAATTTTCCTAATAAGATAGGATATCCTAATATAGATTTTATTTATAAAGACAAGGGGTTAACCCAATGTGGTAGAGAAATCGTAGCTGAAATGGAGAGAGTAGGAATAATACCTGACGTATCACATTTATCAGATAAGGGTTTTTTTGATGTATTAGAAATATGTAAAAAGCCTTTTATTGCATCACATTCTAACGCTAGAGCTATAAAATGTCATCCTAGGAATCTTACTGATAATATGATTAAAAAGTTATCAGAAAAGGGAGGAGTAATGGGGATAAATTTCTGTAGTAATTTTCTAGGAGAATCTGAAATATCAAAATTAGATGACATGATTATCCATATTGACCATATAAAAAATGTTGGGGGAATAGATGTAATTGCAATAGGGAGTGACTTTGATGGAATTGGGAATGAAGTGGAAATTAAAAATATAGGAGAGATTGGGTTATTAGCCGATAGGTTGAAATATAGAGGATATAAAGAAAGTGAGATAGAAAAAATATTTAGTAAAAATGCATTAAGAGTATTTAAGGATGTACTTAAATAAAAGATATTTAAAGAATTTACTTTATATTTCTTTAATAGTAAAATAAAGTTGGAATTAAAGTATGAAACTAAAAGATGGTGGTAAATTTTATGGAAAAACTAACAGGAAAAGTTATATTAGTTACTGGAGCTTCAAGAGGGATTGGAAGAGCTATAGCTCTTGAATTAAGTAAGCAAGGAGCAAGTATAGCAATTAATTGTTCAAAGGATGTAGAAGGTGCAAAGAAAACATTAGATGAAATAATATCTAATGGTGGCTATGGGAAAATATATATAAAAGACATTTCAAAGGCTATAAATTGTAAAGAATTAATTCAAGATGTTATAAAGACATTCGGTAAGGTTGATATATTAGTGAATAACGCAGGTAGGTCTAAAGTTGGATTACTAATGGATTGTGAAGATGAAGATATTGAGGAATTAATAAATACCAACTTATTAGGTGCAATGTATTTATCAAAATATGCAGTAACCAACATGATTTCAAGAGGAAGTGGGAATATAATTAACATATCTTCTATCTGGGGAGAAGTTGGAGCATCCTGTGAAGTAGTTTATTCATCATCTAAAGGTGGTATAAATTTATTTACTAAAGCATTATCTAAGGAAGTTGCACCTTTTGGAATAAGAGTTAATGCTGTAGCACCAGGGGTAATAAATACAGAGATGAATAATTTTTTAGATAAAGATGAAAAGAATTCGTTAATCGAGGAAATACCACAAGGTCGTTTTGGTGATTGTGATGAAATTGCAAAAGCTGTATCTTTTTTATGTGATGATAATTGTAAGTATTTAACAGGACAAATAATAAGAGTAGATGGTGGAATTATATAAATAATATTTAGTATTAAGATGGTGGAAACGTATGATAAAGATAAAAATAGACAAAAATAAAAGAGGAGAACCTATATTTAAATTAGGATATAAGGAATTAGAGGAAAAAGAAGTAAGATTTTTAAAAAGAGCTATAATGGAAGGAAAAGAAATAAAGGGCATGTTTAAATATGAAATACCCCTAAGGTTTTTTACCCCTATTTTTAATAACTTTGATAAAGAGAATATAAAAATAGATAGATATAGTAAGGTTGAATATTTAGAGTTTTCAGACTTCTATGATGAAAGATATTTTTATTCCTTTGAAATAACTCCTAAATATATGAAAAAGTGGAGAGAAGAAGGTTGCCCTAATATATTTAAAATTCAAATAGATGTTGAAACTAAAGAAGTCAAAAAGGAAATAATATTTAAAAAGATAAGTAGAATTTAAAGAAAAAAGGAGCTTTAAAAGCTCCTTTTTTATATTATAAAACAAAAAAAAATGGTTCCAATGCAAACTATTTTTTTTGAAAGTATTGAAAAATTCTTCTTTTTATAATAATATATATTAGAAGATAAAAATTATTTGTTGGAGGTTTTTTTATGAGAAAGTATGTAAATTTTTCAGTTTTTTATTTAGCATTAGGATTAGCATTGGGAGTATTTTTTAGAGAGTTTACTAAGTTTAATAATTTTACAGATAGAACGACATTAAGCGCATTACATGGACATGCACTAATTTTAGGTTTTATATTCTTTTTAGTAGTTCTTATATTAGACAAGCTTTTTGAAATATCAAAAGCTAAAGCATATAAAGTATGGTTAACACTTTATAACGTATCTTTAGTATTTGTGTTAGTAACACTTTTAGTTAGAGGGATACTACAAGTTAATGGTAGTGATTTTGCAGGTTTAAGTCATATTGCTGGATTAGCTCATGCTATGCTTGGAGTATCATTAATTTGGTTTGCTACTATATTATATAAAAAGATAAAATAAAAAATAAGCTGTGACAAAAAGTCGCAGCTTATTTTTTTATTCTTCAATATCTATAGATTTAGATAAAGTAAATTTGAATAATACACCATCAGATGTATTATTTATAGAATAAACACTATTATGAAGATCTAATATTCTTTTAACTATGGATAAACCTAATCCGTAGCTTTTTTTTGTTCTATCACCGGATTTATCTAATCTATAAAACTTGGCAAATATATTTTCTAGTTCTTTCTCAGGTATATTTACTCCAGTATTTTCAATACTTATTACAAAATTATCATTTTGATCTACTACAGAAATATTTATATTACTTCCTTCAGGAGAATATTTTATTCCATTTGTAAGTATATTTTGTATAACTTGCTCAATTTTAAGTATATCTCCATTAACATAAGCATATGGAGGAAGAGCTATAAAGTTAGCTGCTATATTTTTATTAGTGAGCTCTAAAGAGAATTTTTTAATCATTCCTTGTAATAGTCTAACTATATTAAAGTCCTCTAATTCCAATGTTGCTTTATCAGTTTCAAGCCTTGAAAGATCGAGCATACTATTTAACAATGAATTCATTTTGTTAGCTTCATCAATTATAGTTTCTAGATAAATTTTTCTATCTTCACCAGTTACTATATCATCTTTTAAAGCTTCGGCGTAGCCTCCTATTATTCCAATCGGAGTTTTTAAATCATGACTAACACTAGTGACGAAGTCTTTTCTCATGTTTTCGAGATTACGTTCCCTTTCTATTTCATTTTCAAGTTTCAAATTTTTATCTTTTAAATCATCTAAGGCATTTTCAAGATTACTTGAAAGAAAGTTTAAGGTATTAGCTAAACTTCCTATTTCATCTTGAGAAGTTATATCACATTTTGCGTTAAAGTCTAGATTAGACATCTTTTCTGCTACTTTGTTTATTTTTATCAAAGGCTTACTAATTAGCTTAGCATAAATATTTGAAAGAATTATAGCAACAAATAATATACAAATTAACAGATAGAAATAAAAGCTTTTTATAACTGAAGCAGCTTCTTGTATTGGTTGTATTGATGAAACTGAAATTATAATTGAATCATTAAAGTTTTGTAGGGACATAGGAGAAACAACTCCAATTTTTTTACTGTCGCTACTTTTATCGATAAAAATTGTCCACTCAACAGTGTCGTGAGTTAAAACTCTATCAATTAACTCATTATTAGAAAGAAGATCTGCACAAAAAGCTGTTAAAGTTGTAGAATCATCTACACCACCCTCATAGTTTGTTAAATACTTAAGCTTTCCATCAAGTGAGAATATAGCCATTTTGGAGTTGTTAGATTCTTCATAGGAGCTTAAGGCGTTATATAGAGTATTTTTATTAACCAGTTGATAAGAGTACATGGTTCTAAAGGTGTTAACTTCATTTTTTAAATCTTTAACTTTTCTATCTAAATAAAAATCTTCAAAGAAAAGTAATTGAACTATCATATTAATGACGAATACGGATAAAATTAAACTAAATGTTATTGTAAATAATTTTTTTGAAATACTTTTACTCATGATTTACCTCGAATTTATATCCGCTACCTCTTACTGTAATTATATAGTTTGCTTTAGAGCCAAGCTTTTCTCTTAAACGCTTTACGTTTGTATCAACAGTTCTAAGGTCCCCATAATAATCTATGCCCCAAACATTATCTAATATTGTATCTCTAGTTAGTGATATGCCTATGTTATCGGTTAAATAAACTAATAGTTCAAATTCTTTTGGAGATAAGTTTAAAGCTGTACCATCTACTTTAACTTCATGAGCAAGTTTGTTTATACTTAAGCCGTTGAAATCTTTAGCTGAAGAAAAAGAGTTACCTCCATCAGAAGTTCTTTTAAGTAAAGCCTTAACTTTAGCTATTAAAACTTTTGGGGAAAATGGTTTGGTTATGTAATCATCAGCTCCGAGCTCATAGCCAAATAGTTTATCTTCTTCCTGTGATTTGGCAGTTAATAGAATTATAGGTACATCAGAAACGTTACGTATAGTTTCTAACACTGTAATTCCATCAACTCTAGGCATCATTATATCTAACAGAATTAAATCGATGCTATTATTTTGAAAGGCATTAATACCTTCATCACCATCAGAAGCTTCAATTACATTAAAGCCGTCTCTTTTTAAATAGTCTCTAAGTAAAATTCTAATTCTAATCTCATCTTCTATAATTAAAATATTTCTTTCCATACATACTCCTCATAAAAATTTTTTATTAAGTATAATTATAGACTAAAGTGATATAATTATAAACTGTGTTATTATTATTATATTGTAATTAATTATTAAACATATTATATTATAGTATTAGAACAATAATTGGAGATGGGAGAGGCAATAGAGTATGATTAAGCTGAATTTTGACATAAAAAAACATCTATTACCTAATGGGTTAGAGATATTAACAATAAAAAAAGACACACAAATTTCATCAATAAATATAGGAATTAAAGTTGGAGCATTATATGAAAAGGTAAATGAGAAGGGGATTTCACACTTTATTGAACATATGCTTTTTAAAGGAACCAATAAAAGAACCTTTCAAGCTCTAAATGATGAATTAGAAGCTTTGGGGGGAGAGTATAACGCGTATACTGACTTTACGTCTACTGTATATTCTATAAGTTGTTTAGAAGAGGAGTTAATAAATGGAATAGAAATTTTATCTGATATGGTGACGTCATCAGTGTTTTTGCAGGAAGAAATTGAGAAGGAAAGAGGAGTCATTCTAGCAGAGATTAGAACTAGTAAAGATAGTGTTGAAGATTTAAGTTTTAAGAGAGCTAATGAAGTAGCTTTTAAGAAGGGACCTCTTAGATACGATGTTGCTGGCGTAGAAAAAAATGTTAAGAAATTTAATCATAAAGACTTGTATACATTTTATAAAAAGCATTATATAGCAAATAATTCTGTTATTACTATGGTATCATCTTTTGAACATGAAGAGGCTCTAAAAATGATTCAAGAACATTTTGGAGAGTGGAAAAGTGGAGATATAACATCATTAAAAGTTAAGGATGAAAAGAATGTAAAAACTAAAGAGATTACTGTTAAAGAAAATATTGAATTAAATACAATTATATATCTGTATACATTTTATGAATTAGATAAAGAGTATGAATTACCATTAAGAATTCTAAACCATAGATTAGGAGAAAGCTCAAATTCCTTATTATTTAGGGAAATAAGAGAAAATAGAGGGCTAGCCTACGATATATATTCTCATCTTGATGTAACAAAGCATGTAAAAACATTATATATTTACACAGCTGTAGATGAAGAAGATATAGATAGTGCAATAGAAGCTATTGATGAGACTTTATTGGGAATAAAGGAAGGAAAAATCGAAATAGGAGAAAAAGATTTAAATATAATGAAAAAAGTTCATAAAACTGCTGTAGTATCAACATTAGAAGATCCAGTGGAGTTATGTAGCTATATTTTGACCCAAAGTGTTGAAGGAGAGGATATATTTGAATTTTTAGATGATATGGATAGTTTAAATAATATAACTAAGGACAAAATTTATAATGTTGCAAATAAAGTATTAAATAATCCTACTATTCATATACTAAAGTCTTCATAAGGTGGCAATAATTATGAATATAATAACTAAACTAGAGATTGGTAAGCGAAATAAAGAAAGAATTAATGTTTATATAGACGATGAATTTGCTTTTTCATTAAGTGCAGAAATAGTTTATAAAGAAAATTTGGCTCCAAAGAAAGTTATAGATATTGAAAAACTTACGAGACTTGCAAGAGAAGATGAATTTATGAAGTGTAAAAATTCTGCACTTAAGATAGTTGAAAGAAGTTATAAAACAGAGAAAGAAATATATAACAAGCTAATAGCGAAAGAGTATAGTAAAGAATCTATAAATAGAGCCATTGAGTTTTTAAGAGAATATAATCTTATAAACGATGAAAATTATGTAAAGATGTATGTAAAAGATAAATTAAAAAGCCAAGGTAAAAACAAGATTAAATATAATCTAAAAAGAAAAGGGATACCAGATGAACTAATAAATGAGGAACTTTCTAAAATAGATTATGATGACTCTAAAGATGGAGCGATAATTTTAGCACAAAAGAAATATAATGAATTACAAAGAAGAGAAAGTGATAAATATAAGCTATCACAAAAATTATATAGATTTCTTATAAGCAAAGGATACAATTATGACCTAGCATCAGACGTTATGAAAGAGGTTGTAAAAAAGGATGAGTATTAATTAAAGGAGTATTCTTTATGGAGAAATTAATAGCATATTCTATATGCTTTGCTTTTATTTTATTTGGGGTTAAAGAAAGTATAAATCTACTAAAAGATCATAGAGATATAAAATTTCCTATTAATAGAACCTTATATTATCTATCGATATTACTATCTTTTTTAATAATAAATAGTAATTTAAATGTTATTTTAGCGGATATTATTAAAATAAGTTATAACTATTTTGCTTTTTCTTCAATAAAAAATGAAGTGATTAGAATGGTTTTATTAGTTGTAGTTTACTTTATAATTCATTTTATAATTTATATGGTATTAAAGTTTTTGGCTAAATTATTTTATTTTGGCAAAATATTAAACAGAAGGATTTTAATATTTATATCTGCTTTATTGGGTGCCATAAAAGGGACTATTGTTATTTTAATAATGTTTATAGGAATAGTAATATTTAATATGACTATTGGGAGAAATTTTCCTATGAATATTTTTACTAATATTAGCGGATATAAAATGATTTATGATACTATAAGTCAAAACTTCACTAGTAGCAATGAAAAAATAACGTATAGTGATGAAGAGAATTATATGCCTACCTCTAACGTGTTGATTTATTATAATGGAGTAACGTTAGAAGACGGAGTTAGGTCAAATAGTGAAATTGACAATAAGGCTATTGAAATAACTAAATATAAAGAGAATGACTTAGAAAAAGCAAAGAGCTTATATGTATGGATAGGAAGTAATATAGAATACGATTTTGATAAAGCTTATAAAACTTTAAATAATGAAAGTAGTGGAAAAAGTGGAGCAACTGAAGCTTGGACAACTCAAAAAGGTATATGCTTTGATTATGCATGTCTTTATGTTGCAATGGCAAGAGCTATTGATTTAAAAGTTAGATTAGTTACAGGAAGTGCATATGATGGGACACAATATGGGCCTCATGCATGGAATGAAGTATATTTGGAAAGTGAAGATAAATGGATACCTGTAGATCCAACGTTTTATATGTCGGGCAACTATTTTAATAATAATAATTTCTATGATGATCATATAAAAGAGATGATAGCAGGTGAATGGTAAAAGCGCTTTAAGATTAAAGCGCTTTTTTGTTAGCCATAATTAAATTTATTGCTTTTTCACAGTCTGCATCTGTACTATCTAATGACCAAGCCCTATTAAAATATATAAGAGCTCTATTTGTATCTTCTTTCATAGCATAGCAATATGCTAAGTTAAAGAAGTATTTACTTTCTTTTTGAATAGAAAGTGCATTTTTAATCATATCTATAGCAGCGCTGAAATTTTTTAATTTTATAAAGCATACTCCTGCATTATAATAAGCACAAGCTGTATTTTCTTTTGTTTCAATAGATTTTTTGTATAACTCTATTGCTTTATCATATTCTTTTAAATTATAAAGTTTATTTGCTTCGCTAAAATAATCCATATGGACCTCCTGTATATATAAACCATTATTATAATTATTGGCATTATAGGTAGCTATTATTCACATAATATATATTATTAACATTAAACAATTACTAAATTATTCCTATTTTCATAATTTAAATTATTAATTTGTTAAAAGTATAAGGGGAAAAGTTGAAAATAGTTAAAGAAAATAGTGAAATAAAGGGGGGAAACTAAAAAAAACGACAAATTTTTATTTTTTTCTTTATTTTTTTTAATCTGTTTACTATAATATATTTATCACTCAAAATCGGAGAAAACATAGCAGGAGAGATATAATGATAGTAAATGATAAGTATATATTAGTAGTAGGAGCTTCAATAGTAGATATAATTGGCTTTGGAAGAAAAGAGTATAGTCCTAAAGATTCAATTCCAGGATGCATAAAAGTGTCTTTAGGAGGTGTATGTAGAAATATAGCTGAGAATTTAGCAAGAGTAGGAGTAAGTACTGAATTTATTTCTATTGTAGGCGATGATAGTAATGGAAGAAGTATTTTAGAACATTCTAAAAGAATTGGTTACAGAATGGATAATTCTTTAATATTAAAAGATGGGTGTACTCCAACATATATGGCTATTTTAAATACTGAAGGTGAAATGGAGTCAGCTGTAGTAGATATGGAAAGCTTAAATAAAATGGATACAGCTTTTGTAGATTCTAAAGCAGAAATATTTGAAAATGCAGAATATACTATTGTAGATTCAGATAATCCTATACTTTTAGAGTATATGCTAAAAAAGTATAGAGGAAAAACTAAATTTGTATTAGACCCTGTTTCAGCTAATAAAGCAAAAAAAATAAGTCACTTAGTTAAATATTTCCATACTGTTAAACCTAATAGACTTGAGACTGAAGCCTTATGTGGTTTTAAAATAAATACAGATGAAGATTTAAAGAAGGCAGCAAGATATTTTTTAGATCAAGGAGTTGAAAATGTATTTATAAGCTTAGATGCTGATGGAATATATTATTTAACAAAAAATGAAGAAGGAAAGCTAGCTTGTGGTGATAAAGTTGATGTAAAGAATGTAACAGGTGCAGGAGATTCATTTGTTGCAGGATTAGGTTATGGGTATATGAATAAATTTTCAACTATAGATACGCTTAAATATGCTATTGCTATGTCTATAGTAACTATAACTCATGAGGAAACTATAAATCCACATATGAGTCATGAATACGTAGAAGAATATGTTAAAAAAATCAATTGGGTAGAGTAAAAGCTTATTGATAAAAGATAACTTTAGTGTTTTTAATAGAGATTATTATAAGAGATATGAAAAAGGAAGGTAATTTTAAATTATACCTTCCTTTTTTATATTTATTAAGTTTATAGAAAGACCATGTTTATTTGCTAAATCTTTATATTGATTTAAAATGTTAATATCAGAAAAGAATACAGGAAATTTTAAATCATAATTTCCCCAAATAGTAAAAGGAAAGTGTTTGAAATATATTGTGCAAAAGAATAGAGCTCGCGTATTTAAAATAGTTATGAAACCTAGTAGATTAGTATCTGTTAAAGTGAAATAAACAGAATCATCTTTAAGATTTTTTAATTCTTGAAGTAATATTATTTTGTTATTATGGTCAAGAGAGTCTAGTAAATTTAATATTTCTTCACTACTTAGATTTTTTAAGTAGAAATCTACTATAAGATGATTTGAGTTTAATGATAAAGCTTGTTGAAAAAACTTTAAAAATCTTTCTTCTTTTGCTTTAAAGGATAGTGTATCATCTACACATTCTAGAATTCCATTACTAAACGTATTAAAACCATCGCTAATATTATTAAATCTAATTTTTATAAGTTCTTTAAAATCTTTATCAGATATTGGATGTAGGTTTTCCATTAGTACCTCCATATAAATCATTTTAATTTATTATAATATCATATTTTTAAATTTATCAATAAAAAAATTAAAATTAAGTTTGCTTATGAATTTTACTTAGTTGGAATTCTTGTGAGAAGAAGTTTCCTTATGAATATTATAAAACAAATGGAAATTTTCTAATAGGATATTAAACGAGAATATGTACAACATATTAATGAGGTGATGTTTATATGGGAAATCAGATGAAAAAAACAAAAAAGCAAAAGAAGAATGTAAGTCATAATCCGCAAGTGGAAAGTGTAAAAGCTTGTTTTGGTGAACCAAAAGCCAAACCATATGATCCAACTGATTTTAAAATTTAAGTAAGAGGAAGTGTGAATATGGATAAATATGATTATGTTTTTAAATGGTTGAAAAATGCAACTAAGCCTGAACGTCACATTGATGAGATGGAAGCTTTTGCAAAGAAACATCCAATTATATTTATGAAGTTCCACAAAGAATCATCTAAAATCGTTAACAATGATGTTAACGATGAAAAGTATATTAAAGCTAAGGAAGAGTTAACTAAATTATTTAATGAAAATGAAGAATATTTTAGACCAGTGTTTGACGCAGTTAAAAGTAAATTTAATTATTAATTTTAAATGGATACTTAATTATTAATATGTGAGGTAAGTTTATGGATAATAATAAAAATAGAATGAAAGATAGACCAAAATCTAAAAATGAGCTTAGGAAAATAGATCCTACAGGAAATTCAGAAGTAGGAATAGAAAATGGTGAAAGAATAGGAGCTCATGCACATAATAAAAAGAGTTATAAAACTTATGAATGGATGAATGATTAAACTTTATGGTGGCATACAATTAAGTATGTCATCTTTTTTTATAAAAATAATATTAATAATATATGTAATGTGTGTTTGAGTCATATATAATTGGGGGAAGTGAGATGGAATTATGTATAAAGTAGGAATTGATGTAGGTTCAACAACAGTAAAATTAGTAGTTTTAGATAATCGAAATAGAATTATTTATAGTAAATATAAAAGACACTTTTCAGATATAAGAATAAGTATAGTTAGATTAGTTGAAAATGCATATAAAATTTTAGGAAATATTAAATGTTCTATAGTTGTAACTGGCTCAGGAGGATTATCTGTTTCTAAGTGGCTTAATTTAAACTTTGTGCAAGAGGTGATTGCTTGCTCAAGAACAGTTGAAGAGTTTATTCCTGAAACAGATGTGGTTATAGAATTAGGAGGAGAAGATGCTAAGATAACATATCTTAATGGTAGTATAGAGCAAAGAATGAATGGAAGCTGTGCAGGAGGGACAGGTGCATTTATAGATCAGATGGCGGTATTGTTGAATACAGATGCTGAGGGATTAAATGAATATGCAAAAGATTTTAAGGTAATTTATCCTATAGCATCTAGATGTGGAGTATTCGCTAAAACTGATATTCAACCGCTTATAAATCAAGGTGCACATAAAGAAGATATAGCAGCTTCTATTTTTCAAGCGGTTGTAAACCAGACCATAAGTGGGTTAGCTTGTGGAAAGCCAATAAGAGGAAGGGTAGCATTTTTAGGAGGACCATTAAATTTTTTATCTGAACTTAGAGAGAGATTTGTAGAAACATTAAATTTAACAAAAGAACAAACTATTACACCTAAAAATGCAGAGTTATTTGTAGCTATAGGAGCTGCATTATTAAGTGAGGATAATAAAGAGGTTTTATTAGGTGATTTACTAGGAAATCTAGAAATGATACTAGATATTAAGGATAATGACGTTAAAAGATTAAAACCTTTATTTACAGATAATGAAGATTATAAAGTATTTAAAGATAGGCATAATAAAGCTATTGTAAAAAAGGGAGATTTATTAAGTTATAAGGGAAAAGCTTATTTAGGGATTGACGCAGGTTCAACTACTACTAAGGTAGCTTTAATTAATGAAAAAAATGAACTGATATATTCTTTTTATGAAAATAATGATGGGGACCCATTAAAAAAGGTGATTAGTATATTAACTAATTTATATGAAGTTATTCCAAATGATGTTGAAATAGTAAATTCAGCGATAACTGGTTATGGAGAATCACTAATAAAAACAGCTTTACATATAGATATAGGAGAAATTGAAACTATGGCTCATTATAAAGCTGCAAAATATTTTTTACCGGAGGTTAATTTTATATTAGATATAGGTGGACAAGATATGAAGTCTATGGGAATAAAAAATGGGACTATAGATAGTATTCTTTTAAATGAGGCATGTTCATCAGGCTGTGGTTCATTTATTGAAGGTTTTGCAAAGTCTTTAGGGATGGATGTAAAAGAGTTTGCAAAAGAAGGATTATTTTCAAAGTCACCGGTAGATTTAGGGTCAAGATGTACTGTGTTTATGAATTCAAGAGTAAAACAAGCTCAAAAAGAAGGTGCTGAAGTTTCTGATATATCAGCAGGTTTATCTTACTCAGTAATAAAAAATGCTTTATTTAAGGTAATAAAGATGAGAAATGAAAATGATATGGGGGATAAAATAATAGTTCAAGGTGGAACTTTTTATAATGATGCAGTTCTAAGAAGTTTTGAAATTATTTCTGGGAAAGAGGTTATAAGACCAGATATTGCAGGAATAATGGGAGCCTTTGGATGTGCAATAATTGCAAAGGAAAGATATATAGAAGGGGAAAAATCAACTCTTTTATCTAATGAGCAAATTAAAAAATTTAAAATAGAAACTGATTTTGCTAGGTGTGGTCGATGTGGGAATAATTGTTTGCTTACAGTAAATAAATTCTCAGATGGAGAAGAGTTTATTTCAGGTAATAGGTGTGAAAAAGCACTAGGAGTAATTAAGAAAAAAAATGAAGAGATTCCTAATTTATATAAGTATAAATATAAGAGAATATTTAATTATAAACCTTTACCGTTAAATGAAGCTAAAAGGGGAGTTATAGGTATTCCAAGAGTTTTAAACATTTATGAAAATTATCCGTTTTGGTTTACTATGTTAACAAGTTTAGGGTTTAGGGTAGTGCTTTCTGATGCATCAAATAAAAGGATATATGAGTTGGGAATAGAAACAATACCATCAGAATCGGCCTGTTATCCTGCTAAAATAAGTCATGGACATATAATGAATCTCATCAATAAAGGGATAAAAACTATTTTTTATCCATGTATTCCTTATGAAAAAAAGGAGTTTAAAGATGCAACAAATCATTATAATTGTCCTATAGTAACATCTTATCCAGAGGTTATAAGAACAAATATTGATGAGATAAAAGAGAGAAATGTTAAGCTTATTGAACCATTTTTATCTTTAGACAATTATAAAGTTTTAGCGAAAAGAATTGTTGAAGAATTTAAAGAGTATAACATATCCTTAGATGAAGCTAGGGAGGCAATAAAGAAAGCCGCATTAGAGAGATTGGCATGTAAAAGAGATATAGAAAATAAGGGGGAAGAGGTATTAGAATATTTAAAAGTAAATAATAAAAAGGGGATAGTATTATGTGGAAGACCATATCATATTGATCCTGAAATAAATCATGGTATACCAGAAATAATAACATCTTATGGAATGGCTGTTTTAACAGAAGATAGCATATCTCATTTGGGTAAGTTAGAAGAAAATTTAAGAGTAGTAGATCAATGGATGTATCATTCAAGATTATACAGAGCAGCAGCATTTATAGCAAAGAATCCATATTTAGAGATTATACAATTAAATTCATTTGGATGTGGACTAGATGCTGTAACAACTGATCAAGTTTCTGATTTAATTATTTCGAGAGGTAAAATATATACATCTTTAAAGATTGATGAAGGAAATAATTTAGGCGCAGCTAGGATAAGAATAAGATCGTTATATGCAGCTATAAAAGAAAGAGAGAGGCTAAATTATAAACCTGTAGAGGAAAGTATCAAATACAATCCACCTATATTTGTTAAGGAAATGAGAAAAAAACATACTATATTAGCTCCGCAAATGTCACCTATGCATTTTGACTTACTAGAGAAAGCGGTAAGAGAGTGTGGATATAATATAGAAGTATTACCAGCTATGGATATAAAGTCTATTGATGAAGGATTAAAATATGTAAATAATGATGCTTGTTATCCATCAATAATAGTTGTCGGACAAATTATAAAAGCTTTAAAATCAGGAAAGTATGATGTTGATAATACATCTGTATTAATAACACAAACCGGTGGAGGGTGTAGAGCTACAAATTACATTGGATTTTTGAAAATGGCATTAAAAGATGCTGGATTTAAAAATATTCCTGTTATATCACTTAATGCTTTAGGTATGGGAGAGCAACCAGGATTTAAGATAACTTTAAAATTTATAAATAGAGCTATAATGGCATTAGTTTATGGAGATTTATTTATGAGAGTTTTATATAGAACAAGACCTTATGAAAAAAACTTAGGTGAAGCTGATAAGCTATATAAATTCTGGAATAAAAAAGCAAAAGAAAACCTTGGAAATGGTAGTAGAAGCATTTTTAATAAAAATATAAAAGGTATAATAAATGATTTTGATAATTTCGAATTAAAAGATATTAAGAAGCCTAGGGTGGGAATCGTAGGAGAAATATTAGTAAAGTATCACCCAACAGCTAACAATGATATAGTAACTATTCTAGAAAATGAAGGAGTAGAGGTTGTAGTTCCTGATTTGTTAGATTTTTTTATGTATTGTTCTTATGATTCAGGATATAAAGCAAAATATCTTGGAAAGAGCAAATTAAACGAAGGTTTAGGGAATATAGTTATAAATTATTTAGAAAATTACAGAAAAGTTATGATGAAGGAGTTGAAAAAAAGTAGAAGATTTGATTCACCGAAACATATAGGAGAACTTGCTAAATTAGCATCACCTATTTTATCTATAGGAAATCAAACTGGAGAAGGTTGGTTTTTAACTGGAGAGATGATTGAATTAATCAAAAGCGGAGTTAATAATATTGCTTGTGTACAACCTTTTGCATGCTTGCCTAATCATGTTACTGGAAAAGGGATGATAAAGATATTAAGAGATCATTATCCAGATTCTAATATAGTAGCAATTGATTATGATCCTGGTGCTTCTAATGTCAATCAGATGAATAGAATAAAATTGATGTTATCAGTAGCAAAGAAAAAGATAGAAAATAATGAGGCGAATAATAAAGAAATTATAGATAATATATTGACAAAATAAAAAAAATATCATAGTATAAAGTAAAATTGATATCTAAAAACTGTGAAAAAGAGGAGTAGGAATAGGAAGTATTAAGAGAGGAAGGCCTTGGCTGTAAGCCTTCTATATGAAGTATTCTGAAGGTAGCTTTTGAGTTTCTTAGCTGAAATTATAGTAAGCTAAGACGGCTGTCTAGTCGTTATTTAATTAAGAGCCTGTTGATTGACAGGAATAAAGGTGGTACCGCGAGTCTTCGTCCTTTTTATGGATGAAGGCTCTTTTTTTATTTAGAAAATGATTATATGAATTGCAATCATGGAACTATAACTAATGAGAGTTTTATTAAGGAAATGTAATTCAAATAATTTATTTATATATTATTAAGTATATTTATTTAAATTAAATCAGGAGGTTTTATTTATGGAAGAAAAGAAGAATTTATCTACAACCTATAATCCAAAAGAATTTGAAGAAAGAATCTATAAAACATGGGAAGAAAAGAAATATTTCACTCCTGTCGTTGATAAGAGTAAAAAGCCGTTTACTATAATGATGCCACCACCAAATATAACTGGTAAGCTTCATTTAGGGCATGCATTAGATAATACTATGCAAGATATGCTTATAAGATTTAAGAGAATGCAAGGATACTGCACATTATGGCTTCCGGGAACTGACCATGCTTCTATAGCTACAGAAGTTAAAGTTGAAAATGAACTTTTAAAGCAAGGTTTAGTTAAGAAAGAAATGGGAAGAGAAGCTTTCTTAGATGAAGTTTGGAAATGGGCAGAAGAGTATAAAGGCACTATTAGAAATCAGCTAAAGAAGTTAGGGGTTTCTTGTGATTTTACAAGAGAAGCATTTACAATGGATGAGAACTTAAATAAAGCTGTTAGAACTGTATTTGTAAAGTTATATAACGAAGGACTTATCTATCAAGGGAATAGAATAACTAACTGGTGTCCAAAGTGTACAACTGCTTTATCAGATGCAGAAATAGTATATGAAGAAAAAGAGGGAAGCTTCTGGCATATTAATTATCCAATAGCTGATGGTTCAGGATTCTTAGAAATAGCTACAACAAGACCAGAAACGTTACTTGGAGATACCGCAGTTGCTGTTAACCCAAATGATGATAGATTTAAGCATTTAATTGGAAAAACTTTAAAATTACCATTAACTGATAGAGAAATACCTGTTGTTGGTGACGAATACGTTGATATTGAATTTGGTACAGGAGCAGTTAAAATAACTCCAGCTCATGATCCTAATGACTTTGAAGTTGGTAAGAGACATAATCTTCCTATAATAAGAGTTATGGATGATCATGGTGTAATAAATGAATTAGGAGGAAAATACCAAGGGTTAGATAGATATGAAGCTAGAAAGCAAATGGTAAAAGATTTAGAAGAGCAAGGGTTGTTAGTTAAGGTTAAACCTCATACTCATAATGTTGGAACACATGATAGATGTAATACTGTAGTTGAACCAATAGTATCTAAGCAATGGTATGTTAAAATGGAGTCTTTAGCAAAACCAGCTATAGAAGTTGTTAAAGAAGGAAAGACACAAATTGTTCCTGAAAGATTTGAAAAAATCTACTTTAACTGGATGGAAAATATTCAAGACTGGTGTATTTCAAGACAATTGTGGTGGGGCCATAGAATACCTGTATTCTATTGTAACGACTGTGGAAATGAAATGTGTGAAGTAGATGCACCACATAAGTGCTCAAAATGTTCTTCAGAAAATATAAGACAAGATGAAGATGTACTTGATACTTGGTTCTCATCTGCATTATGGCCTTTCTCAACTTTAGGATGGCCAGAAAAAACAGAAGACTTAGATTTCTTCTATCCAGGTAATGTATTAGTTACCGGTTATGATATTATATTCTTCTGGGTTGCAAGAATGATATTCTCAGGCCTTTATAACATGAAAGAAACACCATTTGAAACAGTTCTAATGCATGGGATAATTAGAGATGCTAATGGTGTTAAAATGAGTAAATCTTTAGGAAATGGGGTTGATCCACTAGAAGTAATTGAAAACTTTGGTGCAGATGCTTTAAGATTTATGCTTGTTACAGGAAGTACTCCTGGAAATGATATAAGATATATTCCAGAAAAAGTTGAAGCTGCAAGAAACTTTGCAAACAAGATGTGGAATGCTTCAAGATTCGTTATGATGAATTTAGATAAAGAAGTTATGGAAAAGTATTCTGACTGCAAAGAGTACAGCTTAGCTGATAAGTGGATATTATCAGAAATGAATAAATTAGTTAAAGAAGTAACTGATAACATGGAAAAATACGAGCTTGGAATTGCAAACCAAAAGGTTTATGACTTTATGTGGACTGAATTCTGTGACTGGTATATAGAACTTGTTAAGCCTGTGTTCTTCAGTGATGATGAAAAGGCTAAGGGTGTAGTTTATAATGTATTATACACTGTATTAACTACAGGATTAAAATTATTACACCCAGCAATGCCATTTATAACAGAAGAAATATATACTACTTTAACAGATGGAGAATCAATAGCTATATCTTTATGGCCAGAATTTAAAGCTGATGAAGTAGATGTTAAAGCAGTAAAAGATATGGATTATATAATAGAAGCTATTAAGGGATTAAGAAACTTAAGAGCTGAAATGAATGTACCACCATCAAGAAAAGCTAAAGTAATTTGTTATATTTCTGATGAAGCTAAGGATGCTTTCTCAGCAGGTATACCATATATAGAGAAATTAGGTTCAGCTTCAGAAGTTGAATTTATAGCTGATAAATCTCTTGTTCCTGAAAATGCTGTATCTTTAATAGTTAAAGGTGGGGAATTATTTATGCCACTTCTTGACTTAGTAGATAAAGATAAGGAACTTGAAAGATTGGGGAAAGAGAAGATTAAATTAGAAGGTGAAATAACTAGAATTGAAAAGAAACTTTCTAATCAAGGATTCGTTGCAAAAGCTCCAGCAGCAGTAGTTGAGTCAGAAAAAGAAAAAATGGCTAAGTATCAAGAAATGCTTGATGCAGTTTTAGTAAGAATAGAAGCATTTAAATAAAAGATTTAAGGCTGTCTCGTAAGAGACAGTCTTTTATATAATGAATTGGGGGGAAAGATGGATTTACTTAAAGATGATGTGAAAAGATTATACTTGAAATATTTTTTGCCAACAGTAGGAGCAGCTCTTGTTACCTCAATATATATTCTTTTTGATACCATTTTCATTGGCCAAGGAATAGGCGGTGATGGACTAGCCGCATTAAATATTGTATTACCAATCTATTCGTTAGTGTTTGGAGTGGGGTATTTAATAGGAGTTGGAGGATCAACGGTATTAGGTATTGAAAGAGGTAGAGGGCATAATAAAAAGGCAATAGATATTTTTAGCTTATCAATTTATATGGCAGTGATAATTTCTATATTATTCTTTATAATAGGAAAGTTTTTTATGGACGATATAGCAATAATGCTAGGTGCTACTAACATTACTAGAGAGTTAATAAGAGAGTATATGGATATAGTTGCATTTGGATTTATACCTTTTACTATAGGTTCTACTTTACAAGGCTTTGTTAGAGTGGATAAGAATCCAAAGAGAGCTATGATTGCTACAATAATAGGCGGAATGCTAAATATAGTTTTAGATTATGTGTTTGTATTTCCTTTAAATATGGGGATGTTTGGAGCAGGACTTGCAACTGTACTATCGTACACAATAAGTACAATAATATTATTGACTCATTTTATTTCGAAAAATAATACATTAAAACTAACATATAAATGTTTTAAATCAAGTTATATTATGAGAATAATTAATAATGGTATTCCAAGCTTTTTTATTGAGATGTCAACAGGAATAATAATATATCTATTCAATTTTCAATTATTAAAATTTATTGGAGAAACTGGAGTAACAGCGTACAGTATAATATCTAATACAGCGATAATATTTATTTCAATAAGTAATGGTATAAGTCAAACAATTCAACCAATAGTAAGTATAAATGTGGGAGCAAAGAAGTACTCAAGGGCAATGGAGTTAAGAAAAATAGCCTTTTATGTGGCTATAGTTTTTGGACTAATATCAGCTATATGCGGGTTTTTATTTCCAGAGCAGATTATAAAAATATTTGTAACACCAACGGATGAGGTAAATCAAATAGCAATTATAGCTATAAGAATATATTTTATAGCATTTATTACTATGGGTGCTAATATCGTGTTAGGGGGATATTTTCAAGCGATAGAAATGTCTAAAATAGCGATTTTTATTTCCCTACTAAGAGGATTAGTAATAGTAGGAGTTATGATCTTTATTTTACCTATAATATTAGGTGTTAATGGAATATGGCTTAGTGTTCCATTGACAGAAGTTATTACTTTTGGAATTGCTTTGTGTGTGAGCAAAAAAACTTTAAAGATAATTTAGTATAATAATTTGGTTGTAGATTAAAATATAATTAAGAGGTGATATTTTATGACACAAAAAATTACTGATACTATAAAAGATAGTAGTGGAGAAATAACTCATTATATATTAGATAATGGAGAAAAACTTGAAAAGTCAGAAGGTGTTAATAGAGCAAAAAATGGTGAAATTGAAGGAGTTATAGTAGCTCATTCAAGAAAAGGTGAAGAGTATTTAAGAACTAAGCCAGATGGAAATGAAGGTAATAATCTATCTTCATTATAAAGTATTTACGATTAGATACCATAAATGTTTTTATGGTATCTTTTATTTTTTTGTAAAGTTTGATATTTTCGAAAAATTTATTTATAATTATGCTAAATAAATGAGGTAATATAAATTAATATAAAAGTTAAGAGGTATAAATATGAATTATAATCAAGCTATGAAATACATAACTGGAGTGGGGAATTTTGGATCTAATTATGGATTAGAGAGAACTTTAAGATTGTTGGAGTTATTAGGAAATCCACAGGAGAATTTAAAGTTAATACATATTGCAGGAACTAATGGAAAAGGTTCAACAACATCTATGATAACAAAAATGTTAAGTGGCTTAGGTTATAAAGTTGGAATGTACACTTCTCCTTTTTTAGAAGAATTTGAAGAGAGAATTCAGATAAATGGAGAAAATATTCCAAAGGATGTTTTAGCAGAAATGGTGACACTGATTAAGCCATCAATAGATAAAGTTAAAGAAGAAGGGTATGGACATCCTACTGAATTTGAAATGATAACTGTTTTAATGCTTCTTTATTTTGAAAAAGAAAAGGTGGATTTTGGAGTAGTTGAAGTTGGCTTAGGTGGAAGATTAGATTCTACTAATGTAATTATTCCTATAGTATCAGTTATTACATCTATTAGCTTTGATCATACTAACCTATTAGGAAATAGTTTAAAAGAAATTGCGGGAGAAAAATGCGGAATAATTAAAAAAGATATTCCCACAGTAGTTTTTCCGCAATATGAAGAAGCAAAAGATGTTGTTTTAAATAAATGTAAGGTTGAAAACTCTAGATTATATGAGGTTAATCTAAATGATGCTGAGCTATTGGAAATTATTAAAGGTGATAAGCCTTTTCAAAGAGTTAAAATAAGAGGAACAAAAGAATATATATTAGACTTACCTTTACTAGGGGAACATCAAATTTATAATTTAGCTTTAGCAATAAAAGTTTTAGAAGTAATAGAAAGACAAGGATTAATAATTCTAAATAATGAAGCTATTGAGAAAAGTATAAGGGAAGTAAAGTGGAAAGGTAGATTAGAGGTATTAAGGAATAAACCGTTAGTTGTCATAGATGGAGCACACAATATTCAAGGAATAGCTACTTTGAAAACAAATATAGAAAAGTATTTTAATTATGAAAATGTGTATTTAATCTTAGGTATTCTAGCAGATAAGGATGTTGAAAAAATGGTTGAAGAGATTGCACCATTAGCAAAGAAAGTATATGCTGTAACTCCAAATTCTATAAGAGCAGAATTAGCTCAAGATTTAAAAATGGAAATTATAGAATACAATAAAAATTGTGAAGCTTATGAAAGTTATGAGGATGCCTTTAATAATGCCTTAAAAGATGCAAATGAAAATGATTTGATAATTGCAAGTGGATCATTATATATGATAGGGGACATGAGAAAAATAATAGTAAAGGGTAAAGGAAGTAAAAATTAAAACACCTATATTTACTAATAATATAAGATATAATATACTATGTATAATAGATAAATAGATAGGAGGAGTTAATATGTCAAAACATTTACATATTATGGCTAAAGAAGGTTCTATAGCTGAAACAGTATTACTACCAGGGGATCCTTTAAGAGCAAAATTTATCGCTGAAAACTTTTTAGAAGATGTGGTTTGTTATAATGAAGTTAGAGGAATGTATGGTTATACAGGAACATATAAAGGTAAAAGAGTATCAGTTCAAGGTACAGGAATGGGGTTACCATCGCATTCGATTTATGTAAATGAATTAATACAATTCTATGGAGCAAAAAGATTAATAAGAATAGGTTCAGCAGGTTCTATAAACGATAATGTTAATGTTAGAGACATAGTTCTTGCTCAAAGTGCATCAACTAACTCAGGGATTAACAAGAGAAGATTCCAAGGGTTAGACTATGCTCCAAGTGCAAATTTTGAATTATTATATAATGCTTATAATAAATGCAAAGATAAAGGGATTAATGTAAAGGTAGGAAATATTTTATCTAGCGACTTATTCTATGATGATGCAGGATTCCCAATAACAAAATGGGCTGAATATGGTTGTTTAGCTGTAGAGATGGAAAGTGCAGAGCTTTACACTGTAGCTGCTAAATATGGGGTTGAAGCATTAGCTATTCTAACTATTTCAGATCATATTTTAAAGGGAGAAGAAACATCTCCTGAAGAGAGACAAAATACATTTACAGATATGATGGAAATTGCTTTAGAATTAATAAAATAATGTTTTTAGAGGAAAGGATTTTTGATCTTTTCCTCTTTTTATATAGCAATAATATTTAAAGTTCTCTTCATATAAAATCTATAATAAATATAATATGAAGAGGTGATTTTGTGAAAAAGGAAATAAAATATATATTTTTTCTAGTACTAATTTTAGGAACTATATACTTTCTTAAGCCAACAATACTTAAAGTTATTGGGTGGAGTTACAAAGATATATATAATGCTAATATTACAGTAGAAGAAATTGAAAATATGCAAAAAAGTTTAAATATACATTATTTAAAATATGAATGGTCTGAGGAATTAGAGGTTGATAACGAACCTACTAAATTAGTTTATCATCATACAGCAATAAAGAATATCTCACCAGAGGATATAAATAAATTACATAAAAATAAAGGATGGAAAGGAATTGGATATCATTATTATATTAGAAAGGATGGGACTATTTATAAGGGAAGAGAAGATGATGCTGAAGGATCTCATGTTAAGGGATATAATAAAGAATCAATAGGGATTTGTGTAGAAGGAAATTTTGAAGAGGAGTATTTATCGGATGAGCAAATAGAATCGCTAAAGAAGCTTTCATTATATATTTGTCTTAAATATAATATAAAAGATATACTTCCACATAAAGAATTAGGAAAGACACTATGCCCAGGTAAGAACTTTCCATTAGAAGAAATTAAAAATGATGTTATAAAAGAGATTAAAAAAATCAATTAATTATAAAAAATGAGAAAGTTATTAATAACTTTCTCATTTTTTATATATTAAGAATTTTTCATTGATAATAAAGCTTTAGCTAATTGGTCAGGACAAGAAGTTCCTTTTGAACCACATTGAATCCCTTGCAATTTATCAATTGCATCAGTAACTTTCATACCTTTAACTAGTGAAGAAATTCCAAGTAAATTTCCTGCACAACCTCTTACGAAATTAACATCTTCTATTTTATCATCTTTTACATCGATATGTATTTCTGTTGAACAAACACCAGAAGTTTTGTAAATATACATTTAAATACCTCCCCATATTAAATAATAACATTAATATTATAAGGCTTTATACAATAAAAAGAAAGATTGAAAATAAAATTATGTAATATTGAGAAAAATGTGCCAAGTTTTATAAAGATGCATATATTGAAAGTACAAGAGGTTTCAACCTAAAGGAGGTGAAATAAGGGTGAACTCTATAATAATATGCAATACAGGAGCAGACTCCCTTTCAAGGATTACTTTAGATAATTTAGCTTTAGAGAAGATAACATTTAATTTAGGTGAGAAACCTATAGGTCCTCATGGAATTAAAACTTATGATGATGGATTTATAACTACAAATAGTTATAGCGATTCAATATCATTTTTTGATAAAAATACTTTTAAAGAGAAAAAAAATGCAAAAATTGGACCTTCTCCAAATGATTTAATAATATATAAAAAGAAAGTTTATACTATCTGCGGTGAATCAAATTCTGTAGTGGTATATGATATTTTAGAAGATAAAACTTCATATGAAATTGCCACAGGAAGTTGGCCCCATAGCATAGATTGTGATATTGAAAAAGGAATAGCTTTTATTACAAATTTCGAAAGTAACGATATTACAGTAATTAATATGGAGAATAATAATGTACTAACTAAAATAGAAGCTAGTGAGTATCCAACAAAAGTATTACTATCAAAAAATAAAGAATTTATATACGTATGTGAAAGTTACTTAGGGCATGATAAGAGTGGGTTTTTAGATGTAATTTCTACCAAAACATTAAAAAGTATAAAAAGAATTGAAGTAGGTAGCTCACCTATGGAAGTTATAGAAGAAGAAAAAAACATATATGTTTCAAATTTTACGGATGGAACAATAAGCGTAATAAATAAAAGTAATATGATGGTTATGGAAAGCATGTATGTTGGTGGAATGCCTAAAGGAATGGTTGTACATGAGAACAAAATGTATGTTTTAGATTATTTAAAGGGGAAGGTATATATTGTAGAGGATAATAAAATAAATAAAGTCATAGCTATCGAGTCTGAACCCAATGCCATGACTTTGTTTTAATCTTCATCAGAAAATAAACTTTGCATAATCCTAGTGTAAATATCTGAAGGATTATCCTTCCATTTTGTGCATAATGCTTTAGCTTGAGATTTTGTTGGAACGGATACCTTTAAATCAATTAATAGCATCTCATCTTCCAGTGCTTTAAGATTAACAATGAAGGAATCGCTATTCTCTATAGTGTAATCACTATGAATAGTTAATTCCTTTTTTATATTATCAATTACTGAGGAGATATAATTGTCAATTATATCTCTTTTAATTGCTGAAATTCTTTGTGTAAAAAATGAAAGAACTTTTTCACCTTTAGTTGTAATAGTTAAAAGCTTTTTATCATTTTTTTCTATATATTTTAGAAACTCAGAAGATAATAGCTCAGTTATATATTGTTGCAAAGTAAAATAATTAATAAAGTTATTTTCTAAAATTATTTCTGTTAACTGAGTATTTGATATCGGATGCTTTAATGATTTTATAACGTATAAAACTAATAATTTATTTTCTGCTAATTCTGCTGAATTTTCGTACATACTAAACCTCCATTATATAAGGATCTATTTTATTATAACATAAATTTAGAATTGTGGAATAATATAGGCATTAATATTATAAATAAAGAATATAAATTATTATGGATAAGGGAGGATTGATATGGTTAGAAAAAGAAAGGTTATAATAGCCATCTTATTGATTTTTGGAACTATAATTACATCGATTTTAGGATCAAAGTCTATATTAGTTAGTGGTAATCTTGATAAGAAACCTATTTTTCGAGTGAATACAGAAAAGAAAGAAGTAGCTTTAACATTTGATGTAAATTGGGCAGAAAATGAGTACATTTATGACATATTAGATGTACTAAATAAATATAATGTAAAAGCAACATTTTTTGTAATGGGTAAATGGGTTAATTATCCAGAGGGAAACAAAGAAAAATTAATGAAAATTAATGAGATGGGACATGAAATAGGGAATCATAGTTATGTTCATCCAAGCTTTTCAAAAATAGATGAATCAAGAATGTTAGAAGAATTGACAAAGACAGATGATATTATATATGAGGCTATTGGGGTTAAACCTACATTATTTAGATTTCCTAGTGGTGATTATAACGATAAAGCATTACAGTTTGTTTTGGATAAGGGATATAAATGTATACAATGGGATTGTGATTCAGTTGATTGGAAACAATCCGGAGAAAAAGTTGAGTATGAAAGAATTATGAAAAAAGCAACTTCAGGTTCGATAATGTTATTTCATAATAATGCAAAATATACTCCAAGTAATTTAGATAAAATAATTTCAAAACTTAAAGAAGATGGATACGAATTTGTTACTGTTGGGCAACTTACAGAGTGTGATGAGTACTATATAGATGAAAATGGAGAACAACATAAAAAATAAATATTAGAAATATATTGAAATTGAAGATAATATTGTATTATAATGGAAATAAATCCTTGTGGGGTAAAAGCAATAAAAAATCAAACTAATTACTAAGGGAGAGAGGGGTAACGATGGATAATTTGATGTTAAATAACAAGATTTATCTTGAAGGAAAAATAGTAAGTGAATTAGAGTTCAGTCATGAAATGTATGGATAGGGATTCTATACTTTTTATATGGAGGTGCCTAGATTAAGTGATTCTGTAGACTTATTAAATATTACTATATCTGAAAGACTTATAAGTAATATGAATATAGCAGTAGGAAACGAAATAATAGTTTTAGGTCAATTAAGGTCATATAATAAGTTTGTAGATGGCTCTAATAAACTGATTCTAACTGTGTTTGCAAGAAACATAGAACCTTGTATAGAAAGAAGTAAAAATCCAAATGAAATATTCTTAGATGGATATATATGTAAAGAGCCTGTTTATAGAAAGACTCCTTTCGGAAGAGAGATTGCTGATGTTTTATTAGCTGTAAATAGAGCATATAACAAATCTGATTATATTCCAACTATAGCTTGGGGAAGAAACTCAAGATTTTGTCAAACACTTGAAGTTGGAGATAATATAAGGGTATGGGGTAGACTTCAAAGTAGAGAATATCAAAAGAAATTAAACGATACTGAAGTAATTAAAAAGATTGCATATGAAGTATCTATATCAAAGATGGAAAGAGTTACAGAAGAAACAGAAGAAATAGAAAATAATGTAACTTCTTCATCTGAAGAAGGCGCTATATAATTCATTTATATAAAAAGGAGCTATTAAGCTCCTTTTTATTTTTATATTGTACAATAAATATTAACGTAAATCGTCTATAAATTTTGTTTTGCTTTTTGTTTGAGTATCTACATTCTTTATTATTTTTGCAGGAATACCAGCTACAACAACTCCAGGGGGGACATTTTTTGTGACTATAGATCCTGCTGCAACTACAGCACCTTGGCCTATTTTTATTCCTTCTAATATTACTGCATTTGCGCCTATAAGTACGTCATCTTCGATAATACAGGGTTCTTGGCTTGGAGGTTCCAATACACCGGCAATTACGGAGCCAGCTCCTAGATGAACTCTTTTACCAATTTTACCTCTGGCACCAATGACTGCATTCATATCAATCATTGTATAATCTCCTATTTCAGCTCCTATATTAATAATGGCTCCCATCATTATAATAGCATTTTTACCGATTTTAACACCGGCTCTAATTATTGCACCTGGTTCAATTCTAGCATCTATAGGAATAATATCTAAAAGTGGAATAGCTGAGTTTTTCCTATCTGCTTCTAAGCGATAATATCTAATTACTTCTTTATTATTAATTATAAACTTTGATATGTATTCAAATTCACCGAATAATATATAAAAGTTATTAGAGCCATACCACTCTATATTTTTATCGTCAATATCATTTAGAGAACCATTTATATAGGCTTTTACTGGAGTGGATTTTTTTATGTTTTTTATAAACTTGATAATCTCATCATGATCATTAAAGTTATAATCCATAATATCCTTCCTTTCAAGATTTAGATTTAATGAATTAATCATAATTATTATAATTATAATAAAAAGATAATAAGAATATGATTAAATGAAAATTATTTACTAAAGTATAAGTTTGTAATAAAATTTTTAGGAGGAGTGATTAAGATGAGACTAGAAAAAGGATTAGTTCAAGTATATACAGGGAATGGAAAAGGAAAGACTACAGCTTCAATTGGTTTAGGAGTAAGAGCGTATGGTAATGGTTTAAAAGTTATTATGATACAATTTTTAAAAAGCGGAGTTACTGGTGAGTTAAATGTTTTAAATAATCTAGGTGAAAACTTTAAAGTATATAGATTTGAAAAAGAGAAAGATTTTACTTGGAACCTAACTGAAGAGCAAAAGGAAGAGTTAAAAAAAGAAATAGCAGAAGGTTTCGATTTTGCAAAAAAGGTTGTAAAAGAAAATATGTGTGATATGTTAATACTAGATGAAGTTATGGCATCAGTTAATGGTGGATATATTAAAGAAGAAGACGTAGTGAAATTAATAGAAAGTAAAAATGAAAATATGGAATTAGTTTTAACAGGTAGAAATGTACCTAAGGCTATCGCAGATAAAAGTGATTTAATAACAGAGATGAAAGATATTAAACATTATTTCAATAAGGGAATTCCAGCTCGTAAAGGAATTGAATTTTAAAAAAGAAGAGTTTAAACTCTTCTTTTTTAATTTCCTGCTGGGTTATAGTGTTCGCTAGAAACACCTTGTTGCTTAACAGATTTATGCTTTTTATTAGGATTGTGATTGTGACCTTCTTCAGTTATTGGAGTTTGGTAATTACATTTTTCCATTCTAGCGTATTTATTGTCGGGTTGACTATCTTTTGACATATTAAACCTCCTATAAATTGCATTACATATATAGTATGTCTATAAGCCAAAAATATTATTAATATAGTATCAAAATATAATAATAAGTTTTTATATTTCTAACATATTTTCCATATTATATAATCCTGGATCTTTTATTTTACTCATATACTCACAAGCTTTTAATGCACCTATAGCAAAAACCTCCCTTGAGATAGCTTTGTGACTAAGTTCTATAATCTCGCCAGTTCCAGCAAATATTATTTCATGATCACCTACTATTGATCCACCTCTTATAGCATGAATGCCTATTTCATCTTTTTTACGTTTCTTTTTGCCTTCTCGGCCATATATAAAATTGGTTTTAGAATCTATGGAGTTAGATATAGTATTGCCTAGCAATAAGGCTGTTCCACTAGGAGAATCTATTTTTTGATTATGGTGTTTCTCTACTATTTCAATATCATAATTATCATATAAAAGTGGAGAAATCTTTTTTAAAAGTACATTTATTAAATTAATGCCATAAGACATATTGGCAGATTTGAATATTGGAATAATTGAGGATTTTGTATTGATTAAATCTAAATCGTTTGGGGCATATCCAGTAGTGCACAAGATTAATGGTTTTTTAGTTTTTTCACTTAAAGATAGTAGACTTTCTAAAGCAGTTGGTCTGGAAAAATCTAGTAAAACATCATATGAAATGTTTATATTTGACAATGAAGTGAATACAGGAAACTGATTATCGCATGGATATTTATCAACACCAGCAACGATATTTAAATCTGGAAATTGACTTATTGCTTCTGCAATAACTTTCCCCATTTTTCCACAGCAACCATTAAGAAGAATTTGAATCATAACAGTACTCCTTAAATTAAATTATATTTTTTTAAAGTATTAACTAAAATTTCTTTATTTTTATCATCCATTTTATAAAGTGGAAGTCTTAGATTTCCAACATCTTTTGATAAAATATTAAGAGCTGTTTTAACAGGAATAGGATTTGTTTCTATGAATAATGTGTTACAAAGTTCTAAATAATCTAGTTGCAATTTTAAAGCTTTATCATAGTTTCCATGCAAAAATTCAGAAGTAAGATTGTGGACTGCATTAGGAATAATATTTGCTGCCACGGAAATAACTCCTAAACCGCCTAGGGACATTATAGGAATTATTTGATCATCGTTACCTGAGTAAATATCAATTTTATCACCGCAGAGTGCTTTCATCTTAACAATCTGACTAATATTACCGCTAGCTTCTTTTATGGCTATTATATTATTAAATGCAGATAGCTTTAAAAGTTGTTCGGGAGTTATATTTAAACCAGTTCTACTTGGAACATTATATGCAATAATAGGGGTGTTTACAGCGTTATTTATAGCTTCAAAGTGTCTAATTAAACCTTCGCTATTAGTTTTGTTATAATAAGGTGTAATGATAAGAAGTCCATCTACGCCAACACTTTCTGCATATTTACTCATACTAATAGATTTTACTGTATCGTTACTTCCTGTACCAGCAATGACAGGTATTCTATTTTTTATTACATCAACTGTAAATTTTATGGTTTTTTTCTTTTCTTCCTCTGACATAGTAGTAGCTTCGCCTGTTGTACCACATATTATGATGGCATCAGTACCTTCTGATACATGCCATTCTAGTAACTCCTCGAGTTTTGTGTAATTAACACCAGTATCTGTAAATGGAGTAATAATTGCAACACCGGAACCTTTAAAGATTGACATAATATAACCTCCTATAAATTTAGTTTGTTAATGTTTCAAGGATTTGTATTGCATTTAAAGCAGCACCTTTTCTTAGATTATCTGCTACGACCCAAATGTTAAGTCCGTTATCAACACTAAAGTCTCTTCGTACTCTACCTATATAAACCTCATCTTTTCCATCAGCTAAAATAGGCATTGGATATTTTAATGATTCTTTTTCGTCATAAAGAATTAATCCTTTAGAATTATTAAATAAATTAATTACATCCTTTAGGTTATAATCATTTAATAATTCTATATTTATACTTTCTCCATGACAGTTTAGGACTGGTACTCTAACGGTAGTGGCAGTGATTTTTAAGTTGTCATCATGAAGAATTTTTTTTGTTTCATTTACCATTTTGATTTCTTCTTTTGTATAACCGTTATCTAAAAAAATATCAATTTGAGGAATACAGTTATTAAATATAGGGTAAGGGAATTTTGTTGGAGATATTCCAGAAATTCCGTTTTTTAAGTCGTTAATTCCTCCAATTCCTGCCCCAGATACTGCCTGATAAGTTGAGTATATAATTCTTTTTAAACCGTAATTATCTTTTAAGATTTTAAGCGGTATCATTGCCTGTATTGTTGAACAATTAGGATTGGCAATAATGCCATTATGACTTTTTAAATCTTCAGGATTTACTTCAGGAACTATTAATGGAACATCTTTATCCATCCTCCAAGCGTTAGAGTTATCTATAACTATAGCGCCGTATTTAGTAAAAATAGGCGCATATTTCAAACTGGTTTCACCACCAGCTGAGAAAAGAGCATAATCAATTTTTTTGTTTTTTATATTATCTTCAATAGTTTCTTCAACTAAGTAGCTTTTGTTTTTAAATTTAAGATAACTTCCATTAGATTTTTTAGAGGCAAAAAGATAAAGTTCTTTAATAGGAAAATTTCTTTCCTCTAAAATATTTAAAAATTTTCTTCCTACATTGCCGGTAGCTCCGACTATTGCAATGTTGTACATAAACTATCCTCCTATAAAAATAAAAAGATTTAAATTAAAAATTCCCTATATAGGAGCATTAAATCTAATAATTTAAATTCTTTGTCATAATAACAATATATGATAAAGCCTTAAATAAGTTATAAAAAGATAGGGGGTATAAATATATACTTGTTGGATAAAATACATATGACAAATTTATTTAGGGGGAAGTAATATGAGTAAAACACCATTAAAAAAAATTATAAAATCCAAATTAAAAAGTAATAAAGAATTAACCCCGGAAGAGCTTTTAAGAGAAAAAATAAAGTATGAAATAGCGGATGAATTAGGCTTAAAGGACAAGGTTGATGAATATGGATGGGCAGGGTTAACAGCAGAAGAGACAGGTCGTATTGGTGGAATTATGACTAAGAGAAAGAAGGAGCTAAAAATACCTACTAATGATGAGATATTAGGTAGAAAATAGTTTGTTAATTTAGTAATTTTATAAATAAAGACTATCTATATATGAGGAATAGTTAGTTATCGTTGACTAAAAGTACTTTTACATATATTATAGTTTGTAGAAAAATATAGCTTTATTTACTTAAGTTATATTTTTCTAAATTTGACCTTATGGGAAAATTACTACAAGTGAGGGGGGATTTTATGGCATATGGTGAATTTGCCAAAATCTACGATGAACTTATAAATGAAGATATAGATTATGATGAAATGGTTAATAGAATTATTAGTATTTGCGAAGAAGAAAATGTTAAATTTAATAACTATTTGGATGTGGCTTGTGGTACTGGAAATGTTACTATACGTTTAGCTACAAAATTTAAGGATATATTTGCTGTAGACCTATCAGAAGACATGCTACGTGAAGCTTTTGAAAAGTTAAAAGCTAATAAGTTAAAAGGAAAAGTAATATGCCAAGATATGACTGAGTTAAGTTTAAATAAGAAGTTTGATTTAATAACTTCTGTACTTGATTCTACCAATTACATAATAGAGGAAGATGGAATTTTATCTTACTTCAAGTCTATATATGAGCATTTAAATGATGATGGGATTTTTATTTTTGATATAAATTCATACTATAAACTATCAGAAATATTAGGAAATAATATATATACATATAGCGAAGAAGAAGTTTTTTATACGTGGGAAAACACCTTTGAAGATGATTTGCTTTCAATGTTTTTAACTTTCTTTGTTAAAAAAGGAGAGTTATATGAAAGGTTTGAAGAGGAACATTTAGAAAGAGCGTATAAAGCAGAAGAAATTGAGAAGTATTTAAAACTTTCAAACTTAGAAGTGATAAATAAATTTGATGGATACACTAATAATGATGTACAAGAAGATAGTGAAAGATTAGTGTATGTTGTAAAGAAAAGCAGATAATTTGGAGGAAGATTAAATGAAAGATACAATTATAACAGCAACAGCTAAAGATGGAATGGTTAGAATTATTGCAGGATCAACTACTAATTTAGTTGAAAAAGCACGTGATATACATGGATGTACACCAGTAGCAGCAGCTACTTTAGGTAGATTATTAACTGCAGGAGCTTTATTAGGAAGTACACTAAAATCAGAGAAGGATGTAACAACATTAAAAATTAACGGTGGAGGAGATGCAGAAGGAGTTGTTGTAACTGCATATAAAGATGGTATAGTTAAAGGGTATATAGGCAATCCATATGGCGATTTACCGTTAAATTCTAAAAATAAATTAGATGTTGGCGGATATGTAGGTAAAAATGGTAATTTAATAATAATTAAAGATTTAGGATTAAAGGATCCATACGTTGGGCAAGTTCCAATATTCTCAGGAGAAATAGCAGAAGACTTAGCATATTATTTCACTGTATCAGAGCAAACACCTTCAGCTGTAGCTTTAGGAGTTTTAGTTAATACTGATTATTCTATAAAATCTGCTGGGGGATTTATAGTACAGATGATGCCAGGGGCAGATGAACTATTAGCTGATTTAATAACTTATAGATTGGAAGAAATACCATCAATAACAACTTTACTTGATGAAGGAAAAACAATTAAAGAAATAATAGAATACATATTTGATGGTATGGATCTTAAGATATTAGAAGAGGTAGAGCCAGAGTTTAAGTGTAATTGCTCAAGAGAAAAGGTAGAAAAAGCTTTAATATCTATTGGGGAAAAAGATCTTAAAGAAATAGCTGCAGAAGGAAAAGATGAAGAGTTAAAATGTCATTTCTGCAATGCTAGTTACATTTTTACAAAAGAAGATATAGAGAAGATTTTACAAAAATAATACAAACACCACTAGATCGATAGGATTTAGTGGTGTTTTTTTGTAAATAAAATATATTCAACTTTTAAAGCATTTATACGTAGTATATAGGGAATAAATTTATAAACACATTAAACTACCTCTATCAATTAATTTACCTTGGCTCAAGTAGATTGGTTTAATATCATATTTGCTTAAAAAGAGTTTAATTTCTTTGCCGTATTTATAGTAGTCTAAGTTACCAAAAAAAGCTAAAGAGTCATCAGATATTTTTCCACCAACGCCACCAATAAAGCCATAATTTAAACTAGGTAATAATATGTCACCAGGAGGAAGCCATAAAATATCATAATCTTCTTTTTTTAAGATATCATGTATTCCTTTATCATTTGTTATAATTACTTTTTCTCTAATAGGGAGTATTGAACATTTAGAATATCCTTGTTTAACATTGATAAAATTTTTATCCTTCATAGAAGATATAAGGTTTTTATCAGTGTATTTAAAATTATGAATAATATCATTTTCTAATATTGCAGCATTTAATATTATATTCCCAGGATATTTTTCAGTAAGAGAGCTTAAACTTTTTAGATACTTAATATTATATTGTTCAAGTTTCTTAAGGAAAGAAGAATCAATATCTTTATGTACAATTATTTTTTTTTCTTTTTTATCAATTATATTCATCTGTATATCTACGTGACCATCAATTGCATCATATAATGTTGAATTTTTTGGTATTTCTATAAAATCAATATTAAATTTTGAAAGTGATTTTTTTTCTTCTGCTGTAGTTCGATAATCGATAAATGCAACCATATAAGCCCACCTTTAATAATTTTAATATAAAGTTATCTGAAAAATAAGAAAAAATCAAGGGTTGTTTACTTAATATTGATGGTATAGAGATGTTATTTTAATACATACTATTATTAAGAAGGGAGTGAAATCTATGATAGTATTGAATTTACGACGTAATGATGACCTTGATTTCGTAAAAGAGCTGCAAGAGTTGAGAGACATATTAAAGAAAAAGAATATTACGATAGGTCTCGTGGAAAGTTTTGAAGGTGACACTCATTCAGTAAAAGTTATATGCGATGAAAAGTGTTATGATGAGAGAGTTAAAAATACACTTTATCTATATATCAGTAATATTCTATACAATATTGTATTAGAACAATATAGAAAAAAAGAAATGTTCGAGTTTTTGATGGAAAATTATTTCTTTTTAAAGCAAGATGAAATTTTAGAAGTAGAAGATATAATTATGAGTGTTCTAAAAGGTGAAGCTACAGTAAATGATGATAGAATGATATATTGTTTAAATAAAGTAAACTCAATAATAGAGAAAATAAAGGAATGTTTAGAGGAAAATGAAGAGATAAACATCCAAGGCTTTGTAACTTTTAGAATGAAAGAATTAAGACAGGGGATAGAAGATATAATTGAAAAAGTTGTAGAAGAGTACATGGTAGAAAAGGAATATAAAGAATTTGTGAAGTTATTAAAATACTTCGTTGATATTCAAGAAAGCAGAATTGATGAAATTAATATTTTTATACAAGATGGTGGTGGATATATCATTAAAGATAAATATGGCAATGATATATTTGAAGAATTTATTAAGGAACTTTCAGAGTGTAAGGTGGATACCGAAGCTAATATAGAGGATGTTATAATAAGCGGATTAATTACTAATGCACCAAAAAGTGTAATAATTCATGGAAAAGAAAAATGTAATAATAAGGAGTTTATAAATACAATAATAAATGTTTTTGGAGAAAGAGCATATTGTTGTAAGGGATGTAGTGAGTGCAAAATAGTTAAAACTAAAATATAATTATTTTATTACTAAGAAAAATATAGTTTCTAAGATTAAGATTTTGGAATTGTTAAATATAGATTTTATTTAGGCGACTTTTAAGTCGCCTTTATTATTATATATAAATAAAATTATTTAATGGACTATGAAAATAAATGTAAAGATGGTAAAATACATGGAGGACAAATATTAACACCCAACAAATAAAATAATATATATAGAGCAAAATAATAAAAGTAGTTAAAATGAAACCTACGAGGTGAGATTATGCAATTTAATTTAAGAAAAAATACTAAGCTTAAAGGAGTTCAAATTTTAGCATTAGGTTTTTTAGCAGTGATATTGATTGGAGGAATAATATTAACTTTACCTATATCATCTGCAAGTGGAGAAACGACTAATTTTTTAGATGCGCTATTTACAGCTACATCTGCTGTATGCGTTACAGGGTTAATAACACTAGATACTGGAACTCATTGGAGTATGTTTGGTCAAACAATTATTATGTTATTAATAGAAATTGGTGGACTTGGATTCATGTCTTTCACAACATTAATAGCAATCGTATTAGGGAAAAAAATAACATTAAGAGATAGGCTGATATTACAAGATGCTATGAATACTTTTAATATTCAAGGCCTTGTTAAGATGGTGAAATATGTAATAGTGTTTACGGTAACAGTTCAACTTTCTGGAGCACTTTTATTTTCGACACAATTTATACCACAGTTTGGAGTAGCAAAAGGATTATTCTATAGTGTATTTCACTCTATATCTGCTTTTTGCAATGCGGGTTTTGATTTATTTGGAAATTTTTCAAGTTTAACAGGATATAGTTCAAATTGGGTAGTTTTACTTGTAGTTAGTGCCTTGATTATAATTGGGGGTATAGGCTTTACAGTATGGATAGAAATTTACAATTTTAAAAGCATTAAAAGACTTTCATTACATTCAAAAATAGTTATTTTAGTTACAACTGTTTTACTTGTATGTGGAACAATACTTATGTTTATTTTTGAACATAATAATCCAAACACCATGGCTAATATGAATATTGGAGATAAGGTAGTAAATTCATTTTTTGCAGCAGTAACTCCAAGGACTGCGGGATTTAATTCAATATCTACAGCAGGAATGACTAATGCAGGAAATTTTTTAACGATTATACTTATGTTCATAGGTGGTTCGCCAGGATCAACTGCTGGTGGGATTAAAACAACAACTATGGGTGTGTTAATAGTAACTGTTATATGTGTTATAAGGGGACGTGATGATGCAGAAGCATTTAAAAAGAGATTTCCTAAAGAATTAGTATATAAAGCATTTACTTTATTCTTTATAGGAGGAGTTTTAATAATAGGATCAACTATGTTATTATCATATACAGAAAAAGGGGCATCATTCCTTTCGGTATTATATGAAACTACTTCTGCCTTTGGAACAGTAGGTATAACTTTAGGGTTAACTCAACAACTTACTGAAGTTGGTAAAGTGTTAATAATGATAATGATGTATTTAGGCAGAGTTGGACCATTAACTGTTGTATTATCATTAATGAGAAATAAAAATAATAATGGTGTAAGATATCCAGAAGGAAAAATACTAATAGGTTAGGAGAGTAATTATGGCGAAGAGTAAACAATTTGTAGTTATAGGTTTAGGAAGATTTGGGGAGTCTGTAGCAAAGACTCTTTATGGGTTAGGTCATGATGTATTAGCTGTAGATATGGATGAGGATATGGTTCAAGAAATTTCAGATTCTGTAACTCATGCGGTTCAGATGGATGCAACAGATGAGTCAGCACTTAGAACTTTAGGGTTAAGAAATTTTGATGTTGCAGTAGTTACAATAGGATCGAATATACAAGCTAGTGTTATGGTAACATTATTAGTTAAAGAATTAGGAGTTAAATACATAATAGCAAAAGGACAAAGTGATTTACATGCTAAGGTATTATATAAGATAGGTGCTGATAGAGTAGTTTTACCTGAAAAGGATATGGGAGTTAGAGTTGCTCATAATCTTGTATCTGCAAGTATTTTAGATTACATTGAATTATCACCAGATTATAGCATAATGGAAATGAAAGCATTAGCAGAATGGAATGGTAAGACACTTACTGAGCTTAAGCTTAGAAGTAAATATGGAATTAATGTAATGGCAATAAAGAAAAATGATGATATTAATATCTCTCCTAGCGCTGAAGAAGTTATTTCTACAGAAGATATAATAGTAGCTATTGGTTCAGCAGAAGATTTAGCTAAGATAGAAGAGATTATGTCTAAGCAAAAATAGAGGTGTAGAAATTGATATCAATAGAAAGTAAAGAGAATACATTTTTTAAGCTAGCGAAAAAGCTTAAAGATAGAAAAGGTAGAAATAAAGAACAAAAATATATAATAGAAGGCTTTAGATTAATACAAGAAGCATTTAAGGCAGGATGTAAAATTGATTCTATAGTTGTAAATGCTGATGGAGAGAAAAAAATAAGTCAATATTTAGAGGGGTATATCGATAATATAAAGATATATTTAATGGAAGATAGCCTTTTTTCACAACTTACTTCTACCGAGAATCCACAAGGAATAATTGCAATACTAGAGATAGAAGATAAAAGAGAAAACTTAAATGGAGATTTCTATCTTCTATGTGATAAAGTTCAAGATCCAGGTAATTTAGGTACCATAATCAGAACTGCACATGCAGCAGGAGTAACTGGAATTATACTAACAAAAGGTACTGTTGATATATATAATGATAAGGTTATAAGATCTACAATGGGTTCTATATTTTATGTTCCGATAATACATGATAATGATTTGTCGTTTTTAAAAGAACTAAAAAATGATGACTTTAGTTTAGTTGCTACTTCATTGCAAGAATCTAAAGATTTCTTTAGAGAGGATTTAAGTGGTAAAATAATTCTTTCAGTAGGAAATGAAGGAAATGGTATAAGCGATGAAATTTTTGATATGGCAGATATTAAAGTTAAAATACCAATGCCTGGTGGAGCTGAATCTCTAAATGTAGCTATAGCAACATCTATAATTTTATTTGAAAGAGTTAGACAAAATATATCAAATAAATAATTTTACATAAAACTATTGAAAATATTGTCTTTTAGATGTATAATCAGTTGTAATTTAATATAAAAATACTGTGATTGAGAGAGTAGGTATAAAAACTTTTTCAGGGAGAAGAGGTCATAGACTGTAAGCCTTTTTATTAGAATTTATATTGAAGTTCGCTCAGGAGTACTAGCTGTGAAACGAAGTAGTAGCTAGCGGTTTTTACCGTTATTAAAATTAAGTTGGATATTTGTTTTATAATAAATATCAATTAGGGTGGTAACGCGGATATTCCGTCCCTTTGTGGGGCTGAATATCCTTTTTTTTATTGGAAAAAATACCATAATTTAATTCGTTAGAAGGGAGAATACAAATGCAAGAAAAATTATTAGCAATTAAAGAAGCTGCTTTTAATGAAATATCTGCTGCAGAAAATAGTGGAGCATTAGAAGAAATAAGAGTTAAATACCTTGGGAAAAAAGGGGAGCTAACTACTATCCTTAGAAGTATGGGAGCTTTATCAAAAGAAGAAAGACCTGTAGTTGGGAAATTAGTTAATGAGGCTAAAAATGAGGTAGAAGAGAAATTAGAAGAGGTTAGCAAAAAGATTAAAGAAAAAGAAAAGAATGCTAAACTTGCTAGCGAAGTTATAGATATATCATTACCAGGTAAAAGAAATGTTATAGGAAAAAGACATCCTTTAGATTTAACATTAGAAAGCATGAAAGAAATATTTATTTCAATGGGATTTACTATAGAAGAAGGACCAGAAGTTGAATTAGATCACTATAACTTTGAAGCTCTAAATATACCAAAGGACCATCCGGCAAGAAGTGAGCAAGATACTTTCTATATAAATGATAACATAGTATTAAGAACTCAAACTTCTCCAGTTCAAGTTAGAACTATGGAGAAACAACAACCTCCTATAAAAATGATATCACCAGGTAAGGTTTATAGATCAGACGCTGTAGATGCTACTCACTCACCTATATTCTATCAAATGGAAGGTCTAGTAATTGATAAGGGTGTTACTTTTGCAGACTTAAAAGGAACATTAGAATTATTTGCTAAAAAGATGTTCGGGGATAAGGTTGTAACTAAATTTAGACCACACCACTTCCCATTTACAGAGCCATCAGCAGAAATGGATGCTACTTGCTTTGTATGCGGTGGAGAAGGTTGTAGAGTATGTAAAGGAAGCGGATGGATTGAAATTTTAGGATGCGGAATGGTTCACCCTGAAGTTTTAAGAAATTGTGGAGTAGACCCAGAAGTTTATAGTGGATTTGCTTTCGGATTTGGTGTAGACAGAATGGTTATGCTTAAGTACGGAATAGATGATATCAGATTATTATACGAAAGTGATATGAGATTTTTAAATCAATTTTAATTAGGAGGTAAAGTGAGATGAAAGTACCATATAATTGGTTAAAAGATTATGCAGAAGTAAATGTAGATGCAGTTACATTAGGTGATAAATTAACTCTTTCAGGTTCAGCTGTAGAAGAGGTTATTATACAAGGTGACAATATAAAAAATATTGTTACAGGAAAGATTACTAAAATAGAAAAACATCCAGATGCTGATAGATTAAATGTATGTCAAGTAAATATTGGAGCTGAAGAAGAAATTCAAATAGTTACTGCAGCTACTAATATGAAAGAAGAAGATGTAGTTCCAGTTGCTCTTCATAAATCAATTTTAGCTGATGGAAGTGAAATTAAAAAAGGTAAGATGAGAGGCGTAGTATCTAATGGTATGTTCTGTTCTGAAGAAGAACTAGGAATTGCTGGAGATGAACCAGTTCATGGATTAATGATATTACCACAAGATGCACCTCTTGGGATGGATATAAAAGAATACTTAGGTTTAAACAAAGCTATATTAGATTTTGAAATAACTTCTAATAGACCTGATTGTTTAAGTATAGTTGGTATGGCTAGGGAAACGGCAGCGACTTTAAGAACTTCTTATAAAATGCCAAATATGAACTTTGAAGTAAAATCATCAGCTAATATTAATGATGAATTAAAAGTAGAAGTAAGAGATGATTTATGTAGAAGATATATGGCTAGAGGTGTTAAAAATGTAAAAGTAATGCCATCACCAGGTTGGATGCAAGAAAGACTTTTAGAAGCTGGGGTTAGACCTATTAACAATATAGTTGATATAACTAACTTTGTTATGTTAGAGATTGGGCAACCAATGCATGCTTTTGATGCTAGACAAATAGAAAGTGGAAAAATTGTTGTTGAAAAAGCTAAAGATGGAGAAAAATTCACTACTTTAGATGAAGTAGAAAGAGAGCTAACTTCAGATTTCTTAATGATTAAGGATGGTGAAAAATCAGTTGCATTAGCTGGAATAATGGGTGGATTAAACTCAGAAATTCAAGATGATACAACAGAAGTTATATTTGAATCAGCAAACTTTGAAGGAACTAATATAAGAGTTAGCTCTAAAAAGTTAAATTTAAGATCAGAAAGTTCTTCAAGATTTGATAAAGATATAGACCCTAACTTAGCTAAGCTTGCTATAGATAGAGCTTGTGCACTTGTTTGTGAATTAGCATGTGGAGAAGTTATGGAAGGAACTATAGATGTTTATAATCAAGTTAAAGAAGAAGGCTCTATAACTGTAGATTCAGCTTGGATTAATAAATTCTTAGGAACAGATATATCTAAAGAAGAAATGAAAGAAGCTTTAGACTCTTTAGATTTAAAAGCGGAGATTAAAGGTGAAATGTTAGATATAACTATACCTACATTTAGAATAGATATAGCTATAAAAGAAGATATAGCTGAAGAAGTTGCTAGAATTTATGGATATGATAAGATTCCTACAACAGTATTTAAGGTATCTACTGAAAGAGAACCTAAATACAAAAATGAATTATTATCAGATAAAGTTGTAGATATAATGATTGGAAGCGGCGTTAATCAATCTATCAGTTATTCATTTGTATCACCTAAGGTGTTTGATAAAGTTAATATACCAGAAGATAGCGAACTTAGAAATGTTGTTAAAATAAAGAATCCATTAGGTGAGGATTATAGTGTAATGAGAACTACTACATTACCATCAATAATGGAGTGTTTATCTAGAAACTATTCTAGAAACAATGATTATGTTAGATTATTTGAAATAGGAAGAGTATATATTCCCAATGAAGTAGAAACTGAGTTGCCAACAGAGAAAAATATCTTAACTATAGGTATCTATGGTGATTGCGATTACCTTGATCTTAAAGGAATAGTGGAAAATGTAATTGAAGGATTAGGTGTAGATAAAGCTAAATATGCACGTGAAAGTGAAAATCCAAGTTACCATCCAGGAAAAACTGCAGCATTAATGGTTAGAAATAAGAAAGCAGGAGTATTTGGGGAAGTTCATCCAGATGTAACTGAAAACTATGGAATAGATGTAGATTGTTATGTAGCAGAATTAGACTTAGATTTACTATTCCAAGCAGCTACTACAGTTAAATCATATAAACCATTACCAAAGTTCCCAGCTGTAACAAGAGATATTGCACTTTTATGCGATGACTCTATATTAGTTGCTGACATAGAAGACTGTATAAGAAGAGCTGGTGGAAACTTAGTAGAAAAAGTACAATTATTTGATATCTATAAGGGAGCACAAATACCAGAAGGTAAAAAATCAATAGCTTATGCTATAGCTTATAGAGATGAAAAGAAAACTTTAGAAGATAAAGATATATCTAAAGTTCACGATAAAATCCTAAAAGCACTAGAACACAAACTAGGAGCTGTGTTAAGATAACTGACACTCTAAATCTCCGATTTAGTTAGTGGAACTTACTTATTTAATATCACGAAAATTAGTTTTCTTAACTTAAAAATAAAGTAGTAATTCAAAAGTGAATTACTACTTTATTTTTACAAAATATTTATTTAGAATTTTATATGGGTGATAAGATTCTTTTGATTTTTGTAGACCTTCATGTCCGCAGTCTTCTTCTCTATTAACATATTTAGTATCTTTAAAAGATGATTTTAAAAATTCATTATTTATAAATGCATAAATTCCACGATAGTCTGTATTGCATTTTTCTATATGAATTATAGCTGAATCATTAAAAACTTCACCTATAGAAAAACCAGCTAAGACATCATCAACATATACAGCTATAGAATTTAGCGATAAATCATTAAGAGAATATAAAATGTTTTTTATAGCAGATGGTTCGATTAATAGTTCCTTTGAGCATATACATTTTTTATTTTCCCAGTTAGATAGAAGTATTAAGCAATCAGTTATTATTTTTTCACTATTTATAGGAGAAGAAGAAAAGTTATATGAATTAATAAAATTATTATAATGATTTCTTTTTTTATGATATTTTTTTCCTTTAAGACTAATTAAATCAGTAGTAAGATAAATATATTCAGAAGAGTTTTTGTTTTCTAGAACTTCTATGGGGTAACGTTTTTTTAATAAATTAAGATAGTTGTTATCTATATCACCTAATAAATATTTAAAGTTTACGTAGTTACATTTTAAATAATCTAAAGTTTTATATAACGACTCAGTATTATCTGAATAAGGCATCATAAAGAAAAAACCGTTATCTTCATCGTATTTTTGAACTACTAAAGTATCGTAAATTATACCTACATTAGTTTGACAAAGGTCTTTCCATAAATATAATGAGTTAAAAGAGTACTCATATGATAGTGTAGTTATAGATTTTGAATAAGAATCTATCAAGTTTTTATCTTCATAAGAAATTGGATGTAAATCTAACAAAACTGCCATCTCCTTTGTTAAAAAATAGATATATAATATTGTATTTTTGATTCATAGATATTGTGATAGTTATAATTCCAATTAGTGATAATAAATAGCAACTTGTAATTATATATGAATATATGTAAAATATAAAAGAAAAGCTATTAGGTATGTAATTAATAGCTTTTTATATAAGTTAAGACATTAAGGAGTAGACAATGAGCAGCATAAATAACAAAGCATTAGAAGAAAAAGTTGGACAACTTAAAAAAGCTATAGAGATAGTTGGTGGAAAAGAAGAGATAATCGAAAAGTGGAGCGATAATGATAAAATAATGAGTTATATCATTACTAAACTTTTTGAAGAAGATAAAGTAACTTTTGAAGTTTCTGATAAAGAATATTCTATAAATAGATTGCTAGCAATAAAATTAGATTATGAGAAGTACTTCTTAAAAAATAAAAGTAAAACTATTGAAAGCATAATTTACAAGATTAAAAAGTATGATACAAGTCTTGATTCTTTAATAAGAAAGTATAAAAAGACAAGAGGGATAGAGGAGTATAATAAAATATTCTCTACTTTAGAAAAGACATATAGAAGAGATATAAACATGATTATTTTAAAAGAAATTGATAGTAAGATTATAGAATCATTATTATTTGGAGAAGAGGAAAAGTATTATGGAGAATACTTAAATCAAAAGAAGAAAGCTTTATTAGATGGGGTTATTAGCAAAATGGGAATAGTTTAACCCATAATTAAGAATTAGAAATTAAAAAAAGTCAGCCTTTGCTGACTTTTTTCATTAATTATAAACCATTAAATTTTAATTGTTAACTGTCTATAGATTTTACTCCTTCATTTTTAAAGCTAGGAACATAGTTTTCTGAGTTAGTTCCTTCTTCTTGAATAAATCCATTTTTAACGCCTATATTTACTGCGTAATTTATAAGTGAATCGTAAATTTTAGGATTAATTGGTTTATTTATTTCTGGATAATTTTTAGCGTTATATAAAGGGGTATATTGATTCATAAAGGATATATAGATATTATCACCAAAGTTGTTATAAAGATTATCTATAACTTTTTTGGAGTCAAAAAGAAGTCCTGGTAATAATAAATGTCTTACTATAACGCCTTTTTGAATTATGCCGTCTTTAAATTGAGGTTCACCTACTTGAGAAACCATTTCTTTTATAACTTCTAATACATTCTTGCTATAGCCTGGAGCCTTTGAGTAAGCAATTGAATATTTATCATCAAAGTATTTAAAATCAGGCAGATACACATCTATATAACCATTTAGTAACTTTATTGTTTCTGGAGAATCAAATGAATTAGTATTATAAAGTATAGGTATTGTAAGCCCATTACTTTTAGAAATTTTAAGAGCCTCAATTATTTGTGGAACATAATGAGTTGGTGTAACTAAGTTGATATTGTGAGCGCCTTGAGATTGAAGCTCTAAAAATATTTCTGATAATCTGTTTATAGAAATTTCAAGTCCATTTCCTTCTTGAGATATTGAATGATTTTGACAAAAAACGCATTTTAAGTTGCAGTTAGAGAAAAAAACTGTACCAGATCCATTAGATCCAGAAATGCAAGGCTCTTCCCAATGATGAAGTTTAGCTCTTGCTATTTTTAAAGTGTCTGTAGAATTACAGACTCCTACTTGCCCATTAAGTCTATCTATTTTACAGTTTCTTATACAAAGAGTACAATTTTTCAATAAATAATTATAGTTCAATATAAACACCTCAATGAAAGTATAACAAGCTTAATAAAATTTATCAAATAATCCCCTAAACTGTGGCATTAACTAAGGAAAGTATAGTTATTTAAAGCTTAATATGGTATAATATAAATAATTATAGTAAACGAGGGGTGCAAAATGAACACGGTAACGGTTAAGATAAATGGTGTGGAATATAATTTAAAAGGAAAAGAAAATGAAAAATATTTATTAGCAGTAGCAGAATATGTTGATGGTAAGTTTAGAGAGATATCTGCCAATAATAGTAAGTTAAGTACCACAGCTGTTGCTGTATTATCTGCATTAAATATAGCTGATGAATATTTTAAATGTGAATTAGATAATGAAGATTTAGTAAAAAGAAAAAATTCTTTAGAGGAAAAGTGCGTTGCTTTAAAAGAAAGGCTTAAAGAAGTCAAAGTAGAGTCTGAAGAGTATAATAAGATAAAAAACAATGAGGTAGATAATTTAAAAAATATTATTTGCTCTATGGAAGACAAAATTAAAGATGTTGATAATCTTTATAGTACAATAGATACTTTGCATAAAGAATTAGAAGAAACAAAACAAAAGCTACAAGCTGAAAAGGAAGAACTACAAAATAATTTTGCTATACAAAAAGAAGAGTTAAAACAAAATTTTAATCATGAAAAAGAAAACTTAACAGAGTCTTTTGATAAAGAGGTAGAAGAGTTAAAGAAAGCTTTAGATGAAAAAGAGCAAAAGGTTAATTTACTTAACTTGAAAAATGAAGAGTTACAAAAAAGTGAAACTTATTTAAAAGATTCAATAATATTAAAAGAAAAAGAAATAGAAGAATGCAAGTATAATAGTGACGAAGTTAAAAGACTAAAGAGTAGAATAAATAGCATTGAAAATGAAAAAGATGTTCTTAAAAAGAATAATAAAGAATTAAAGTTTAAGCTACAAAATTCAAGGTATAAATTATTGGATTTAGAAAAAAAATTAAATGATGCTAATTTTAGCCTTGCAATAGAGAAAAAAATTAAAAACCCACTACTAAGATAAGAGCCTGTCCTATTGCGGATAGGCTTTTCTTTTAGTGTTTAATTAAGTTTAAGATGGAAAAGTAAATGTATTTATGATATAACAAAATAAGTACAAAATAAACAAAAGAGTAAATTTAGATTATATAGGAGAGAGTCTTATGAATAAAGTAGAAGTTTTAGCACCAGCTGGCAGTATGGAAAGTCTTTATGCAGCAATAAACAAAGGTGCTGATGCAATATATCTTGGAGGAAATAAGTTTTCAGCAAGAGCATATGCATCAAATTTTGATAATGATAATATGATAAAAGCTATAGATTATGCACATAGTTATAATATAAAAGTATATGTAACTTTAAATACTATTCTTAAAGAAAATGAAATCGAAGAAGCGGTAAAATATGTAGGATTTCTATATGAAATAGGTGTTGATGCATTAATTATACAGGATGTTGGATTGTTAAAGAGAATAAGAGAAGAATTTAAAGATTTTGAGTTACATGCATCTACCCAATTAACAGTTCATAATGGTGAGGCAGCATTATATTTTAAAGATAAAGGATTCCATAGAATTGTTTTATCAAGGGAGTTAAGCTTAGATGAAATTAGATATATATCTAAGGATTTAGCAATTGAAACAGAAATGTTTGTACATGGAGCATTATGTATAAGCTATTCTGGACAATGTTTAATGAGCTCTATAATCGGCGGAAGAAGCGGTAATAGAGGTAGGTGTGCTCAACCATGTAGAATGGAATATACATTAAAAGGTGAGAAGACTGGTGAAAAAAGAGGGTACCTATTAAGTCCTAAGGACATGTGTACAATTGAAGATGTTAATGAAGTTATAAATACAGGAACATATTCATTAAAAATTGAAGGTAGAATGAAAAGGGCTGAATACGTAGCCGGGGTAGTCGATAACTATAGGAAAGCTGTAGATAAGGCTTTGTTTAATTCAAAATATGATAGTCAGGCTGGAAAGAGACAGCTTTTACAATTGTTTAATAGAAGTGGATTTACAAAAGCATTCTTACAAAAAGATACGGGTAAGGATATGATGAGTTACAATTCTCCAAAGAATGCTGGAGTTCCACTAGGCAAAGTAGATAATAATGGAGAGGTTATATTAAAAGAAGACATTAAATTAGGTGATGGTGTTAGATATAGGGATAAAGGATTTACATTAAGTAAAATACTTTTAAATGGAAAAGAAGTTAAAGAAGGTAAAAGAGGAGATAAAGTAAAGGTATTTCCAATAGATTATAAAAAAGGTGATGAATTATTCAAGAGCTTAAATAAAGAATTGTTTGATGAATTAGAAGGATATTTAAAGCCATTTTATAAAAAGATACCATTAGAAGCTAAAGTGAATTTTGAAGTTGATAAACCGTTCTCTTTAGAGGTTACTTATAAAGGGAAAGATTACAAATTCTTAGGTGAAGTAGTTCAAAAAGCTGAGAAAAGACCTTTAGATAAAGAGAGAATAGAAGAGGCTCTTAAAAAGTCAGGAGATGTTCCATTTAAGTTTGATAAAGTAAATTTTGAAAGTTTTGAAGATGGATTTTTAAGAGTATCAGATTTAAATAACTTAAGAAGAGATGCCTTAGAATCTATAGCTAAAGCTATAAGTAAAAGTTATAGAAGAAGAAGGCCAGCAAAAGAAAATCACAAAGATAGTGTAATAAATAAGGAAAATATAGAAGAAATATTTAGTTGTATCACAAGAGAACAGGCAGATGCTTTAATAGAGTGCGGAGCTAAAGATATAGCTTTTGATTTATTTAGTAGAGAGTTAGGAGCTTTAAGATCAAAGGATTTAATAGAGTTAAGTCAAAAGTATGGAGATAATATAAGATTTTATATAAAGACATCTACAATAGTTAAAGAAGAGTTTAGCTCTATATGTGAGACTATAAATAAAGTCAAACCTTATATAAAGGGGATAGTTAGTTCTAATGTAGGTATAGTTAACGTATTTAAAGACCAATTATATATAATTGGCGATTATAAGCTTAATATTATGAATTCAGAAAGCTTAAAGTTCTATCAAAAAGATATGTCATTACCAACTTTAAGTCTAGAGCTTAATAGAGGAGAAATAAAAGCTTTAGCTAAAAAAGCAAAAGGAAATATGGCAATGATAGTTTATGGTAAGCCAGAGTTAATGATAAGTGAGTATTGTCCAATAGGAAGTACTTTTGGTGGGAAGGATTCTGAAAAGAAATGCAACATTGCCTGTGCAAAAGATAGATTTACACTTATTGATAGAGTAAATGAAAGATTAAGAGTTATGACTGATCTTTATTGTAGAAGTTATATATTAAATCCAGTTCCTTTAAATTTATTTGACGAAATAGATTCTATAAAAGAATTTGGAGTAACATCTTTAAGGTTTGATTTTAGAGATGAAAGCTATGAAGAAGTAAAGAATATATATAATATTTATAAAAACAAATTAAAATTCGATAGTAAAGATTATACAAAGGGACAATTTAGAAGAGGAATAGAGTAAGAGGATTAATTTATGAAAATAATTGCTATATTAGCGCTTGTTATAGGATGTATCTTCAGTATATATGAAATGATAGATTCTAATAAGTTAATAAGTAAAGATTGGTTTAAGAGCCTTGATAGAAATAATAAAATCAAAGCTACAACAGTATTAAAAAGTTTTTGGAAGAAAAATATAATTTTAATAGCATTAATGATTGGAGTGTTTTTAATATTAATATCTACGTTTACTGGTGCAGGAAATAGGTATGAAAATATTATAAGTATAGTTGCAGTTATTTTTGCGATACTTTCTATAGTCATAAGTGCTTGGAGTAGAAAGGAATATAATGATAAGATAAGTAAATTTTGTAGGTAAATAAGGAGAGAGTTATGAAGGAAAAAACTCTAAGAGTACTAGAATTTAATAAAGTTAAAGATAAATTAAAAACATATGCAATAACAGAAAGTGGTAAAAGATTAGTAGAGCAACTTACACCTTATAAGTCTATTTACGAAGTAAAGAATAAGCTTGAAGAGAGTAATGAAGCTTTAGATATTCTTATAAGAAAAGGTGCTCCACCTTTTGAGGGGCTATTTGATACAAGAGAAGCTCTAGAAAGAGCTGGAAAAGGTGGGGTATTAACGGCAGGTCAACTTTTAAGAGTTGGTGGCATGCTTAGATGTTCTAGACGTTTTAAGGAGTATATTGAAAGAAAAGATGATGAGGTATCTTATAAACATTTAGAAGACTTAGCGTTCGTTCTTACACCTCTTAAAAAGTTAGAAAGTGATATTGAAAATGCTATAGTTTCAGAAGAAGAAATAAGTGATAAAGCTAGTGGAACTTTATATGGAATACGAAGAAGTTTAAAAGAAAAAAACTCTTCAGTAAGAGAAAAGATTAATTCTATAGTTAGATCAAATTCAAAATATCTACAAGATTCTCTATATACTATGAGAGGAGATAGATATGTAATACCTGTTAAAGCTGAATACAAAGGAGCTGTACCAGGGTTAGTACATGATCAAAGTTCTACTGGGGCTACTCTTTTTATAGAACCAATGAGTTTAGTTAATTTAAATAATGAAATAAAAGAGCTAATGCTTAAAGAAAAAGCTGAAATAGAAAGAATATTATCTGAGCTTTCTGCAAAAGTATATGAAAACTTTGAAGAAGCAAAGAATAATTACAAAATCTTAACTGAGTTAGATTTTATCTTCGCAAAGGGAAAATATGCATCGAAATTGAATGCTGTAATCCCAGCAGTAAGAGATGATAGAAGTTTTGATATAATTGGAGGAAAGCATCCACTTATAGATCCTAAGGTGGTAGTTCCATCAGATATATATTTAGGAGAAGAGTTTACAACTCTTATGATAACTGGGCCTAATACAGGTGGTAAAACAGTAACTTTAAAAACAGTGGGACTTTTACATCTTATGGCATTAAGTGGATTATTAATACCAGCAAGAGACGGATCAGCAGTTGCATTCTTTAATGAAATCTTTGCAGATATTGGTGATGAGCAAAGTATAGAACAGTCTTTATCAACATTCTCATCACATATGACTAATATAGTATCAATTTTAGAAGAAGCTGATAAAGATTCATTAGTTTTATTTGATGAATTAGGTTCAGGAACTGATCCAACAGAAGGGGCTGCTTTAGCAGTAGCGGTAATTGAAACACTAAAAAATAGAGGGGCTAGATTAATTGCTACAACTCATTATAGTGAATTAAAAGGATATGCCCTTAGAACTGTAGGTGTAGAAAATTCTTCTGTAGAATTTGATGTAGAGACTTTAAAGCCGACTTATAGATTATTAATTGGTATTCCAGGAAAGTCAAATGCATTTGAGATTTCTAAAAGACTTGGATTAGGTGAAGATGTTATAGTAAAAGCTAAGGATTATATGTCAAAAGAAAATCTTCAATTTGAAGATCTTATTAGAGATTTACAAGAAAAGAGTATAATTGCTAATAAAGATGCTAGGGAAGCAAAACGAATAAAAGAAGAAGCAGAAGATCTTAAAAAGAAATATGAAGAAAAACTTCAGAAGTTAGATAAGGTCAGAGATAAGGCTTACGACGAAGCGAGAAGAGAAGCTAAAGAGATAATAAGCAAAGCAAAAGATGAAGCTGATGAAATAGTTAAGGCTATGAGAGAGCTTGAGAAAATGGGAATTGCAGAAGGCGGAAGAAATAGGCTTGAGGCAGAAAGACGAAAACTTAAAGAAAGTCTTGAAGAAAAAGAAGCTGCAATGGTTAAAGTAAGAGAAAATAATGGAGAACCTTTAAAAAAAGTTACACTTGGAATGGAAGCATTCTTACCATCTTTAAATCAACGTGTTATAGTAATTTCAATGCCTGATAATAAAGGTGAAGTTCAAGTTGAAGCTGGTATAATGAAAATAAATGTTAAATTAAAAGATTTAAGAAAAGTTGAAGTTACTCCTGCAAAAAAAGAGAAAAAGAAGAGAGAATTAAAATTGAATTTGAAATCTGTTGAAAGTAGAATTGACTTAAGAGGAATGGATGCAGAAGAGGCATGTTATAGAACTGATAAGTATTTAGATGAAGCATATATGGCTAATCTAGGCGAAGTTACTGTAGTTCATGGGAAGGGTACAGGAGTTCTTAGAAAAGCTATAAATGATATGTTGAAAAGACATCCACATGTTAAATCATATAGATTAGGTGTATATGGTGAAGGTGGAGATGGCGTAACTATAGTTGAATTAAAGTAGGCATATATTGGGGTAAAGATTTTCTTATATCTTTACTCCAATTTTTATCTTAAAATTAGTTATTATGTAATTTAAAAGAGAATTAGAGTATGCTATAATTGTAGTATATTGGAGGGATAGTATATGTATTTAATTAGTGCTTGTTTGTGTGGAGTAAATTGTAAATATAATGGCGGTAATAATTATTCTAAATATTGCGATGATCTATTTAAAAGTGGTAAAGCAATACTTATTTGTCCTGAACAATTAGGGGGATTGCCTACACCTAGAATTCCAAGCGAAATGATCCAAAAAGCTGAGGATATATTAAAAAGAGAAGGCAAAATATTTACTAAAGATGGAAGGGATGTTACAGAAGAGTTTGTAAAAGGTGCAAATGAAGTTGAAGAAATTGCTAAGAAGCTTAATATAGAAGGTGCTATATTAAAAGATGGTAGTCCGTCTTGTGGTGTGAATTATGTTTATGATGGCACATTTACAGGAAAGAAAATAAAAGGGAGAGGGATTACAGCAGAAATATTAGTTAAAAATGGGGTTTTTGTTATGAGTGAAAATGATATAGGAGGAAAATAAATGGGGATATTTGATTTTTTTAAGAATAAAAATCATAGAAATGTAGATGATGAAGAAGATGTAGAATACATAAATGATGATGATAATTATATAGATGATTACGAAATAAGAAAAGAAGAAAGCGTTCAATATAATTTTAAAATAGAAGAAAGCTTTGAGGAGATAAGCTCAAAAGAAGTTGAACAAACTTTTGAAGAGATATCACCTGAAAGATTAGATTATATAATTACTGAAGAAATTCTAAAGGTAATAGAAAATTATAGAGATTTCGAATCAGTACAGGAAACAGTTAATGAGGCTACAAGAGCTATTGGGGTGAAGAATGTTGAACTCCTTAAAGATTATTTAAAGGGAAGAGTATCTAAGCCTCAAAGAATGAAGATGAAGTATGAAGAGTTAGGTCAATGGGGTAAAATAGTTGAAAATGCAGTGTTAACTATTATATATGGGTTTGGTGAATATGGTGTTGATGAGTTGCTAAAGATATCTGTAATGCCATCGGAAGTAAGCTTTAAAGCAATTAACTTGCTTTGTAAACTTGCTGCAAAGGATATTGAAAGACAAAAGATAATTGATTCAATAATATACATTATGAAACCATTAAGAGAAGATGAGATAATTAGAGTTTTAAACTTCTTATCTCAAATTAAAAATAGTACAAAGGTAGATAGATTATTAGAATTATATTTTAAAAAATATTTACTTGAGAACAATTTAGAATATGCTTATGATACTGTAATTAACAGAGTTAACTTAAGAGGAAAATATATAGAAGACGATCTTATATTTTTTAAGATTTTAGCACTTTATGATGGAAAATTAGAAGCTAATTTAATATTAAAGGGCGAAAAGGGAATTATAGACTTTACTAATGTATCAGATGATATTAGAGTAAAAGCCGCTGTAAGCTACTATTCTTTAAATAAAGAAGATGACGAAATAAATTATAGACTAGTGTACTTAAAAGAGAATTCTTTAGATCTAGAGCTAAGAAAGTTTTTATCAACTGTAATTAAATAGATACAAATTTAAAAGAGTTAGGGAATTATTTCCCTAACTCTTTTTATCTAATTAGATACTTTTAATAAATTTTCTAAATCAGCAATTATTGTTTTTATTAAATCTATTTTACCTTGAGCATAATCTTTCTCATTTAATAGATTAATATATTGTGTCATTATAGTTTCAGTCTCTTTATATTGGTTTAAAAGTCTCAATACTTCTTCTTGCATTTTAATACCCCCACAATACTACTCAACTGTTACAGATTTAGCTAAGTTTCTTGGTTTATCAACGTCACAACCCTTTTGTTTAGCTATATAGTAAGAGATAAGTTGAAGTGGAATTACACTTACAAGTGGAGTCAATAAATCAATAGTTTTTGGAATATAAACTAAATCATCACAAACTTCTCTAGCTATAGTATCACCTTCATTAACAACAGCAAATATATTACCGCCTCTTGTTGATACTTCTCTAACATTACTAATCATTTTATCCTTTAAGTATTCTTGTGTTAAAAGAGTAATAACAGCAGTATCTTTTTCTATTAGAGCAATAGGACCATGCTTTAATTCACCAGCAGCGTATGCATCACAATGAATATAAGATATTTCTTTTAGCTTTAATGAACCTTCCATTGCAACGGCATAATCAAGCCCTCTACCTAAGAAGTACATATCTTTGTGATTATAATGAGATGATGCGAATTTTTGTAATGAATCTTTCATATTAAGAGCTCTTTCTATTTTATCTGGAATTTGTAACAATTCTGATTTAATAGTTTCGATTTCTTCAATACATAAAGTATTCTTTAAAGATGCAAAGTATAATCCAAGAATATAGAAAGCTGCTAATTGAGTAACATATGCTTTTGTTGAAGCAACTGCGATCTCAGGACCGGCTAAAGTATAGAATACGTCATCAGCCTCTCTTGAAACAGATGATCCAACAACATTAGTTATTGCTAATATTCTAGCTCCTTGCTTTTTACCATCTCTTAATACTGCTAGTGTATCAGCGGTTTCACCAGATTGAGAAACTACAATTATTAAAGTTTTATCTGTAATCATAGGGTCTCTATATCTAAATTCTGAAGCTATATCAACTTCAACAGGAATTTTAGCTAGTTTTTCGATAACTGTTTTACCAACTACACCTGCATGATAGGCAGTACCACAAGCTACTATATATATTTTATCAAAGTTTTCAAGCTCTTCTTTAGTGAAGGTTATATTATCAAGAGTTATTTCTTTATTTAAGGCTATTTTACCTAGTAATGTATCTTTAACAGCTTTTGGTTGCTCGTGGATTTCTTTTAACATAAAGTCTTCATATCCACCTTTTTCTGCTGCATCTACATTCCAAGTGACATGATAAATTTCTTTTTCAATTTTTTCGCCTTCTTCAGTTCTAAGTTCTACACCATCTTTTGTTAATATAACAAATTCTTTATCTTCTAAAAGATAAATATTTCTAGTGTAGTTTAAAACTGCTGGGATATCAGATGCTATAAAGAACTCATCATTACCTAATCCAACTATTAGTGGACTATCTTTTCTTACGGCTATAAGCTTATCAGGTTCGTTTTTATTTACAACACCTATAGCAAAGCTTCCTTCTAATTTTGAAGTTGCTTTTACTACAGCATCAAATAAATCACCTTCATAATAAAAATCTATTAGGTTTGGTATTACTTCTGTATCAGTTTCTGAGAAAAAAGTATATCCTTTAGAAGTTAACCATTCTCTTAATTTTATATAATTTTCTATTATCCCATTATGAACAACACTTAAAGTTACATTAGCATTAGAATGTGGGTGAGAGTTAACATCTGATGGCTCGCCGTGAGTAGCCCATCTTGTATGCCCAATTCCAATATTACCGTTTATAGGTTTTTCATTTAAGCTATTTGCAAGGTTTTGAAGACGACCTTTAAATTTTCTAACTTCAATTTCGTTGTTATTTAATACTGCAATACCTGCAGAGTCATAACCTCTATATTCTAATTTTGATAATCCTTCTACTAATATAGAAGATGCTTGTCTATTTCCTACATATCCAACTATTCCGCACATAAATTTAATCTTCCTTCCTATTCCTTATTATAATTAAGTTATGACTATTGTTTTGAAAAAAGGGTATACTATCCCTATAGTTCCAAAACCAATAGGTGGTTTTAACACCAAGTTAGTGTTGTCCTACAAATCACTTTGTAGATTTACTAACTGTTAACGGTAGTGCGATACCGTGGGGCACCCGCCGAAGAATTCGATACTCCCCATCCTCGTCAACTTAAGTGAGCCTCCAAATTTTAATTTGGATAGGCGAACTTACTCAGTTTTATACTGAGACTTTATATGAAAAATCTTAGATTCAGTTCGCCTACATCACTCGGCATAAGCTGAGCAGTTTAAAAAAATCCAAATCTACGATTTTTTGAGCTTACTAATTTTTATTACCAAAGCTTTTATTTATTAGTAAGGCTTGTCACACTTAAGTTCTGGCGCTTTTAAGTTTTATTATAAAATATTGTTCTATAATATTGTCCCCCTTTCACAAAAAATTATTTAACGAGTTAATTCTATCATAAAAAATTTTTTTGTCTATAAAAAATATTTCATAAATTGAAACCCTAATTATAATATAGTACGAAAAAAACGAGTTGTTACATGAGAAAATGATAAAAAAAGATAAAAAAGCATATTTATAGAGATTATATTTAAAAATTTTAGCTATAGATACATATAAATAATTTCGTATTGTGAAATTTATTTGTAAAAATAAGGTAAAAATCTCTGCGAAAAATTTAAAACTCAAATTTGGAAGGTAATTTTATAGAAATATATTGTTTTATTGGATAAAGCTAAAGGAAATGAATAAAAGATAGTTTTTTTGTTAAGAATATTCAAGAGAGTTTTATCGATAGGAGGAATTATTTTGTCAAATTTAGAATTAAAAATGAGAGATAAAAATGTACCCAATAGTGCTAAGAAGGCTAGAAAAAGTGGGAATATTCCTGGAGTACTATATGGAAAAGCTATAAATAATTTTATGTTTGAAGTAGGAGACTTAGAATTAGTTCACGAAATAGCATCAACTGGTGAGCATGGAATAATTGATGTTCTTTTAAATGGAGAAAATCATAAAGCTTTAATTAAAGAGGTGCAAAGAGATCCTGCTACTAATAAAATTATACATTTAGATTTAGAAGAGTTAAAAGGTAAGGATAAAATTATTTCATCTGTACCAATACATTATATAGGAGAAGAATATATAAATCGTAGAGGTTCAGTATTACAAAAGGAAAAAGATAGTGTAAAGATCGAATGTTCTGTAGATTCTCTACCTAAATATATAAATTTAAATGTTGGATCTGGAACAGTTGGAGCTGTATATAAACTTGGAGATTTGGAAGTTGCATCAGAAATATCTATATTAGATGATTTGAATTCTGTAATAGCAGCTGTAAGCTATGAAAGAAAGACTGTATCAGATGATATGGATTTAGCACAAGAAGAAGCAGAATAAAATTAGTAGTATGAGCTTAATAGTAATAATTAGTATTAAGCTCATACTTTTTCTTTAAAAATTTCCCAAAATGTTATATAATATACGAGATAACGTTTAGGAGGGATAGGTATGGCATACAAAGAAAAATATAATTTATGGTTAAACTCAAAAGACATAAATGAAGAAATTAAAGAAGAATTAAGAAGTGTTACAGATGAAAAAGAAATTGAAGATAGATTTTATAAAGATTTAGACTTTGGTACTGGCGGATTAAGAGGGGTTATAGGAGCCGGTACTAACAGAATGAATGTTCATACAGTTTCTAAAGCTACACAAGGGTTTGCTAATTATTTAAATAATTCATTTGAGAACCCATCAATAGCTATAGCTTATGATTCAAGAAATATGTCAAAGGAATTTGCTGAATCTGCAGCATTAACACTTTGTGCTAATAATATAAAGGTATATTTATTTGAAAGTTTAAGACCTACACCAATGCTTTCATATACAGTTAGACATTTAGAGTGTAAGGGTGGAATAGTTATAACTGCTTCTCACAATCCGAAGATTTATAATGGATATAAAGTTTATGATGAATTCGGTGGACAAGTAACTGATGAGAAGGCTAACATAATAATTAATGAAGTAAACAATGTTTCAGATTTTAATCAAATTAAATTAGTATCAAAAGATGAAGCAATAAATAAAGGGCTTTTAGTATATATAGGAGAAGAAGTTGATAAGGCTTATATAGAAGAAGTTAAATCATTAACAATAAGAAAAGATTTAGTAGCTACTAAAGCGAAGGATTTAAAAGTTATATACACTCCAATACATGGTAGTGGAAATATGCCTGTAAGAAGAGTTTTAAAAGAACTTGGATATGAAAATGTTGAAGTTGTTAAAGAGCAAGAGATGCCAGATGGAAACTTTCCAACAGCGCCATATCCGAATCCAGAAGATCCAAAGGTGTTTAGATTAGCTTTAGAAATGGCTAAAGAATCTAATCCAGATATAATATTTGGAACAGACCCAGATGCAGATAGAATTGGTGTAGTTGTTAAAGATAGCAATGGTGAATATCAAGTGTTAACTGGTAACCAAACAGGACTATTATTAAGTAACTATATTTTATCAGCTCTAAAAGAAGAGAATAGATTACCTGAAAATGGGGTTATAGTTAAAACTATTGTTACTTCAGAAGGTGTAAAAGAAATAGCTAAAGCATATAACATTGAAGTTATGGATGTTTTAACTGGATTTAAATATATAGGTGAAAAAATAAGAGAGTTTGGTGAAGCGGGAGATAGAAAATATCTATTTGGATTTGAAGAAAGCTATGGTTATTTAGCAGGTGAATTTGTAAGAGATAAAGATGCTGTAATAGCTTCTATGCTAATTGCAGAAATGACTCTTTATTATAAAGAAAAAGGAATGAGTCTTTATGATGCATTAATTGACCTTTATAAAGAATTTGGATTCTTTAAAGAAGACTTAATATCTATAGAACTAAAAGGTAAAGAAGGTCAAGAAAAAATAGCGCAATGTATAGATTCATTAAGAAACTCAAGCTTAACTGATGTTGATGGAGTTAAGGTTAATACTAAGTTAGATTACAGACTAAGCAAAGAAGAAGATTTAGTTAATAATACAGAGAAAGAAATTAACTTACCGAAGTCTAATGTTCTTAAGTTTATATTAGATAATGGTTCATGGTTTGTTGTAAGACCTTCAGGTACTGAGCCAAAGATGAAAATATATCTAGCTATTAAAGGAACAGGATTAGAAGATTCTGCTGAGAAAATAGCAAGTTTTAAAGAACGTGTTATGACAATAGTTAATGAAAAGTTAGTTTAATTAATGGTTTATATTTTAAACTGAGATATTACAACTAAATTAGTGTAATAATTAAAGCTACTGGGAAACTGGTAGCTTTTTATCATATTTATTGGTTTTATTTGAAAGTTTTATAGGAATAATGTATTATGATAAAAGAAATAATCTACTAGAGGAGTGTAATACATGGATTATAATGCAATGATTAAAGAAAAATTAGGTAAGCTTTTATTTTTAGAGATGAATATTAAGGGTTTTAAAGAAAATATAGGTATACCTGAATATGTAACATTAAGAAATAAAGAATTATATATGCCAATAGATTCAAAATATATAAGTTCAAATATACAAAATGAAATAAAATTAAAAAATATTCCTATATACTGTTTTATAGAAGGGATGTTTACAGCTATAGGTTGCGATGAGAATTTAAGGTTCAATGAGGATTATGAGCTTATATTAGATTATATAAAAGATACAGAGAATTGTATAAAATCTTTAATAAGTAAAGCTATAGAAAAGGATGAACTTTTAAATGGATATCTTTTATTAAAAGGTTACTATAGATATTCAAAAGATTTAGATGTTTATAAAAAGCTTTTATTAGTAGGTGAAGCTATAAGAGAAAAAGATAGTGCTTTTAGTGAAATTCTTATGGGTGATATAGAATATGCAGAAGAAAGATTGTTGAAGATTCCAGAAAGCTACTTATATAAAGCTATGATATTAAAGGAAAAAGGTGAGTTTGAAGCTGCAAGAGTAGCGTTAAATGAGTATTTTAATAAAGGTGGAAAAGAAACTGCAGAAATACAAGTTTTAAATGATGACATTAATAATATTGCTGATTATGAGAAAGCAATAGCTTTATTAGAAAATAATCCAACAAAATCAATAGAGATACTATTAAGATTAGCTAATGATTTTGAGGAGAATCCATTACTTTACTATTACTTAGGGATGGCCTTTAGAAAGTTAGAAAATTATGATAAGGCTATATATTATTTGGAAGAAAGTATAAGAAGAGAAAGTGGTATTCTTGAGGTAGTAGTAGAGCTTGGACTTAACTATGCTTGTATTGGAGAATATCAAAAAGCTATTGATTTGTTTAAAAAGGCTTTTGAAGCATCTAGAGATGTAGAAATTTGCACTAATATTATAATGTGTTACTTAAATATAGGTGATGAGGAGAATGCTAAGATACATTTAGAAATAGCTAAGAAACTTAATCCAGAAGATGAAATAGTAAAACAAATAGAGGAAGTTATAAAAAAATAAGTAATTTAAAGAGGAATGCTATATGATAGAAAACAGAGAGGGATATATAGATATTTTAGGGTATAAGGTCTTTGCAGGAAGTAAAAAAGAATGTCTAGATAAGGTGTTTGTTTATAATAAAGTCCATATTATATCAGGAAATCCAGAGGTTTTATATACTGGACTTAAAAACAAAAAGATATTAGAAAATTTTAAGTCGGATGAAGCACTTATTATTCCAGATGGAGTAGGAACTCAGATTTCAGGTAAGATCTTAAAAACGCCAGTAAAAGAAAAAATTGCTGGAATAGAATTAATGAAGGAAATAATTAAAAGATGTGAAGAAAATGAAGAGGGAGTTTATCTTTTAGGTGCTTCGCAAGAGAGTTTAGATGCTTGTGTAGATAAACTTTTAATAGAATACCCAAGGCTAAATATAGTTGGTGCTAGAAATGGATTTTTTGAAATTGAAAATGCAGATGAAATAATAAATGATATAAAGGATAAAAAGCCTTTAGCGTTATTTGTTGCTATGGGATGCCCAAGACAAGAAAAATTTATAGTTAAGTATATGAATGACCTTCCTGTGAAAATTTTTATGGGTGTAGGTGGAAGTTTTGATGTAATAGGTGACAAAGTAAAAAGAGCTCCAAGCTGGATGATTAATATAGGTATGGAATGGGCATATAGGGTTATAAAAGAACCTTTTAGAATTAAAAGGCTTGGAAGTATTCCAAAGTTTTTATGGCTTGTTGTGAAAGATAGAGGAGCAACTAATGAAAGGAAATAAAATTTTTAAAGCTACTTTTGTTGTAATGATTGTTACTTTGCTTAGTAGAGTTTTAGGGATGGTTAGAGATATTTTAGTTGCTTCTAATTTTGGAGCAGGAGTATATACTGATGCTTATAAAGCAGCTGTTTCAATTCCTGATAATCTATTTACTATTATAGGTCTAGCAATATCTACTGTATTTATACCGATGATAAGTAAAGTTAAATACGAAAAAGGTAAGGAGGAAATGTTTAAGTTCTCTAATAATATAATAAGCATTCTCTCAGCTATTTCAGTATTGCTATTAGTATTTGGACTTATATTTACAAAAGATTTAGTTAGGGTTGTAGCGACAGGCTTTGACGAAGAAAGAATGAGTTTAGCGATTACATTAACAAGGATTAGTTTAATTAACTTATTATTTTTATCGGTAAATGTTTGTTTTCTTTCTATGCTTCAGGTTTGCGAAAAGTTTATATTACCTTCAATTTTAGGATTATTCTTAAACTTACCTATGATAATTTATTTAGTTCTATTTAAGGACATAAGTATATTAGGGTTAACTATAGCCAATGTAATAGGAAATTTCTTACGTGTAGTAGTTCAAATTCCAGCACTTTACAAGGAAGGCTATAGAATTATTCCTCATATAAATTTAAAAGATGAGAGGATAAGAAGAGTATTGATATTAGTTGTGCCAGTAATTATTGGAGCTGGAGCTAATTCTTTAAATATGATAGTTGACTTAAATATATCTTCTACTTTAGATGTGGGGTCTATGTCAGCATTAGATTATGCTCAAAAGATAATTATATTTATAAATACTGCTATAACTACATCTATAGTATCAGTATTATACCCTGTTATGAGCAATAAATTAAATGAGGGAGATAATGAAGGGTTTCTTGCATATTTATGTAAATCAATAGTTATAATTTCTTTATTACTAATTCCTATTGCTTTTGCCATAATACTATTAAATAAAGAAATAGTAACAGCCTTTTATGGAAGAAATCAGTTTGGGGCTAGTGCCATTACATTAACATCTATAGCTCTTTTAGGATATTCAATGCAAATTCCATTTTTGGGAGTGCGAGATATACTAAATTCATCACTATTCTCTATGCAAAAAACAAAGATAACTACTATAAATGGAATTATAGGAGTTGTAGTTAATATAACTTTAAGTATTACATTATCAAGAAAGATTGGTTTGTTAGGTGTTGCAATAGCTTCGTCTATAGCATCAGCTGTAACTGCAATTTTACTATTCTATTCCACTAAGAAGGTTATAGGAAACATTGATTTAAGTAATATGTTAAAAAGTTTATCTAAGATTACTTTATCTGCATTTATTATGATATTTATAGTGAAGATAGTTAATAATTTCTTAGGTATAAGTAATCCTTTTATAGTCTTACTTATAGATGGTGCTATTGGAAGTATAGTCTTCTTTACAGGATGTATTGTGCTAAGGGTTAAAGAGTTAAAAGAAATATTAGATATGGTACTTAATAAGTTTGTAAGAAAAGAGGTTAGATAGAGTATGAAGATATTATTTATTGCTTGTTATTCTCCTTTAATAAATAACTCTGCTTCTATAGAAACGTTACAATATTTGAATAACTTAGCTAAAGATAATGAAGTTGATTTATTAACAGTTAACTTTCCAGAAAACTCAATTTATTATGATGAATATATTTTAAAGATGTTAGATGAAAAAGTTAAACTTCATATTATATCTGGAGGTAAGATTTTTGAAAAGATAATGCCTAAAAAGTCTCTTAAAAAAATAGAAGATGAAAATGCTAAAAAAGATAGTAATTTCATAAAAAATACTATAAAAAGAGCAAAAAATATAGTAGCAATACCTGATATGTATTTAAATTGGGCTAGAAAAGCATCTAAGTATGGGATTGAATTAGTTAAGAAAAATAATTATGATGCTATTTTTTCAATGCATGAGCCACCATCAAGTCATATATGTGCTTTAAAGATAAAAGAAAAATTTAAAGATATTCAATGGGTTACATATTGGAGTGATCCTTGGCTTAAAGATTCTACAAGAGAAGGTATTGGAAGTATACGAAAGAGTATTGAAGGAAGTTGGGAAAAGAAAGTAGTTGAGCTTTCAGATAGATTTATTTTTGTAACTAAAGCTAATAGGGATGATTATGTTAAAACATATAATATACCAATAGAAAAAACTTACATACTTACTAGAGGGTATGATAGTAATTCTTATAGAGATATTAAAGCTTTAGGAATTCCAGAGAAAATAGATAATTTTAAAGTAAATTTTGTTTATGCTGGTGAAATTTTTAGTAAATTAAGAGATGTAAATCCATTTATAGAGGCTGTAAATGAAATTAAAGAAAAAGATATGGAATTATTTAACAGTATTAATATTTTATTTTTTGGTAATATAGATAATAAATCTGTAGAGAGTAAATTAAAATCTGTAGAAAATGTAAATGTGTCACCGAGAATTCCTTATAAAGAAGCTTTATCTTATATGTTAAATAGTGAGGTGTTACTTTTATTTGGAAATAAGAACTCTAAACAAATACCAGCAAAGATTTACGATTATTTTGGAGCAGAAGGTAGGATATTTGTAATACTAGGAGACGAAAATGATCCTATAAAAGATGTAGTGTTAAATAATGATAAATGTATAGTTGTAAATAATAACAAAGATGAAATTATAGAAGGTATAAATAAAATTATTGGGTTGGTTAAGGAAAATAAATTAACGAAACCATTAAAAGAATATGAGTGGGCAAATATTTCAGAAAGATTAAATAAAATATTAAGGGGGTAGACAATATGCATATAATGTTTATACCTTCTTGGTATGCAAATGAAAGAAATAAAGTTCATGGCAGTTTTTTTAAAGAACAGGCATTGGCACTACAAAATAAAGGGGTTAAAATAACAGTAGCTTATAATGAGATATGGCCACTTACATTAATAAATAAGGTTAAAGAAAAAAGTGGATTATATTTTAATATAGAGGATAACTTAAGAACGTACAGATATAAGAATTATAATTTTATTCCTAAAAGTCCATTAATGTTTAAAGTGTTCAATAAAAGAATGGAAAAATTGTTTAAAGAGATTGAAAAAAAAGAAGGTAAAATTGATATAATTCATGCACAATCATCATTGTGGGGTGGTATTAGTGCTGCGTATTTGTCGAAAAAGTTTAATGTTCCTTTAGTTATAACAGAACATTCCTCTGTTGAAAGAGGTCCTTATATAAGAGAAAGCTATATTCCAAGTATTGTTGATTCTTATAACACCGCAAAAAAATTAATAGTTGTAGGTAATGGATTGAAAAAGGAACTGAAAAAATTAACTAACCGTGATGACATTAAAGTAATTGGAAATCTAATTCATTTCTCAAAATTTCCGCTAAAAGACAAAAAGGTAGATAATAAGTTTAGATTTTTTTCTTTAGCTTTTCTTGAAGGAGAAAAAGGTTTTGATACATTAATAAAAAGCTTCAGTAAAGCATTTAAAAATATGGATAACTATGAATTAGTTATAGGTGGAGATGGTAGCCAGAGGAAATGGTTAGAATCATTAGCTTTTGAAGAGGGTATTAGTGATAAGGTAACATTTTTAGGGGCATTAGCAAGAGAAGATGTATCGAAGTGGATGAGAAAGGTAGATGTTTTTGTATTACCATCTAGATATGAAACTTTTGGAGTGGTGTATATAGAAGCATTAGCAAGTGGAACCCCTGTTATTGGAACTTTTAATGGAGGAGCAGAGGATATAATAACTCATGACAATGGGTATATAGTAGATATTGATGATATTGATAGTTTAGCTCGTGCTATGAAAGACATAACTATTAATAAAGAAAAATTTGTTCCAGAAAAGTTAAGAGAAGATTGCTTTAAAAGGTATAGTCCAGATATTATTGCAGATAAGATAATATCTGTATACAAAGATATTGTTGAAGAAGGTGAGGTTTAGCTATGAATTTTAAAAATTATAAAATAGATGAGTTTATATGTGATTTAGCAAGTGATTTGTCATCTCCGGGTGGAGGAAGTGTTGCTGCGTTAGTAACTGCTTTAGCATCAGCGTTAAATTCTATGGTTTATTCATTTACTATAGATAAAAAAACTTTTGAAAGTCTTAACTCTGAGCAAAAGGAAAAAATGATAAAGCTTTCAGAGGAAAGCAAAGTTCTTATACAAGAAGCATTAGTTTATATGGATAAGGATAGAGATGCTTTTACTAGTTTGATGGATTGTTATAAGCTACCTAAGGAAACAGACGATGATAAAAAAATACGAGGAGAAAAAATATTAGAAAATACGATAGTTTCTATGAATGTTCCTCTAGAACTTGCTGAAAAGGCAATAAAGTTTTATGAAAATATTGAATTTGCTATAAAATATGGGAATAAGAATTTAGCATCTGATGGTGTTGTGGCAGCTATTCTTTTACATAGTTCTATTGAAGCTGCGGTAGTTAATGTAAAGGTTAATTATTTTAGTATAAAGAATAAAGAATCTGTAAGTTTTATTCTAGATAGATGTAAAGAACTTCTGAATGAATCTTTAGAAAGAAAAAGTAAAATAGTTGAGAGTTTTGAAGGCTAAACTAAAGTGTTTAGGAGAGAAGATATGAGTTTAATAATAAAAGCTGAAAAGGCTATAGACCTTTTGAAAACTAAATATTTAATGAAATGCAAACAAAGTACATATAGTGGTGAAAAATATAATATTAAATACCTGTTTGAAGAAAAAAAAGGATCAAAAGATTTGCTGATTGTTTTTACGGCTTGTACAAAAGTTGGTCAAAAGGCAAGATATAATTACATTAAGACTTTAGATGAATTTAAATGTAATAAACTTTTTATTTTAGATGATTTCGGCTTTGATGAAAGAGGAGCTTACTATTTAGGAAAAGATAAAGATTTTGCTATAGAAAAAGATGTGGAATCTTTAATTAATTATATTTGTGAGAAAATAGGACCTAATAAAGAATTTTATATTGGTTCAAGTAAAGGTGGATATGCTGCGCTTTACTTTGGAGTTAGAAGAAAAGATACTTATATTGTGGTTGGTGCTCCGCAGTACAACTTAGGGAATTATTTAAATTTACCTGGGCATACAGAAATTCTTAAGTATATTATGGGAAATTGTAGCCAAGAATCTATAAGAATATTAAATGAATTATTAAAAGAGGTATTAATTATAAACAAAGAGAATAGAAATAAGATTTTTCTTCATTATTCAGATAAGGAAGAGACTTTTGATTCAGATTTAAAACCACTTATAGATGAATTAAGAAGCTTGAATTATGAGAGTGAATTTGATTTAGAACATTATGAGAGTCATGCAGAACTTACTAAATATTATCCTCAATATATAAAAAAGATACTAAGCAAAAATCTTAGTAGATAAAAATGAGTTTGATGTTTTAAAAATCTCCTTGCTATTTTGCAAGGAGATTTTTGCTTGTCATATTAATATTTTATTTTAAGGAAGTTGATCTAGGGATTTAAATTCATATCCATCAGCTCTTATTTGGTCTATTACAGTGCCTAAAATATTTGTATTTGTTTTAGAAACTGCATGTAATAACATTATACAACCAGGATGAACACCGTTTGTAATTTTCTTTATAGCATATTCTTCTGATGGTTGTTCATCTTTTAGCCAATCTTTATATGCAAAACTCCAAAAAATGCTTTTATAGCCTAAATCTTTAGTCATTTTTAAAGAGTTAATTGAATATTTACCCATTGGAGGTCTGAAAAATTTAGGTATATCTGTTCCAACTACTTCCCTATATGCATCTTCAACTTCGGTAAATTCATTTTGGAATTTTGTGGGATCTGTTATTGAAGCCATTGATGGGTGATGAGAGGAGTGATTGCAAACTAAATGACCCTCATCAGCCATTCTTTTAACTATATCAGGATTTTGAGTTATATAAGGTTTTACAACAAAAAAAGCAGCAGGGACACCTTTCTCTTTTAAAACGTCTAATATTTTTTCAGTATAGCCATTTTCATATCCTTCATCAAAGGTTAAATAAATTACTTTACTTTCTGTATCACCTAGATAGTACGCATCATAATCCTTTAAAATATTTACAGATTCTTTAGGACCTTCAGGTAGTGTATCTTTACCTCTATGTACAAAATACCAATTTAGTTCAGAGTTTTCTGGTACAATACTAGCGTTTACATTGTATGTAAAGGTAGGTGTTAAAGCTATTAATAATAATGGAATAAATAATTTTATAATTTTTTTTGAAGATATCAATATTATCACCCCTTCTTAGATTATTCATTATATTTTTTAACTTAAAGCTAAATAATATTCATGATAATACATAGAAGAAAAAAACTTATTTGAAAAATATTGACAAATAGAATGGTGTTATATATAATTGGTATATATTGAAATAAAAGGAGGTAGGATTATGTTCAACTTTAATAACATCAAAATAATAAGAAAAATAAATATTAAATTTGTTTATAAGTATAACCCTGTCTCTTTAGGTATTAATAAATTAGTTTATTAAGTGTAAGAATTTACTTAATGAGATCGCGAAGTATATCCGCGATTTTTTTTATTTTTACGTATTGAAAGTCATGGCTATCCATGACTTTTTTTTGCTTTATTTAACTAATTATTAGCTTAAAGGGTTAGTGATTTACTTGATTTTTTACTAAAAGTGAGGTGTATATGGATGAAGAGGATTTTACAATATGTATGGAAGTATAAAGGAAGTTTAATATTTGGAACAATATCAATGCTTATAATTATAGGAATAGATTTGTTTAGTCCATACTTACAAAAGATTTTTTTAGATAAAGGAATAATAGGAGGTAAGGAATCTTTAATAATACCTATTTTAATATGTTTTACTGCTATATCAATAGTTAAAGCTGTATTAGGATATGGAAAAGAATATATTTATGATAGGTTAGCTAGTTTTGTTCAAGAAGATATTAAGCATAGTATGTTCAATCATATTCAAAAATTAGAATTTAAGTATTTTGACAATATAAATACTGGAGAGCTTATGTCTAGAATAGGTGAAGATGTTGATAATATATGGGATACTATAGGATTTGGACTTAGACTCTTTGTAGAAAATGTTATATATTTTGTAGTTTCTGTAGTGATACTATTCTACCTAAATTGGCAGTTAACCCTAATTTGCATGGTAGTAATGATACCTATAGGATTTATTGGTGTTAAGCTTGAAAAGGAATTTGGAAAATGCTACGACGAGTTGAGTGATAAGACGGCTGAAATAAATACTGCCGCAGAAGAAAATATTGCAGGGGTAAGACTTGTAAAAGCTTTTACGAGAGAGAAACATGAGATTTTAAAATTTTTATCTATGAATAAACGCTATTATGACTTAAACGTAAAGCAAGCAAAGGTAATAGGAAAGTACTTTCCTCCAGTAGAGTTTCTTACCAATATTTCTTTAGTTATAATGATTGTTCTTGGTGGAATATTTGTAATGAAGGGAAATATGACTTTGGGAACGTTAGTTGCATTTAATGGATATATAGGAAATGTAATATGGCCTTTAAGAATGTTAGGAAATTTATTGGACTTACTATCTAGAAGTAATGCTTCAGCAAAGAAAATATTTAAAATAGTAGATAGAAAATCAAAAGTGTATAGTAAGGAAAATAGCTATAAACCTGAAAAAATAAGAGGGGAAATACAGTTTGATAATGTTAGTTTTAAATATAATGATGAAGTTGTACTTAAGGATATAAACTTAAAGATACCTTCAGGAAGCACTGTAGCTTTAATGGGAACTACGGGGTCTGGTAAATCGACAATGCTAAATCTTATAGGTAGGTATTATGATGTTTGCAAAGGTAGTGTTCTGATAGATGGAGTAGATGTAAGAGATTACGATTTAGGAAAACTAAGGGAGAATATGTCTATTGTAATGCAGGATACATTTTTATTTTCAGACTCTATAATTAATAATATTAAATTTAGTAATGGCGGAGCCACTATTGAAGATGTTGAAGAGGCATCTAAAACTGCGTGTTGTTTTGATTTTATACAAGAATTGACTAGTGGTTATGATACAGAAATTGGAGAAAGAGGCATAGGGTTATCAGGAGGGCAAAAGCAAAGAATATCAATAGCTAGAGCCCTACTCAGAAAATCGGAAATTTTGATTTTAGATGATGCCACATCAGCTTTAGATATGGAAACTGAATATGAGTTACTAGCCAATTTGAATAAAAGAAAAGAAAAAAGCACAACGTTTATTATTGCTCATAGAATTTCAGCAGTTAAAAATGCAGATATTATTTTATATTTTGAAGATGGAAAAATAAAAGAAAGAGGAACTCACGAGGAGCTGTTAGGACTAAAAGGTAGTTACTATAACGTATATTGTGAACAATTTAAAGATTTTAATCTTTTGGAAAAAGAGGTGATATAGTATGGGTAGTAATTCAATTAATAAAGATGAGCAAACGTTAAAAAGAAGTAAAGTAGAAATAGTTAGAAGGTTATCTATATATTTAAAACCTCATAAAGCTAAAACTGTTATTGTAATTTTGCTTATGATATTTGTAATGATGTGTAGTATTATAAATCCTTATTTACTTCAGATTGCTATAGATAACCATGTAGAGAATGAAAATGTTAAAGGTTTATTACTTATTGGTTTAATTCTTCTTTCTCTAAATGCTTTTGCATGGATTTTATCAAGAATTAGATGGAAAATGATTTCTGAAGTTACTAATACAGTATTACTAGATATAAGAAAGGAACTTTATAGCCATATTCAGAATTTGTCTTTCGATTTTTTTGATTCAAGACCTGTAGGAAAGATATTGGCAAGAGTTGTTGGAGATGTAAATGCTCTTAAAAATTTATTCAATCAGAGTATACAGACGGTTATACCTGAAGGGTTAAGTTTAATTTGTGTATGCATTGCTATGATGATAATGAATTTTAAACTTGCTGTTGCATGCATGACTTTGCTTCCTTTATTAGCTATATCTATGTTTTATGTTGAGACAAAATCAAGAAAAAGATGGAATGATTTTAGGAGTAAAAGATCAAACTTAAATGGATTTACCCATGAAAATTTTTCAGGGATGAAGGTTGTACAAGCTTTTGCTAAGGAGGAGGATACAGAAAAAACTTATAAGGAAATGGTCAGGAAGGAAAAGAATGCTTTTTTGCAAGCGATAAAATTAAATGATTTATTTTGGCCATTAGTTGAATTATCATGGGGTGTTGGAACTTTAATAGTATTTGCTGTAGGGTATAGATTAGTTATATCAGGAGAAATACAAATAGGGAAGCTTATCGCGTTTTCGATGTATACAGGAATGTTCTGGAGACCAATAACAAATCTTTCGAGTTTTTATAATACAATGATAACTAATTTTGCAGCAGCTGATAGAATATTTGATATTTTAGATATAAAACCAGATATAGAGAATATACCAGAAGCTATTGACATTGGTAAAATAAGTGGAAAAGTAGAGTTTAAGGATGTAAGCTTTGCTTATAATAATAGTTCAGAAGTTTTGAGTAAAGTAAACTTTAAAGTTAATAAAGGTGATAGAGTGGCTTTAGTAGGTGCTACAGGAGCTGGTAAAACAACAATAATATCTTTGTTGAGTAGATTTTATGATCCTAGTAACGGTAAAATTTTAGTGGATGGTAAAGACATTAAGGAGGTAAAATTAGAATCATATAGATCTCAGATGGGAATAATGCTTCAAGATACATTTTTATTTTCTACATCAATAATGGAAAATATAAGATATGGAAGGTTAAATGCAACTGATGAGGAAGTAATAGAAGCAGCTAAAGCTGTAAATGCCCATGATTTTATTATGCGTATGGAAAAAGGATATGAAACAGAGGTGAATGAAAGAGGATCCAGACTTTCTTTGGGTCAAAGACAATTAGTATCTTTTGCGAGAGCATTACTTGCAAACCCTAGAATATTAATATTAGATGAAGCTACATCAAATATTGACACTGAAACTGAAAGGTTAGTACAAGAAGGAATAGAAAAACTTCTTCAAGGAAGAACTTCCTTTGTTATCGCACATAGATTATCTACAATTAGAGATTGCGATAAGATAATGGTGGTTGAAAATGGTGGAATAAGTGAAATGGGAAGTCATGAGGAGCTTTTAGCCAAAAGAGGAGTTTATTATAACCTTTATATGGCTCAGTATAGATTTATAAGTGAAGGAGCATAGTGGATTACTTCGTAAAGGGGAAAATTTGATAGAGCAAAGAGAAAAATATGAATAATATAGTGAAAAGTTTAAGTGTAATACAGATAGAAATGTAAGTGTAGGGTGAATTTATAGTATTAATCTATATTTATCTATGGTTGTATATTTTAAATGGTTGAAATAAAAATGTTTGTAGAGTATAATTTTAAAAGTATTAGTATACGGAAGAAAGGAATGTACTTAGATGAGATTAGGAATTGTAGGGTTACCAAACGTAGGTAAGAGTACTTTATTTAATGCTATAACAAAAGCAGGAGCAGAATCTGCTAACTACCCATTTTGTACAATCGAACCAAATGTAGGTGTTGTTAGCGTTCCAGATAAAAGATTAGATGTACTTGAAAAAATGTATAATACTAAAAGAAAAGTTTATACTGCTGTAGAATTTTATGATATAGCTGGACTTGTAAAAGGAGCTTCAAAAGGAGAAGGACTTGGAAATAAGTTTTTATCACATATAAGAGAAGTTGAAGCTATAGTACATGCGGTAAGATGTTTTGATGATGGAAATGTTGTTCACGTTGAAGGGTCTGTAGATCCAATTAGAGATATAGAAACAATTAATTTAGAGCTTATTTTTGCTGATTTAGAAGTTTTAGAGAGAAGAATGGAAAAGGGAGTTAAGCTTGCGAGATCAGGAGATAAGAAAGCTAAGGCAGAGTATGAGATAATGGAAAAGGTTAAAGCTCATTTAGAAGCTAATAAACCAATAAGAACTTTAGAAGTAACAGAAGATGAAGATGCATTTATTAAAACTTTATTTATGATTACATCTAAGCCAGTTTTATATTCTTGTAATATTTCTGAAGATGACATGATGAGTGGTAATCTAGAAAATGATTATGTAAAGACAGTTAAAGAATATGCTGCAAATGAAAATTCAGAAGTAGTAGTAGTTTGTGCTAAACTTGAAGAAGAACTTTCAGGATTAGAAGATGATGAAAAGGCAGAAATGCTTGAAGAGTATGGTTTAGTAGAATCAGGTCTAGATAAACTTATAAGAGCTTCTTATAAGCTTTTAGGACTAATAAGTTATTTAACTGCTGGTGTTCAAGAAGTAAGAGCTTGGACTATAAAAGAAGGAACAAAAGCTCCAGCTGCAGCAGGTAAAATTCACTCAGATATTGAAAGAGGATTCATCAGAGCTGAAGTAGTTGGATATGATGATTTAATAGAGTGTGGTTCGGAAGCGGCTGCTAAAGAAAAAGGTTTATATAGATTAGAAGGTAAAGAGTACGTTATGAAAGATGGAGATGTTGTAAACTTTAGATTCAACGTATAATAGTGATTAAATAGTGTGTATTTAATTTGTAAGAATTAGATATACACTATTTTTTTTGCTTAAAATAGTGATAAAAGGATAAAAAATCAATTTTAAAAGTGCTAAAAATAATTACAAGAAATGTAAAGAAGTGCTGAAGCCTTGAAATTACTAGCTTAAAAATTAAAAAAACTAGCTAAAAAGTAGTAAAACTACTTGAAGAATACATAAAAGTTTTATAAAATATATATAAAGTGGTTAAAAGTGGTGGAAAGTGGTTAAATGTAGAGAGAATTTCTGAGGTGCAAAATGTTCATAGGGGAATATCAACATAGTTTAGATAGTAAAAATAGAATAATTGTACCTTCAAAATTAAGGGAGGGTTTAGGAGATAAATTTATAATCAGCAAAGGGTTAGATGGTTGTCTTTATGCTTATCCCATAGATGAATGGCAGAAATTTGAGGAAAAGTTGAAAAACTTACCACTTACTAATAGAGATGCTAGAGCTTTCGTAAGATTCTTTGTTGCTGGGGCAACAGAAGTTGAAACAGATAAACAGGGAAGAGGTTTAATTCCGGCAAATCTTAGAGAATATGCAGGCATTGAAAAGGAAATAGTAACTATAGGTGCTTTAAATAAGGTTGAGATTTGGAGTAAGGAAAAATGGGAAAGCTATAATGAGTCAGATATAGACTTTGATAGTATAGCTGACAAAATGGGCGATTTAGGAATATAAGGAGTTTTTAAAATGGAATTTAATCACGTTTCAGTTCTTTTAAATGAATGTTTGGATGCTTTAAATATTAAAGAAGATGGAATTTATGTAGATGGCACACTTGGCGGTGCTGGGCACTCTTCAGAGATTCTTAAAAGACTTTCAGAAAATGGACGTTTAATAGGTATTGACCAAGATACAGACGCTTTAAAAGCGGCAGGTTTAAGATTACAGAACTTTAATAATGTAACATATGTACATAATAATTTTTATAATATTAAGCAGATACTAGATGATTTAGATATAGAAGAGGTAGATGGAATACTAATGGACTTAGGAGTTTCATCTTATCAGTTAGATACTGGTGAAAGAGGATTTAGTTATATGAAAGATGCGCCTCTTGATATGAGAATGAATAGAGAAAATGAATTGTCTGCTTATGAAGTTGTTAACACATATTCAGAAGAAGAACTATATAGAATTATAAGAGATTATGGAGAAGAAAAATTTGCTAAAAGGGTAGCAACATTTATTGTTAATGCTAGAGAAGAAAAAGATATTGAAACTACTTTAGAGTTAGTAGAAATAATAAAAAATGCTATACCTGCAAAGGCTAGAAGAGAAGGACCTCATCCAGCAAAGAGAACTTTCCAAGCTATAAGAATAGAAGTAAATAGCGAACTATCAATATTAAATAGAGCTATAGAAGATGGAGTTAGTAAGTTATCTAAAGGCGGAAGGATGGCAATTATTACTTTCCACTCTCTAGAAGATAGAATAGTAAAAAATAAGTTTAGGGATTTAGCTGTATCTTGCAGATGTCCAAAGGAATTCCCAATATGTGTTTGTGGAGAAAAAGCTAAAGTTAAGGTTATTAGCAGAAAAGCTATAGATCCATCAAAAGAAGAAGTGGAAATGAATCCAAGAAGTAGAAGTGCGAAATTAAGGGTAATTGAGAAAATATAAAAAAGGGTAAATTAATATGTGGGAGATGTGAATAAAATGGTTGTTAGAGAATATGATTATATAAGAGGAAATACAGCACTTGCACCAGAAAGAAAGGTAAAGGAGCAAGAGGTTAAGAAGAAAAAGAAACAAGTAAAAAAAGAGTTTGACTGGAAAAACAACAGAGTAAAAATAATATCTTCAGCAGTAATTGTTTCAATTTTAGGTGTAGCGAGTTTAAGTATTGATAGCTATGTATACAAAATCCAAAAGAATTTATCAAATTTGGAAGTGGAAATGGAAACTGAATTAGCTAAAAATGAAGCTATGAAAGTAGACTTACTTAAAGTATCTTCCCTTGATAATATAAATGAAGTAGCTGTAAATGGATTAAACATGACTTATCCTGATAAATCAAGCAGTATAACAATTGATATGTCTAAGAATTATTTTGATCACATAAAAGATAAAAAAGAGACTAATACAAAAACAAACCTAATAGCAAAAATAGCAAATTGGATGAATTAATGAATAACTTATAGAATTCCTTTATAGGCTTTCTATAAGTTAAAATTGCTTTAGAAAGACTAAGTATTAGATATTGGCTTTTTCTTTTATTCATTAATTCATCTGGGTATGGGGGAATGATTATGAGTAAAAGAACGTTCAAAGACCGTGCAGTTATGAAGAAAAGAATGACAATCGTTATTAGTGTAATAACTTTAACATTTTTAATTCTTAGCCTGAGATTAGCCTACATAATGATTGTTAAGCGAGAGGATTATGCTAAGAGAGCTGAAGAACAATGGACAAGCGAAGTTAGGATTGATGCAAGAAGAGGTAGAATATTAGATAGAGATGGTGAAGAACTTGCTGTTTCTGCAGATGTTTATAGAGTTGACTTCGATCTTAATTCAATTAGACAAAGCTTAAATAAGAAAGGTTTAGAAACGAAAGATATAGCACCGTTAATTGCTAATGCCTTAGATTTAGAAAGTGATAAGGTGCTTGAAAAGTTAGAAACAAAGTTACCAAGTGGAGCTAATGCTGGATCTGCTAATCTTGTTAGAAGAATAGAGAAAGAAGCAGCGGATAAGGTAAAAGCATTAGAGATTAGTGGGGTAATTGTATCTCCAGATACAAAGAGATATTATCCAAATGGTGAGTTTTTAGCTCATGTTCTTGGAAGTACTAATGTTGATGGACAAGGACTAACTGGCGTAGAGTTACAGTATAATGAATATTTATCTGGTGTTCCAGGAATAAGAATATCAGAGCTAGATAGAAATAGTGCTAATGTATCATATACTATATCTAAGTTTACGGCACCAATAACTGGTAAGGATGTTACTCTTACAATAGATAAAAATATCCAAGCCTTTGCAGAAAAGGCTGCAGAAAAAGCTTTAGTAGATAATAAGGCAGCAAGAGTTTCTATATTAGTAATGGATCCAAATAATGGCGAGGTTTTAGCTATGGTAAATAAACCAGACTTTGATCCTAATAATCCATTTGAAGGGTATTCTGATTTTACTGGAAATACTGATGCGGAAAAACTACAAAAAATGTGGAGAAATAGTTTAGTTAATGATACTTTTGAACCAGGATCTATATTTAAGGTTGTGACTATGGTTACAGCATTAGAGGAGGGGCTTGTAAGTGAAACGGATAAATTCACTTGTGGAGGAAGCTTACAGGTAGGACCACATACTATAAAATGTTGGAAACATGGAGGACATGGAGAACAGACTTTGCCAGAGATATTGCAGAATTCATGTAACGTAGGGTTTATGAAGTTGGGTGAAAAAATCGGTAAAGAAAAGTTAACTGAATATATTAAAAAATTAGGTTTTGGTCAAGTTTCAGGCATTGATTTGCCAGGAGAAGCAAGAGGAATAATAAAAAGTGTAGATTCGATAAAAGAGGCAGATTTAGCTACAATTTCTTTTGGACAAACAAATACAGTAAACGCAGTGCAATATATGACTGCTTTTAATGCGTTAGCCAATGGTGGTACACTTATTCAGCCGCATATAATGAAAACTGTAACTCATACAACATCAACTGGTGAAGATGTGGTAGATGAAGTTTTTGAACCTACTGTTAAAGAAAATGTTTTATCAGAGGAAATGACAGCTGTTTTAAGAGATTACTTGGAGAGAACGGTAAATAAAGGTGGATCTAATAGATCTTATATAGCAGGATATCACTTAGGAGGGAAAACTGGTACAGCACAAAAGGTTAACCCTGTTACTGGAGGATATGAATCAGGAAGGTATATATCATCAATGGCAGCTATGATTCCTAGCAATGATCCTAAGGTTACGGTATTTGTAAGTATAGATGAGCCAAGTAATGGTGATTACTATGCAGGTGTTGTAACAGCACCGGTAGCTAAGGTATTGATAGATGATATAATAAACTACATGAATGATGAAATTCTAAAAGATAATGATTCTATTTTAAGAGAAATTGTAATTCCAGAATTAAGGGGATTATCAATAGATGAAGCTAAAAAGGTTCTCAAAGATAACAATTTAGAGTATAATATTGAAGGAAGTGGGTCTATAATAACAGATATAAAACCATATCCTGGATATGTAGTTAAAGAGGGGTCAAAGATTAATCTTTACACTGATGGAGATGGAAATTATAATAAGAATGTTGTTATGCCAGATTTGATAGGATATTCTAAAGAGTCAGCTATAGAACTATTAGAAAGCTTAGGAATTAATTATACTCTTCAAGGAGATGGAGTTGTTACTAATCAAAGTACTCCACAAGGAGAGGTAATTGTTATAGGTGATACGGTGAAACTTATACTTACTTCGGAATACGGAGATTAAAAGTTTACCATTAGTTTAGCATGTGGAATATCACATGCTAAATTTTTATCTTTTGAGATATCTAATTATTAAGAGGAGATGAAGTAATGAAACTATTACAATTATTAGATGGGGTAAATTATAAAGTAGTAAAAGGAAATTTAGATAAAGAGATAGTTAATATTCAATACGATAGTAGAAAAGTTAGCAAAGATGATATTTTTGTGTGCCTTTCAGGGTTTGAGGTTGATGGACATAACTTTGTAAGCAAAGCTGTTGAAAATGGTGCTAGAGTAATTATATGTGAAAAAGATATAGATTTAACTAACAACTTAGAAGATGTAACTATTATAAAAGTAGAAGAAGGCAGAAAAACATTAGCTACTATGGCAGCTAACTACTATGATCATCCAACAAAAAAACTTAAGTTAATAGGTGTAACAGGAACAAATGGAAAAACAACAAGTGTATACATACTAAAATCTATTTTAGAAAAGTCAGGGGAAAAAGTAGGTTTAATTGGTACTATAGCTAATTATATTGGAGATGAAAAAATAGAATCTACTCATACTACTCCTGAATCATTAGAATTACAAAAATTATTTAAGAATATGGTAGATAAAGGGTGTAAATATTGTGTGATGGAAGTATCCTCTCACTCCCTAGCTTTAGATAGGGTATATGGATGTCATTTTGATATTGGAATATTTACTAATATAACAAGGGATCATTTAGATTTTCATAAAACTTTCGAAAATTATTATGATGCAAAATTTAAGCTTTTTGAAAGAAGTGATTACTCTATAATTAATGTAGATAATAATTACGGATATAATGTGATTAGAGATTTAGAAAAGTTAAATAAAGAGGCTATAACTTATTCAATAAATGAAGAAAGTGATTATAAAGCAACTGAAGTTATGTTCGAAGGACAAGACACTATATTCACAGTAAATGGAACAAGATATGAGTTTGTATTACCAGGAGAGTATAATGTTCATAATGCATTAGGTTGTATAGCTGCTGCTAAGATATTAGGAATTAGTGATGAAAATATTAAGCATGGTTTATTAGATGTAATAGTTCCAGGTAGATGTGAAAGAGTAGGGAATAAGTATAATCTTCCATATGAGTTGATAATTGATTTTGCTCACACGCCAGATGGATTAAAAAATCTTTTAGAGACTTTAAGAGCACTTACTAAAAATAGATTAATAGCTGTTTATGGCAGTGGTGGAGATAGAGATAAGGTTAAGAGAGCGGAAATGGGGAGAATTGGTAGTGAAATTGCAGATTTAGTAATTATAACTTCTGATAATCCAAGAACAGAAGATCCTATTGCAATTTTAAAAGAGATTAGTTGTGATATACAAAAAACTAACTATTTAGCTATTGAAGATAGAGTTGAGGCTATAAGATTAGCAATGGATATGGCAGAACCAGGAGATGTAGTAGTGCTTGCTGGTAAAGGTCATGAAACTTATCAAATAATGCCTGAAGGAAAGGTTCATTTTGATGAGAGAGAAGTAATTGCTAATATTTTAAATAAGTAATAAGAGGTGTAATAATGGAAATAACTTTCAAAGAACTTTTAGCTGCTATTGATGGAGAGGTTATATTAGATAGTAGCAAGAAGGAATTTAATAAGTTTTGTATTGATACAAGAAATATAGAAGAAGGAAATATTTTTGTAGCCTTAAAGGGAGAAAAGTTTAATCCTAATAAACATGCTTTAGAAGCTATTGATAAAGGAGCTAATATAGTAATAATAGATGAAATATTATTTGATAAGGCAGATCTGAAAAATGAAGGAACCATAATAAAGGTAGATAGTTGTCATAAAGCTTTATTAGATTTAGCTAATTATTATAGAAAAAAACTAAATTTAAAAGTTATAGGGGTAACAGGGTCTACTGGTAAGACATCTACAAAGGATTTAGTAGCAGCTTTTTTAAGTCATAAGTTTAAAGTATTTAAGACTAAAGGTAACTTTAATAGTGAAATAGGATTGCCACTTATGATTTTTGAATTAACTAGAGATTATGATGTAGCTGTTTTAGAAATGGGAATGAGTGATTTAGGAGAGATACATAATCTTGCAAAAACAGCTCTTCCAGATATGGCTGTTATAACTAATATTGGATTATCTCACTTAGAAAATCTTAAGACACAAGAGAATATATTAAAAGCTAAAATGGAAATTACTGATTTCTTTACAGAAAATAATGTTTTGGTAGTTAATGGAGAAGATAAGCTATTAAACAATTTGAATAATAATTGTTTTAAAATTGAAAAAACTGGATATAATCATGAATATGATGTTTACGCTACTAATATTATATTAAGAGAGAACTCTACAGAATTTACAGCGCATCATAAGGGAGAAGAGTTTACATTTAAGTTACCGGTGGCTGGAAAGCATAATGTGTTAAATTCTATGTTGGCAATTGATATTGCATTTAACTTAGGGTTATCTTTTGAAGAGATGAGCGAAGGATTAAAAAACTTAGAAGCAACATCTATGAGATTGCAGGTTATAAAGAAAGAAAATATAACAATTATAAATGATTGTTATAATGCTAGTCCTGATTCAATGAAATCATCTTTAGATGTCTTAGCTACTTATAATGGTGGAAGAAAAGTTGCTATACTTGGAGATATGTATGAGCTAGGTTCAAAATCTAAAGAAGCTCATGCTGAAGTTGGAGGTTATGCAACTGATAAAGTAGAGCTATTAATAGCTATAGGAGAAAATGTTAAAGAGTTTAGAAGTGGCTATAAAGGAAAAAACATAGTTACATTCGGAACTAAAGATGAATGTTTAGAGAAGCTAGAAGAGTATATTAATAAAAATGATATTATTCTAGTTAAAGCATCTAGAGGAATGAAATTTGAAGAGGTAGTAAATAAGCTTGAATCTATCTCAATATCATAGAGGAGGTGAACTGCTTTTAGCAGTAAAAAATGGGGGATAAAATGATAAATATAATAACATCAAAATATGCAATAGCGGCGGTGCTGAGCTTATTAATTTCATTAGCATTAGGACCAATCGCAATACCAGCATTAAGAAGATTAAAATTCGGACAAAACATAAGAAAAGAAGGACCGCAAAGCCATCTTAAAAAAGCTGGAACTCCTACTATAGGTGGATTAATCTTTATAGGTTCAACTTTAATAACGATGCTTGCCTTAAGATTAAAGTGGAATGATGAAGCTATGATAGTGCTATATTCACTTATAGCATTTGGTTTTATTGGGTTCTTAGATGATTTACTTAAAATAATAAAAAAAGATAACGAGGGATTAAAGGCTTGGCAAAAGATGGTGCTATTATTAGTGTTCTCTGGAGCTATTGCTTATTATGGATATCTAAATTTAAGTACAAGTATGATAATACCTTTCTTAGGTAAAAAAGTAGCTCTTGGAATGTTCTATATTCCATTTGTAATCTTTATTTATGCAGCAACAACAAATGCAGTTAATTTAACAGATGGTTTAGATGGTTTGGCATCTACTGTATCAGTTTTGGTATTAACATTTTTTGCAGTAAGTTCATTTATATTAGGACATGATTCAGTTGGACTTTTCTGTATCGCATTAATAGGTGGATTAATAGGTTTCTTAAAATATAATGCTTATCCAGCAAGAATATTTATGGGAGATACTGGTTCATTAGCTATAGGAGGCGCAATTGCAACTATAGCAATTATATTAGAAATACCTTTACTTATTCCAGTAGTTGGAGGAATATATGTTCTTGAAACATTATCTGTAATAATTCAAGTAACGTCATTTAAATTAACTGGTAAAAGAATATTCAAAATGGCTCCTATACATCATCATTTTGAACAATGTGGATGGAGCGAAGTTAAAATTGTAACAGTATTTTCGGTAGCAACTGTAATATTATGCATGATAGGATTTTGGGCACTTTAGAAATTTAATATGGAGGAGTGTTTATGAGATTTAATGAGCCCCTAAATAAAAAAATGTTAGGGGAGGTAGACTATGGTATATTCTATTCTTTATTTCTATTATTAGCTATAGGAATAGTAATGATTTACTCTGCAAGTTCTTTTTATGCTATGTTTAAATATAAAAATAGTATGTATTACTTAATTAGACAGGGTGCATTTGCAGTAATTGGGATAATAGCTTTAGTGATGATGATGAAATTTGATTATCATAAGCTTAAAAAAATAACACCATATTTATTGATATGTACAATTCCTTTGTTAATAGCTGTTTTCTTTTTTCCTGAGGTAAATGGAGCTAGAAGATGGATAAAGTTAGGAATACTATCATTCCAGCCTTCTGAATTGACTAAATATGTAGTAGTTATGTTCTTAGCTATGAGTATCGATTTGAAAGGTGATAGAATAAAGAGATTTTGGGATGGCTTAGTACCTTATTTAGCTGTAGCAGGTTTTTTTGCTGCAATGATATTAGCAGAAAAGAATATGAGTATTGCAACTATTATTATGATAGTAACTTTTATAATGCTTTTTGTTGCGGGTGGACAAATTAAGCATTTATTTGGAATAATATTTCCAGCTATGTTTTCACTGGCTATATTCTTTATTTTTAGTTCTGATTATCGTAGAGCTAGAATGTTAAACTTTATAGATCCATGGAAAGATGCTGCTGGTGATGGATATCAACTTATACAATCCTTTTATGCTCTAGGAGCTGGAGGAATAACTGGGTTAGGGCTAGGGGAGTCAAGGCAAAAGATTTTATATATGCCAGAACCACATAATGATTTTATTTTTTCAATTGTTGGAGAAGAATTAGGGTTAGTTGGATGTTTGTTTATTATAGGATTATTCTTATTTCTTATTTGGAGAGGGATAAGGGTTGCTATGAAGGCAAAAGATACCTATGGTAAATTGCTTGCAGTAGGTATTACATCTATAATTGCAGTTCAAGCAATTATTAACATTGCTGTTGTAACAGGATCAATGCCTGTAACAGGTGTTCCTATGCCGTTTATAAGTTATGGAGGAACGTCTTTAGTAATAAATCTAATGGCAATGGGGATTTTGTTAAATATATCATCTCAAATAGAAAAAAGTGTAACTTAAGAGAGTACCTCTACATATAGGGGTACTTTTTGCTGTTGTTGTAAATAATGTAATAAAATTGTAATTAAATTTTGGATGAAAAACTTGCAGAAAAATGATATTATTATATATAGATATATTTAGAAAAGGATGAAATATTGCAATATGACAGAATATAAACAAAGTAATGAGATTAAGAAGTATTTAAAGACAAAAAAAAGAAAGAAGAGAATAAAAAAGGTCATAATGATTGTAATTGTATTAACAATTACTTTAATCTTATTTTTAACAAAAGCTCCTATATTTAATATTAATACAATTGATGTAATAGGAACTTCTAAAATAAGCTCTGATAATTTGAAAGAGACTTTGAAAATGTTTATTGGACAAAATATTTACATCGTCAATGAAGATGAGATTAAAAATATATTAATGAAAGATAAGTATGTGAAGGAAGTTAAGATATCAAGGAAAGGAATATCTAAATTAGTTATAAATATTGTTGAGGAATCACCTGTATTTTACGTTGAAAATAATGGAATTATAGAAGTTATAAATGAAGATTTAGTGGTGATTGAAGAATTAGATAGTATAGAGGGTAAGAATTTAGTAAAGATATCAGGAGTAGGGGCAGAAAATATTTCTGTTGGAGATAAGGTTAGTGATGATGAAATCCTATCTAGTATATTAGAAAAGTTTTATCCATATATAGCTCAAAATAGAGAGTCAATTAAGTTTGATGAAATAAACATTGCAGATATTGTAAATATAAAAGGAAGAATTGGAGAAGTAGAAATATTTTTTGGAGATGATTCTGATTTACATAATAAAATGGAAAATGTTTATAGAATATTATTATCAGAAGAAATTAAGTTAACTAAGGGTTATATAGATGTTAGTTTTGATGGACCACCTATAATTAAGAATACATCTAGCTAGGGGGAATATATATGAAAAAAATAATATCACAGCTTGTGGTTGCTATAGTATGTGCACTTTTAGGCTTTTTGCTGACATATCAGTTTAAAATGTTAAGTTTACAAGAAGATGCAAAAGCTATAGCGCAAAATCAGGATATCTTATCTCAAATAGAAGTGTTAAAAAAAGAAAGAGATGAGCTTTCAGAAACTAATAAAACTTTATCAGAGGAAATCAAAAGATTAGAAGAGAATGCTGCTGAAGAGGGAGCTTTAGAAAGTGAAATAAAAAAACAACTAGATAATACTAGAATGCACTTAGGATTATTAGATGTTAAAGGGTCAGGAATAACAATTATAATTACACCTAAAACTACAATTTTTGGTGAGAGTACAACAGATAGCACAGTTAGTATAAGCGAGGAGGAATTAATACATATTATAAACCTTCTTTGGTATTCAAGAGCTGAGGCTATTTCAGTAAATGATATTAGAATAACGCCCCAAACAGGAATTAAAACATCAGGAAAAAGTATTTCTATTGGAAGTGTTGGGCTAGTAGATCCTAAATCTAAGATTGTAATAAAAGCCATCGGAGATAAAGCTAAGCTTAATGTTGGAGTAAGTTTTGGAAATTCTTTAGGGTATGGTGCTTTAAAAAATTATAATGTAGAAACAAAAACAAGTGATGATATAGTTATAAATAAGACTACTCAAAGCTTGAGAAGTGAATATATAAAGCCTGTACAATAAAGGAGGATTAGAATAATGATTGGATTCATAGGATTATTAGTAGGAGTATTATTAGGATTAGTTTTAAATATAAATATACCTGATAAGTTTTCACCATATATGTCTGTGGCAATTTTAGCTTGTTTAGATTCAGTTTTCGGAGCATTACGTGCAAGTCTTTCTAAAAGTTTTAAACCTGATATTTTTATTTCAGGTTTTATAGGTAACGCTATATTAGCAGCGGCTCTAGCTTATCTTGGTGATAAGTTAGGAATTCCAATATATATAGCGGCAGTAATTGTTTTTGGAGGCCGTATATTTGATAATTTCGCAATAATAAGAAGATTCTTGCTTGAAAAACTTAAAAATCGACAAAGAGGTGATTAAGTGAAAAAGCATATAGATAAAATATTGATTTTTATTGCTTCTATTGTAACTGGTGCACTTATATCTATAAGTTTTAGTGAAAATAAAACTGATACTTTTTTCTCGATGAAGAGTATAGAATATAAAGACGCAATAGAACAAAGAAATTTGTTATATAAAGAAATCTCTGATTTAAAAGAGAGCAACAATGAGATTATGTATAAGTTGAGAAGTTACAATCAAGGTGAAGAAAAACACCAAAAGGTAATGGATGATATGAAATTACAACTTAGTGATTATGGTGAAATAGCTGGAACAACAGCCTTAGAAGGTAGTGGAATAGTAATAAAAATTAAAGATGGATATTATGATATTAGTGAAAGTACTTCTTATGAAATAGAAAGAAAAACATTGCATGCAACAGATGCGGCTTTATTGCTTAATGAACTTAGGAGTATTGGGGCTGAAGCTATTTCTATAAATGGATATAGAATCCTTAATGATACAGGTGTCAGATGTGATTGGGCATTTATAACTTTCAATGATAATAACCAGAGCTATGAAGGACAGCCTTTTTATTTTTCTGCATTAGGTGAACCTGATGAATTAGAAGCAGCACTTTTAGCAGATGGAAGTTATTTAAACAGACTTATAATAAGAGGCTTAGAGATAGAGGTAGAGAAAAGAGATGATTTATATTTTTCACCAACTAATAGAGTTCTTGATTTTCAATATATGCAAAGAGAAGATTCATAATATATTATAAATAGTAAAAAAATATGAAAAAGTTTATGAAAATAAGAAATTTATGAAGGAAATTCTATGTTTTTGGAGAATTAAAATAATGTAGAAGATTCTCCTAAAGGGAGGGATTAAAATAGATATAAAAGAGAATATAGAAAATATATTAAGTGAAATACCTGATAATGTTTTGCTAGTTGCTGTTTCAAAGACAAAGCCTGTAGAAGATATTTTAGAGGCTTATGAAATTGGAATAAGAAATTTTGGTGAGAACAAAGTTCAAGAACTAGTAGATAAATATGATAAGTTGCCAAAAGACATTAGTTGGCATTTAATTGGTTCGTTACAAACTAATAAAGTAAAATATATAGTTGGTAAAGTAACTTTAATTCACTCTTTATCTAGTATAAAACTTCTAGAGAAAATTGAATTAGAATATGGTAAAAAAGGTATGGTAGCTGATGTTTTAATTCAAGTAAATATAGGAAGAGAAGCTTCGAAGAGTGGCGCTTTAGAGGAAGATTTAGATGGATTGATTCAGGCTGTTGAAAGATGTGAGAATGTAAAGGTGAAAGGGATTATGGTTATAATTCCAAAAGGAAATGATGATGAAAATAGATATTATTTTAAAAAGTCTTTTGAAATTTTTAAAGAATTAAAAAATAATATCTATAAAAATATTTCAATGGAGATTTTATCAATGGGTATGACCCATGATTATAAAATAGCTATAGAAGAAGGATCTAATCTAATAAGAATTGGAACTGGAATTTTTGGAGCAAGATAAATTGTAGGAGGAGTAAGAATGAGTATGTTAAGTAAATTTAAAGAAATGGTTTTTGGAGAATATGATGAGGATTTTGAAGATATAGAAGAAACAGAAGAAGAGGAAGAAATAGAAGAAGTAGAACCTATTATATCAAAACAAAAAGGTAATAAAGTTGTTAATATACACAATAGTGCTTCGCCAAAAGTAATGGTTGTAAAGCCATCTAGCTATGAAGAAGCTAAAGAGATTGCAGATGCTCTTAAAAATAGAAAGATAGTAGTAGTAAACACTACTGCATTAGAAGCTAAGGTAGCACAAAGATTAGTTGATTTTATTAGTGGAGCAGTTTGCGTTTTAGGTGCTCAATTACAAGAAATTGAGCAAAGAGTATATCTTTTATCACCTTCAAATGTAGAAGTTTCAAGCGAATTGAAAACAGAAATAAGCAGTAAAGCTTTATTTAGTTGGAATAAATAATAGGAGCTAATAGTAGCTAATGATAAAAAAAGAAGAAGTATTAAAAAACTTTGGTAAAGAAGAAAGAGATGAAGTTATAAAGATATATGAGTGGATGGAACTTTCTTATGAAAAGGAAATACCTATATTTTCAAGAAGTTTTTGTACACCGAACATATGGTTATATTTTATAAATAATTTTAACTCGAAAAACTTTAAGGTAGAAGCTAGTGGATATTTTGAAGAGAGTGATAGAAGGGTGATATCATTTAATAATATTTACGAAAGTGATTATCCATATAAGTTAGTAAAAATAGAAAAAAAGTCAAAATTTGATTCGCTATCTCATAGAGATTACTTAGGAGCAATTATGGCTTTAGGTATGGAAAGAGAAAAGTTTGGAGATTTAAGAGTTTTAGAAAATTATGCAGTTGTTCCGGTGTATGAAGATGTTGTTGAATATATTATATCGTCATTAGTTTCTGTAGGTAAATCGCCAGTAAGTTGTGAAGTTATACATGACACAACATTATCTAAGGTTAGCTTTTTAGAAGTTATAATCAATGTATCATCTTTAAGACTAGATAGTATTGTGTCAAAACTTTCAAATATATCTAGATCAAAAGCATTAGAATTAATTAATCAAAATAAGGTGTTATTGGACTATTGCAAAGTTAATAGTAAAAGTTTAGAAGTTAAAGAAGGACAAAGGATAACTATTGCTGGCGTGGGTAAATATATTATGGGGAATATTGTAGGTAGCACTAAAAGCGGTAGGTTTAAGGTTAACATAAAGAAATATATTTAAAAAACGAGGTGGGGGAAAATGAAGTTAACGCCAATGGATATTAACAATAAAGAGTTTAAGAGGGGAATTAGAGGATATAATCCTGATGAGGTTGATGAATTTTTAGATGAAGTAGTTGAAAATTATGAAGAATTATATAAAGAAAATTCTAGATTAAAAGAAAGCATTACAAGGCTAAAAGATAAAGTTGAACATTATGAAAGATTAGAGGCTACAATACAAAACACCCTATTATTAGCACAAAATGCTGCAGAGCAAGCGAAAGAAACTTCTCAAAAAGAGGCTGATTTAATTGTTAATAATGCAAATGAAACTGCCCAAAAGATTTTAGATAAAGCACACAATGATGTTATTGGAATAAATGATGAATATGAAAGAGTAAAAGAAGAATTCATTAAATTCAGGGCGAAATTTAGAGGGTTTATGAATACACAACTTCAAACCTTTGATGAACTTGAAAAAGATTTAACTAAGAATTATAATGTTTCTGAAGTTGTACAAGAGTTAGAATTAGGGAGCAAGGAAATAGAACCAAAATTAGACATAGATGAAGAAGTTGATAATGGTACTATTAAAGAGGACGATATTTCAGAAATTAAAAGTTTCTTCGCAAAAAACTAATACATATAAGAGAGACGGAAACGTCTCTTTTGATTTTTATATGATTAATTACTGTATAATACTTGAGTAACATATATAGATATATTATAATGTGGTAAGAATTATTATTGACGGAGAAATTAATTATATGGAAGAAATTGTATTAAAAATTACTGAAGAAAATAATGGAGAAAGAATAGATAAATATTTGTCTACTGTTATTGAAGGAAAAACTAGATCATTTATTCAAGGTCTTATTGCAGATAAGGCTGTAACTGTAAATGGTAAAATTATAAAAAGTAATTACAAATTAAAAAGTAATGATGAGATAGTTATTATTTTACCAGAACCTATAGAATTAGATGTAAAAGCAGAAAATATTGACTTAAATATAGTTTATGAAGATAGTGATGTTATTGTAATAAATAAACCTAAGAATATGGTGGTTCATCCTGCTCCAGGTAATTATACAGGTACATTAGTTAATGGGCTTTTGTATCATTGTAAAGATTTATCAGGTATAAATGGAGTTATAAGACCAGGGATAGTACATAGAATAGATAAAGATACTACAGGTATTTTAGTAATAGCTAAAAATGATGAAGCACATAATTCACTAGCCAAGCAATTTAAAGATCATTCTATAAAAAGAGAGTACTATGCATTAGTTGAGGGTAGATTTTCTAAAGAGTCAGGAACTATAGATAAACCTTTAGGGCGCAATAAAAAAGATAGATTGAAAATGGATATAGTGGAAGATGGTAGAAGAGCAGTTACTCACTATGAAGTTTTAGAGCAATATGATAAAGGGGTATCTTTAATAAGATGTACTTTAGAGACGGGAAGAACTCACCAAATTAGAGTGCATATGGCTTCTATTGGTCATCCATTAGTAGGAGATCAGACATATGGATATAAAAAACAGAAGTTTAAAATCGAAGGTCAAGCATTGCATGCAAAAACTTTAGGATTTATACATCCTACTACAGGAGAATATATAGAGTTCACATCGGATCTTCCAGAATATTTTGAAGAATTAATAAAAAAACTAAGGTAGGAGGATTAGCTATGAAATTAAAGGCTAACTTATTAGATGAAAATGCTATAAGAAGAAGTTTAATAAGAATATCTCATGAAATTATAGAAAAAAACAAGGGTGTTGAAGATATAGTACTAATAGGAATTAAAAGAAGAGGATATCCTATAGCAAACAGAATATCAGATAATATCGAAAAAATTGAAGGTATTAAAGTGCCAGTAGGATATGTTGATATTACATTGTATAGAGATGATATTTCAGAGGTAATGGATATGCCAGAAGTTAAAAATATAGACTTAGGTGTTGAGGTTAAAGGTAAAAAAGTTATAATTGTAGATGATGTTTTATACACTTGTAGAACTGTAAGAGCTGCTATAGATGCAATAATTCATGCTGGTAGACCTAAATCAATACAATTAGCAGTGTTAATTGATAGAGGACATAAGGAGTTACCAATAAGAGCAGATTATGTAGGGAAAAATATTCCAACGTCAAAATCAGAAATAGTAGCAGTACAAATAACGGAAATAGATGAAAGTGATTCAGTAAAAATATATGAATCATAAAAAGGAGAAATGTAATGGAATTTAATTTAGTTGCGACTACTACCTTTGGACTTGAAGGTATAACAGCTAAGGAGCTTAAAGCATTAGGATATGAAGATTTAAAAACAGAAAATGGTAAAGTTCACTTTGAAGGTGATGAGATGGATATAGCTATAGCTAATGTTCATTTAAGAACTGCAGATAGAGTGTTTATAAAAATGGCTGAATTTGAAGCTAGAACATTTGAGGAATTATTCCAAGGGACAAAAAAAGTTAAGTGGAGCGAAATTATCCCAAAAGATGGAGTAATGCATGTAGTTGGAAAATCGGTAAAATCTACTTTGTTTAGTGTGCCTGATTGTCAATCAATAGTTAAAAAGGCTATTGTAACCAGTATGAGTGAAAGTTATGGTATAGATAAATTTGAAGAAGATGGACCTGTTTATAAGATAGAAGTTTCTATATTAAAAGATGTAGTTACTTTATCAATAGATACAAGTGGTGTTGGCTTACATAAGAGAGGGTATAGGGAAGAGGCTGGTATAGCTCCATTAAAAGAAACTTTAGCAGCGGCAATGGTATTAATATCAAGATGGAGAGGAGATTACCCATTAATAGATACTTTCTGTGGATCAGGAACTATATTAATAGAAGCTGCAATGATAGCTCAAAACATAGCACCAGGATTATGTAGAAACTTTGTATCTGAAACTTGGCCTACTATCGGTAGTGAAGTTTATGAACAAGTTAAAGAAGGTGCAGAAAGAAGCATAAAACATAATGATATTAAGCTTATTGGTTATGATATAGATGGCAGAATATTAAGGGTTGCAAGAAGTAATGCTGAAAAAGCTGGAGTATCTAAGTACATAGAATTCCAAAAAAGAGATTTTAGAGAGTTTAAAACTTCAGATAAAAATGGATTTATTATAACAAATCCACCTTACGGAGAAAGACTAGGAGATAAGGATGAAGTAGGCGAACTTTATAGAATATTTGGAGAGTATAAAAAACTACATAATACTTGGGACTTTAATATATTAACATCTTTTGAGAATTTTGAAAGACCATTTGCAAGAAAAGCAACTAAAAATAGAAAGTTATATAATGGAAAAATTAAATGTTATTATTATCAATATTTTGATAATAAATTAATTAAAAATGATGGAGATATGTTAATAAACCACATTTAGTTAAGTTAAAAGTTAAAAGTGACAAATGGCAAGTTGATGAATTGATAAAACTTGTCGCTTGTCACTTTTAATTTGTCACTAGCTAAATTTTCTCTAAATTAAAAGAATTTAATTCAGAAGGTTCAGCAAAAAGTGTGTAGTTTGTATGGTATATTACCATACCAGGCTTTGAGCCAGCTGGTTTCTTTAGGTTTTTTACTAAAGTATAATCAACAGGAACCTTTGATGAAGTTTGAGCTTTGCTATAATATGCTGCAAGTGTAGCACCTTCCATTAATGTTTTATCAGGAATATCTGTTGAACAAATAATTACATGAGAACCTGGAATGTTTTTCGTATGAAGCCACATATAATTTTTGTTTGCAAATTTTAAAGATAAATAATCATTTTGTATATTGTTTTTACCTACAAAAATATCAATTCCTTCAGAAGAAACGAAGTGAAGTGGTTTTGAGGCTTTAGATTTTTTATCATTTTTTGAAGCTTTTCTATTTCTTATATAACCTGTTGAGATAAGTTCATTTTTTATATCATCTATTTCAATATAGCTTTCACAATTTTGTATATTAGTTAATACAGAGTAAAGATATTGAAGCTCCTCTTCATTTTTTTCTAATTGTTCTAATGAAGATTCTTCTGATTTTTTTAGTTTATTATATTTTTTATAATAGCTTTGAATATTTTCTGAAGGAGATTTATTAGGATCTAAAGCAATTTCCATATATTCTTCATTTTCACTATAAAAGTTTAGAAGTTCTATAGAAGAACTACCAGGTTTTATTGTGTAGATATATGAAGTTAATAAGTCGCCCTTTATTTTAAAATCATCTTTTCCCTCGCATTTTTTTAGAAGAGAAGTAAGCTTTTCTTCTTTCTTTAAACATCTATCTATATTAGTAGTTAAAAGCTTTTGAATATTAATAGACCTACTCTTAATACGCTCTTGCTTATCTTTTATTAGATAAAATTTATCCATCATTATATGTGGATTTTCAAATGTTAGAGAATTATGTTCATTATCAATATTGTTTAATTTTATAGAAAATAAATCAATAAAATTTCCATTTGAATCAACTGTAATGTTAAACTTAGAATTATTAGCAAGATTATTTGTTATATCTTTCATAAAATCACATAAAGCATCTAAGTTTATGTTGTTTTCTGATTTTGAGTATTCAGAATAAAAGTGATGTGAAAGTGGTTTACTAATACCAGTGAAAATTGATGAAAAAATATTTGTATCAAAAGAAATAGTATTTTCTTTTATATAATCTTCTAGTTCGATTTTAGAAAAATTAAAGGGATTTAGCTTTTTAGACTTAGGTGGATATTTATAAGTAACACCAGGGTAAAGAATTCTATAACTATTTACATCTGCTCCTATGTGTTTTATACATTCCATTACCTTGTTATCTCTTTGTCTAACTAATGTTATATTACTATGACGTCCCATAATCTCAACTACAAGTATATATATACTGTTAAAACCTAATTCATCTGTAGCCTCAATATAAATATTAAGTAATCTATCACCATCAATTTGTTCGATATCTATTATTTTTCCACCTATTAAGTATTTTCTTAGAACCATTGTAAACATAGGTGCTTGAAGAGGGTTGGTTTTATTAACCTCTGTAAGGTGAATTCTAGGATATTTTGAGGATGCAGAAATCAAAAGTTTAACATTTTTTCTGTCTTTTCTTAATGTTACAAAAATTTCATCTTTTTCAGGTTGATTTATTTTATCTATTTTTGAATTTGTTATTGATTTTTTTAAATCTTGGACTAAACTATATAAGTAGATACCATCTAATGCCATGAATGTTTTCCTCTCTTTTTCTGTTTTAAAGATAGTATAACATTATTATGCTTAGGTGTTCAAGATAACAAAGAGGAAGGGATAAGGAAAATATTTAGAAGAGATTGTATGAATTTAAGATATAACTTAAATGTGGGGGATAGTTTATAAGTAAATGAGGTAAAGATGAAAGTGAAAAAGAAGAGATTTAAAATTGTAGTAATAGTTATATCGATAATTATGCTAATATGTGGGTGTACAGAAAAAGAGAATGAAAAGGAAATAGGGATAGAAAAAGAAAGAATTACTTTAACCCAAGGCTCCTATAGGAGTATTGAAGATGAAATTAATAGTATATATTCATTTAATGATGAGTCTAGATATGAAAAAGTTGATACTGAAGAGTTAGTGATTTCCTATAATAATGAAAGTGGAAATTATATCTTTATAAAAGACGATGATGTTTTTGTTAATTATCTAGGTGAAAATATTAAGGTAAATGATAAGAAAATAAAAGCGCCTAAGTTATCTAACGATGGAAAATATTTATTTTACTTTTGTGATAATGGCATATTAGAACCAAAGGTTATTGATTTGGAATATAAAACAGAAGTAATAATAGATAATAAGGCTATAATTTCAGGTCAATTTGTAGATTGGGTGGCGGATAACACACTTATTTATTATGGAATAAGAAATGAAGATAAAAAAAGTGGGATTTTTACTTATGACTTAGTAGATAAAAAAGAAGGTCTAGTATATGAAATAAATAAGGGGTATGTTTCGTTTTTAAAGGCTATAGATGATGAGGTTGTATTTATAGAAGATAACATGGAAAATAGGAAAATACTTATTTCATTAGAAAAAAATAATAGCTTTAGAGAAATTACCGAAAAAATTATAGATATAAAAGATATAATAAAAATAGATAAAAGAATATATGTACTAGGAAAAGTAAAAGATGATGTATATTCTATTTATGAAATTTTAGATAATGGTTTGCATAGAGTTGTTTATGATTTTCCGCTTATGATTAATTTAGAAAAAGGTTTATCTGTAAGTCCTAAAGGTGAGCTGTTATTTATGGGAAGTAATGATGATTATAATGACCAAAATATATATAGTTATTATGATGGTGAAGTAAAATTAATATCAAAACAAGAGGGTAAATATACTTTTATAAAAATGAATTAGAGGTTTTAGACGATTTAGTCTAAAACCTCTAATTTTTTTTATTAAAAAATGATAACAATGATTAAATAAGTAATAAAATGGAAAATAATTTAAATGGTGAGGATATATGATTAATTTTGAGAATATTAATATTGATATTTTAAGAAAAATAACAAAAGATGATGCAAAAAGGCTTAAAGCTATTCCATACAAATGCGAGAATGAAAGAATTCATATAATTGCCTCAAAGGTAGATGTGAATATGAAAAACGAATTAAAATTTATATTTGATAAAGAGTTGAAAATAAAAGAGATTGATGAAAACATTCTTTATGGAATGATAGAAAGATTGTATATAGGTTTAGCAGAAGATGTTGAAAATATAATAATAAAAAACTCTATAAAGGTAAATGCATCAGATATACATTTTGAGCCAAGAGAAAAATTTACTGTAGTAAGAATGAGAATAGATGGTAGGCTAGTTGTTACTAATATTTTAACATTAGATGAACATTTGAAAGTAATATCAAAATTAAAGGTTAAAAGTAATTTAGATATTACGGAAAAGAGAAGACCACAAGATGGTAAGATTACATTTAAGTTAAATGATAAAAATTACGACTTAAGACTTTCTTTTACGAATACAATTTTTGGTGAAAAGCTTGTAGTAAGAATACTATATGGGCAAGTATTTAACTATAAACTAGATAGTTTAAGGCTAACTAAAAATCAAATGAAAAAGATTAATGAAATAATGAAAGTTAGTAATGGTTTAGTTTTGATAAATGGGCCAACAGGTTCTGGCAAATCTACAACATTATATACAGTATTGCAAGAAGTGAACACTGAGGATGTAAATATAACAACCCTTGAAGATCCGGTAGAAGTTATTATAGAAAGAATAAATCAAATTGCTTTAAATAAAACAATTGATTTGAATTTTGCTGAAGCGTTAAGAAGTACCTTGAGGCAAGATCCAGATATAATAATGGTAGGTGAAATTAGAGATGATGAAACAGCAGTAATAGCATCTACAGCGGCAATTACTGGGCATAAGGTATATTCAACTATACACACAAAGACACCAAGAGAAGTATTTTTTAGGTTGGAAGATATGGGAGTTAAAAATTATATTATAAAGGATGCATTAGTAGGAATTATATCACAACGTCTAATAAGAACTCTTTGTAATGACTGTAAGGTATTAGAAGGAGAAGTAGAAATTAAAGCTCAAAAGTTTAATGTTTATAAAAAACAAGGGTGCAATAAGTGTAATTTTACAGGATATAAGGGAAGGGCATTGGTAGCTGCAGTACACCATATTAACAAAGAGTATAAAAGAAAGTTAAATGATTTATATGAAGATGATAGTTTATTAAGTAATAAAGAAATGATAGAAAATCTTAAGGAACTTTTAAAAGAAGGATTAATTAGTTGTGATGATTACAATGTGTTTTTAGAGGTAGAGGAGATAGAGTTTGATTATGAAGATAAATACACTCCTGAATGTAAGATATAAAGATTTGCAGATTATTATAGATAATATGTTTAATCTTTATAAATCTGGAATTCCAATATTTAATTCTTTTGAACTAATGGAAGAGCTACCTTTAAGCAAAGAGTATAAGGAAAGTATTAAAGGTATAAAAGAAGAACTTAATAAAGGAGAAAGTTTACATTACGCTTTTACTCAATATGATAGGTTATATCCAAAATTCTTTTTATCTATGTTAAAGGTAGGGGAAGAGACAGGGAGATTAGGTGATGTATTAAAAGGATTAGATTTATATTATAAAAAGGTAAATTTAATGAAAAGAAGATTGAAAAGTTCTTTAACATATCCAGCTATATTAGTTTTGGCATCATTATTTTTAGTAGTATTTTTTGGACTATTTGTAATACCTACTTTTCAAGATATATTTATTTCTATGGAAAAAGAAGTACCTAAAGTAATAGAAATTTTTATTAGAATAAAAATATTTATTGATAAATCTCCATTTGTTTCAGTAATATTTTTGTGTTTTTGGGGAGTGATTATTCCTTCCATTATTATTTTTTATAATAAAGAAAGAGTTATGACAATTATATATAAAGTTCCTTTAATAAAAAGATTTAGAGAATATGTATCCATAGTTCTACTTTCTATAATTATAAAAAGTGGAATAAGTTTATCCACGGGATTAGAACAGTGTATGGATATCGATTTGTTAGGTGGTGTAAAAGAACAATTTAGTAATGTTAACCTATTAATCTTAGAAGGCAAAGCATTAAATGTAGCTTTAGAAAAAACTTCGGGTTTTAGTAAGTACACATTAGCTCATATAAAGTTAGGAGAAGAGTGTGGTAATCTTGAGGGTATCCTTAATAATTTAGAAAAAGAGCTTTTTGATAAATTAAATTTAGAACTTAACAGAATATTAGAGCTTATTCAGCCAATTACAATAGTCTTTATAGGTGGATTGGTGATGAGTTTTATTTTAATAGTTATATTGCCTGTTTTTGAAGGTTTAATTGGGTAAGTAGTATGAAAAAAAGAGGATATACATTATTGGAACTTATAATAGTTATGGCAATATTAGTAGTATTAATGCCTGCAGCTGTAAAAGGTAGTTCAGTTTATAATCTTATAGATAATATAACAGTTCACAGCTTAAAAAGTGATATAGCCAATTTAATTAGCTTTGCTAAACATTATAGCTACAATACTGGTAATACAGGTAGGTTAGAGATAGATAATATAAAGGGTGAAATATCTTTTGTAGATACAAAAAATGAACTAACTAAAAATACAATTGCAAAGGTTACTTTGCCGAAAGGCTATGATTTTTTAGAAAGGTTTAATATATCAGTTAGTAACAAAGGCGTAGTTTCAGGTGATTCTATAATTTTTAAAAGTTTAAGTGGCGAATATCATAAAGTTACTATTTCTGTCGGAATTGATTTTGTAAATATATATTAATAAAGGTGAATGGATGAAAAAGAAAGGTGTTACTTTAGTTGAAACAGTAGTTAGTTTGATGATTCTAATGATGGTAATTACAATGTTCGTAAAAATAGTGAGAGACTATAATATCAATATTAATACTAGAAGAATAAAAGAGAGATTAAATAGATTATCCTATTGTGTTATGAATGAATTAAAATATAACTGCACAAAAGAAGAGATAAGACTGCAAAGTAGTAATAATAAAATAGGATTAAAAAATTATGAGAATATATTTGATGATTTAAAAAATAGAAGTTTATTGTCGTTAGGTAGAGGAAATGGGGTTGAAATTTTCTTTAATAATAATACAAATGATAGTTTGAAAATTAAAGTTACTATCTATGAAGAGGGCTTTATAGAAGAAATGGAGTTTGTAAAATGGAGGTAACTTAGTGAAGATAAAAAAATATAAAGGTGGATTTACGTTAATTGAATTACTTATTTCTTTGGGTATCTTTACAATAATAACAACAGTTTCTCTTAATATAATTATATCAGCTTCTAAACAGTACATTTTATATATTAATAAAAGTACTGAATTAGATAATTTAGATAATTGTCTTATAAATATAGATAACATTATTAGAGATAATTATATAACAGATATTAATATAGAAGGAGATAAAATTGAGGTTGTATCTAAGCTTGTTCATAATGGGAAGAGTGTTAAGAAAAAGATTATATATAAAAAAGATAGCAATTTGATGGTAAAAACCTTAATAAATGATGATTTAGATACAAGTGCAGGTAATAATATTCTTTTGAAAAATGTTAAAGAGTTTAATGTTCTTCAAAAAGGGGAACTTATATATTTTGAAATAGTTACAAATAATGAGGAGAAAAGAATAAGATGCATATAAAGAATAAAAAAGGTTTTGCTTTATTAGAAGTGTTAATAGTTATAAATATTTTAATAGTACTAATATCTTTATATGCAAGACAAAATCTTGTAAACATAAGAAAATCAAAATATTACATTGTAAAAGAAGATATAATGACTCTTACTATAGAAGAAGAGCAGTTTATAAAAGAGTCTGAAATAAAGATATCTTCTGATATAAGCCTTGTTACGAAGTTAAAAGAAAATGGTGTTGATGAAAGTGTAAAGATTATATCTACAGATGATACAAACTTGTATATAGATATATTAAAAAAAGACATATACCTAATCCGTAAAAAAGGATCAGAAAAGAAATATAGAAAATTAGAATATGAAATTATAAGTGAGCCTATAAAAGTTAACATAAGACCAACTAGATATGTGACAGCATATACAAATAAATAGGAGAGTTTATGAATACTGTTATTATTGAAAAGAATAAGTATGTATACAAAGGTAAAATATATGAAGATAAAGAAATAGAAGGATTAATAAAAAAGTGTGGTAAAAATATTAAGGTGGTAATATTAGCAGAAAATCCATTAATAAAGATTTGTGAAAATATAGATTTAAAGAATAGAAAAAATGTTGAAATAAATATATTGAGCAATTTGATTATTGATGACGACACATTAGTGGATTATATAGTAGATAAAAAGTTTAAAAAATTATATATATACTCTATTAAGCAAGGTATAAAGGTGAGAAAAGTTTTAATGAGAGCTGATAAAATGGTAGTAGAACCAATTCAATATATTTTAATAAGTACTATTAAGAAAAGGTTTAAAGTAAAGGGTGATTATAAAGCCTTAATTAAAATAAATAATTATTTATATTTAATTCATGTTCAAAATAGGAAATTAGTATACTCAAAAACGCTAGAAGAGAAAGAAGATGAATTAGTTAAATTAATTCAACAAGATTTAGTAGGAAAAAGCATGCTAGTTGATATTAATTTGAAAGATATAATTATAAATAAAGTTTTAGATGATGAGCAACTTAAAAATATAACTTATATAAATTTGAAAGAGAAAGTGGATTATGAAATATCAAAAATATAAAGACTTTTTGCCAGAAGGTATTAGATTAAATAAATTAGGTAAAATCAATAGAAGTAATAAAAGAGTGATGTTTTGGATACTTATTTTAAATAGTATTTTATTACCATTAAATTTGAGTAAGAAAAATTATGATAATGAGATAGAAGTATTTAATGAAGAGAATATATATAATTATGAAAATAAAATAGAAAGTATAAAAGAATGGATTAATATAAATGAAGATTATTATATAAATATCTCAGTAGAAAATGAGGATGGAGAAATATACTTAAGGGAAAGAAAATTTGCCTATCAAATTGAGAAAGATGGATTTTATGTAAAAGAGTATAGAACAATAGAAGATGATAAGATTATAAAGGTGGTTAAAAGATAATTTATGATTAAGCGAAAATATATAATATATTTAATAATATGTTTAATAACTTTGATGCAAATATATTTATATTTAAAAGAAGATAAAGAAGTGATAGAGGTTATTTCTAGCAATAAAATTGAAGCAAAGAAAAGTTTTGAAGATATAGATAAAGAGTTAAATGAGATTGGAAACTTAGAACTTTTAGAATTAAAAGATAATGGTGAAAGTTGGAGTGGTAAAATATTATTATCTGGAGCTAAAAATGAGATAATGAATAATATAGAATTGTTAAAGGCTTATAAGATTACTAACTATAAAATTGATGGAAATGCTAATGAATTTCAGGTTTTATTGGACATATGTAGATAAAATAATTAAAATTTTAATCGATATTTATGAAATAATTGCATTTCTTTAGTAATTTTGATAGAATATTTTTGTTGTGTCATTATGCAACAATATAGTTATGACTATTTATAAAGTGTTAAGGTCATAATAATTATGAATTCAAGTTTATTTGGAGGGAATTTATATGATATCAGCAGGAGATTTAAGAAAAGGTACTACTTTTGAATATGAAGGACAAGTTTTTACAGTAATCGATTTTCTTCATGTTAAACCAGGAAAAGGTGCTGCATTCGTTAGAACTAAATTAAGAAATGTTATTTCAGGTGGGGTTACAGATACAACTTTCAACCCAACTACTAAATTACAAGAAGCGGTAATTGAAAGAAAAGAAATGCAATATCTTTATACAGATGGAGAGTTATACTACTTCATGGATCAAGAAACTTTTGAACAAATACCACTAAACTATGAAAAGGTTGAAGATGCTATAAAGTTCTTAAAAGAAAACATGTTTGCTATAATTAAGTTCTACAAAGGAGATGCTTTCTCTGTTGAAGCACCAAACTTCGTTGAATTATTAATAACTCAAGCAGATCCAGGAATCAAAGGTAATACAGCAACAAACGCTATGAAACCAGCTACATTAGAAACAGGAGCTGTAGTTAACGTTCCAATGTTCGTTAATGAAGGAGATACTATTAGAGTAGATACTAGAACTGGCGAATACATGGAAAGAGTTTAATATCTAAAAAAATGCTAAGTTTCTTAGAACTTAGCATTTTTTAGTATCTATTTTAAAAGTTAAATTGATAATAAATTTTACAAAAAGGGTATAATTTAGATAAGAGTATTAACTTTTAAGGAAGTGAAAGCAAGTGAGAGAGATTTTTGAAGAAATAGAAAATATCAAAGAGACTATACATGGTATAGAAGATGAAAAGTATAAAGAGTTGTTTACTAAAATTTCTAGTGTTTTAATTAACTTAAGCGATAAAATGGAAGAAGTTATAGTTAAGCAAGAGTCTTTAGAAGAAAATGTAGGGTACATAGGAGAAGACTTAACAGATATCCAAGATGAATTATTTGAAGAGGTAACTTTTGAAGATTTAATGGATATCGAAGATGAGTATGTTGAAGTAAAATGCAAATGTTGTGGAAAACCGCTTTTTGTTGAAAAAGATGCTTTAAATAAAAATAATAATATTCCATGTCCTTTTTGTAATAATAAGGCTAATTAAAAAGAAACTGCAAATAAATGCAGTTTCTTTTTTTGTCTTAAAATAAAATATATAAATAATAAAACATTAAAAATATTTTACATATTTTATTTATATTAAGAATAATTATAAAGTGTGTGAAATAAGAATTATATAGAACAGTAGAGGAGGAAGTGATTAAAGTGGTTTATGGAGATGAAATTATAAGAATACTTCCTGAAAAAATAGGTAATGAAATAAAGAACTTTATAAGAGAGGGAAATATACAGGAGATAAGGATTAAGGTTGGTAAACCAATAATATTAATACTATCTAATGAAGAGAAGATATTAGATTGTATTACTACTAATGATGAAGTTAAAGGGATACTTGTTAAAATATCAAACTATTCGTTATACGCTTATGAAGAAGAAATAAAGCAAGGGTATATAACTATAAAAGGTGGTCATAGAGTTGGTATAGCGGGAGAATGTGTTATATCAAACGGTGAGATTAAAACTATAAAAAATATATCTTCATTAAATATTCGTATATCTAAGGCTGTTGTAGGATCGTCTAAGAAGATAATGCCTATTATAACTGGAGGTGACAGAATTTATAATACTCTTATTATTTCTCCGCCTAAATGTGGAAAGACAACTATCCTGAGGGATATAGCTAAAAATATATCAAATGGAATGTATACAGTTGGGCTAAAGGGTAAAAAGGTAGTTATTATAGATGAAAGAAGTGAGGTTGCAGCTTGTTATAATGGTGTTCCACAGATGGATGTAGGGATAAGAACAGATGTCTTAGATAATTGCTTAAAAAAGACAGGTATGATTATGGCAATAAGAAGTTTGTCACCAGATGTATTGATATGTGATGAAATTGGAACTTTAGGAGAAGTTGAAGCTCTTAATATGGCCTTTAATTCAGGGGTGAATATAGTTGTAACTGTTCATGGCTTTGATATTGAGGATATATATAGTAGGAAAGTTTTTAAGGAATTAATAGATGAATCAATAATAGAAAGAGTAGTGGTATTAAGTAGTAGAAAAGGCGCAGGTACTATTGAAAGAGTATACAAAATAGAAAGGGGTGAGATTAAGTGTTTAGATTTATAGTTATTTTTATAACTTTTCTAGCATGTGCATATATAGGATTCTATTTTGGAGAAGTTTACAAATATAGAAGTTTAGAGCTTAAAGATTTTCAAAAAGCAGTGACACTTATGAATACTGAGGTTTTATATTCTAATACACCGTTACCTATAGCGTTATTAAATATTAGTTATAAGTTAGAAACTACTTTTAGTAAAGTTTTTAAAGAGATATCTGATATGTTAGAGGAAGGTGAGATATTTAGTGTATATGAGGGATTTAATAAAAGTTATAGCAAACATAAAGATGAGTTCAATTTAAAGGAAGGAGATTTGAATATAATTAAAGATTTTTTCTTTTCATTAGGTGAATCAGGAGTATATGGTCAGGAGAAAATTTTTAATTTAACATCTGAAGAATTAAAAAGAAAATATCTTGAAGCTGAAGAAGAATGCAAAGTTAACAGGAAGATGTATAGAGGTATTGGAGTTTGTGTTGGAGCAATAATAGCTATATTTTTTATATAAAAAGGGGATGTTAAAAAGTGGTTTTGGATTTTAGTTTATTGTTTAAAATTGGAGCTATGGGTGTCTTGTTGATAATAATTGATAAGGTTTTAAAAAGTGGAGGAAGAGAGGATATATCTGTATTAACTAATTTAGCAGGAATAGTAATAATTTTAATAGCAGTACTAAGCATAATATATAAATTATTTGATTCAGTAAAGACTCTATTCACTTTATAGGAGTAGTTTATGGAGATTATAAAGATTGTTTCTTTTGCTCTAGCAGCATTAATCATATTCATGCTCCTAGGGGAAAGAAAAAAAGAATTAGCAGTTTTAGTAGCTATTATAGCAGGAGCAATAATCTTTTTAGCGTTAATAGATAAGCTAAGTGAAATAATAAATTTTATTGGTACTATTGCTGATAAAGCTAATATAGATATGGTTTATATAGGAATAGTGCTTAAGATACTTGCTATTGCATACCTTTCATCTTTTTGTAGTGAAATATGTAAGGATGCAGGGGCTTCAAGTATAGCTTCTAAGGTTGAATTTGCCGGAAAAATACTTATTTTAGCATTAGCTATACCAATATTGATGGCAGTATTAAATTCAATCCTTCAGATATTGTAGGTGTTAAATATGAATAGAAAAATGAAAAGAGTATTTTTAAGTTTAATTTTTGCAGCAATACTATTTATTTTTGGTAGTGTAAGTAACATAGCTTTTGCAGAGGATAATATAACATCTGTTATAAATAATGATGAAATACAGACAGAAATAGATTCCTTATATAACTATATAAACACTATGAAAAGTGATGTAGAGCTTATGAATGAATTAGATCCAGTAAGTTATATTAAGGCTTATATGGAAGATGGTAAGGGGAATATTAGTATATCCAAAATTGGAGGAGCTATTGTAAGTTTACTATTAAAAGAAGTTAGAAGTGTTTTAGGTTTATCATTTTCAATTATTGCTATAGGAATAATTAGTGCATTATTAAAAAATTTGCAAGAAGCATTTAATGCAGAAGGAATATCAGAAGTAGCATTTTATGCTTGCTATGCATTAATGATAGTAATGCTTACAAAAACCTTTTTGATTTCTTTAGATATGGCAAAGGATGTTATAACAAATGTAGTGGAATTTATGAGTAAGTTGCTACCGGTGTTAGTTTTAATGCTAGGTGCGGCAGGAGGTTTAACTCAGGCAGCTACAATGGATCCTATAATTTTAGGAGCAACTATTTTAATTCCACAAATATATTTAAATATAATAATACCACTTATTTTATCAAGCTTTGTTTTACAGTTTGCAAACAATATGTCTAATGGAAGTAAGCTAAGTAATTTATGTGATATTACAAAGAAAAGTACAATGTGGATACAGGGAATAGTAATTACTATCTTCATTGGATTACTTACAGTGAGGGGGATTACAGCTTCAACAATAGATGCTGTTACATTAAAAACAACAAAATTTGCTATTGATAACTTTATACCTATAGTTGGCAAATCTTTTTCTGATGCTATATCATCTGTAGCAGGTTATTCATTAATCATAAAGAATGCTATAGGATCAATAGGACTTATAGCAATTATACTTATAATATTATATCCAATAATAAAAATAGTTTTATCATCTATAATATTCAAATTATCAGCTTCTCTTTTAGAGCCGATAGCAGATAAACGTATAACGAAATCTATAGCTGCTGCAGGAGAATCACTAACTTTAATAATGAGCTGTGTACTATGCGTTAGTTTAATGTTCTTCATATTAATAGCAATGATGGTACAAGCTGGGAAGTTTGTTGTAGGGGGATAGAGTATGGAGTATATTAAAAATTTTATAATAGCTTTAGTTACGACAATTATATTTATTACTGCAGTAGAAATAATAGCTCCAGATAAACCTATTAAAAAATATATAAAGTTTGTTTTAAATTTAATTCTTGTATCTGTATTGTTAAACCCTATAGTTTATCTTTTTACAAAAGGTGAAGGAGAAATTGTAGGATCTATCCAAAAGTATGAACAAATTTTATCTCAAGGAAGTACCTCTAGTGACACTAAAGCTATTAAAGATAATAGAGAAGAGGCATTTAAAGAAAATTTGAATAAAAATTGTGCAATGCTTTTACAAGAGAAATTTGATGGCAAAAAATTTGAGTGCAATGTTATATGTACAGTTGATTTAGAAAATATGACATATAATATTGAAAAAGTTAATGTTGGAGTAAAAGATAACAAAATAAAACTTATAGAGAAAATTGAAATAGATACAAGCAAAAGTACAGAAGTTATGTCATCAAATGAGGAAGTAGAAGGAAGCGATGAAATAATCGAATACTTAATAGAAGAACTTAACGTTTCTAGAGAAAAAATAGATGTATATAAGGTTGAGAGGAGTGAGTAAATGGATAAAGATAAACTAAACAATGAACTAAAGAAAATAATGAATAATAAGACTTTTGTTAACGCTTTGATAGTATTGCTTATGATAGCGTTCCTATGGTTAGCGTATACTACATTTTTTAGTAGTAGCAGTAGCAATGGAGAATCAGAGTTAAATCCAAGAGGAGCACAAGAGGTAACTGCAGATGAATCAGAAATAAGTAAACAGATTCTAGATTATGAAACAGAACAAAGACAAGAATTGCAAGATATACTATCGAAGATGGAAGGTGTCGGGAAGGTGGAAGTTAAGATGTATTTTGAAAGTGGTGAAGTAAAGGTTCCTGCTTACAATTCTACCACTCAAACTTCTGAAACTAGGGAAGAGGATTCGCAAGGTGGCACACGCTCTACAGTACAAGAGAATGGTGGGGATACGGTTGTGATGTATTCAGATGGAAGTACTAATGAGCCGTTTATAGTACAAACGTATAAACCTAAGATAACAGGTATAATTATAGTAGCAGAAGGTGCAAAGAATAGTAAATTAAGATATGATATGCAAACTGCAGTTTCTACTTTATATAATTTAAGTTTAGACAAGGTTAATGTATATCCTATGGAAAACTAGCATATAATTTATAGAAAAATAGAAAAATAGAAAAATGTATAGGGGGATTTTTAAAATGACAAAAAAACAATTTGGGATTATCTTTACTCTTATGGCTTTGATAGTATGTGTTGGAGTATTATCAATGAAATTGAATGAGCGTGGATTAACAGATCCAACAGACTTAGGTGCAATGTTACTTGAAAATGATACAGATGAGGAAACAATGAGTACTCAAGATTATTTCTATAACCTAAGAACTAAAAAAGCTCAATCAGATGATAAAATTAAAAATGAAATGAAAGCAGTTACTGAAGATGCAAGCGCTTCTCAAGAAGCAAAAGACATAGCAAATAATTCGTTAATTCAAAAGGCTCAACTTCAAGAACAAGAATCAAGAGTTGAAATGGGAATCATGAATAAAGGTTATGAAGATGCAATATGTATGATTGACTCAAATAAGGTTACAGTTTATGTTAAAGTAAAGGATGCTCCTACCACAGAAGAAACTGCTTCATTACAACAATTAGTTGAAGATATTACAACACTAAGCGACATACAAATAGAAACAAAGAAATAATTCGTTGTAATAATAAAAGTATTTTGTTATAATAAACATAAGAAAAAAGAGGTTTTACAAAAGTGTAAACCTTAAGGAGGGTTTAATATGGAAAATGTTAAAGCTGATTCAGCTTTAGGAATCGTAAAGATTTCTGATGAAGTAGTTAGTGTAATTGCAGGGATAGCAGCTGAAGAAATTGATGGAATAATAGAACTTCCACAAGGAGTTGGAAATAACATATCACAAATATTAAAAGGTAAGAAGAGTAACTTAGGAAAAAGCGTTAAAGTTACTTTAGTAGAAGACAAGGCTATTATAGATTTATCTGTAGCGGTTGAGTATGGAGTTAAGATTCCAGATGTAGTTAATAGTGTACAAGAAAATGTAAAGAAAACTGTTGAAACTATAACTGGGTTAAATGTTGAAGCGGTAAATATAAGTGTTCAAAACATATATGTACCAAAGCAAGAACAAGAAAATCTAAAAGAAGATTAATAAAACCCTCTGTTCAGCAGAGGGTTTCTCATTCTTTTAATAAAATTTAGTTAATAAATTGATTTATTATAGACACAAGTAAGATTATATTGTAATATACATATGTTTAATTAACAAAGTATAAGTTTATAATATTAATAAAATAGGTGTTTATATATAGATATATAATATATGCATTGGTACCTAGGAGGAAATTATGAAAAGACAAAAATCAAGAGAAATTGCAATGGAATTATTATTCGGAATGGCGTTAAGTAAAAATTCTTACGAAGAAACAATAGAAAACTTTGTAGAAGATTATGGAATGGATCTTACTACTATAGATTTAGATTATGTAAAAGAAGCAGTTAAAGTTGTAAATGATAATTTATCAAAGATAGATGAAATAATTACAGAATCACTAGTAAATTGGAAATTAGACAGAATTTCAAAAGTTAATTTAACAATACTTAGACTTGCAGTTGCTGAAATGCTTTATGTTGAAGACGTACCAGAGAAAGTTGCAATAAATGAAGCTATTGAGTTAACAAAGAAATATTCAGATGAAAAGAGCGTATCATTTATTAATGGTGTATTAGATAAAGCGTTTAAAAGTATTTAATTATACGAATATTTAAGTAGGGGTAGATAGATAAATGGGAGAAATAATTAAAGGTAAAACTATAGCTGATAAAATAAAACTTGATATATCAGAGTTTGTAAATTTTAGAAAAGCTAATAACTTAATAATACCGAAAATAGCATCTATTCTTGTTGGAGAAGATGGAGGGTCTATTTATTACATAAATAATCAAGAAAAGATATCTAAATCGTTAGGTGTAGGTTTTGAAAAAATATTATTTCCTAGTTCTATTTCAGAAGAAGAGTTAATAGATGAGATTATCACTTTAAATAATAGGGAAGATATTAGTGGAATAATACTTCAATTACCTTTACCTAAAGATATGGATGAGAAAAAAGTTATCTCTACTATTTCATCAGATAAGGATATAGATTGTTTAACATATGAGAATGTTGGAAAGTTATATATGGGAGAGAAATGTTTCCTTCCATGTACTCCAAATTCAGTTGTAAGAATTTTAAAGAGCTTAAATGTTATTTTAGAAGGTAAACGAGCTGTAATAATTGGTAGAAGTAATATTGTAGGAAAACCTCTAAGTTCATTGCTATTAAAGGAAAATTGTACAGTTACGGTATGTCATTCAAAAACAGAAAACCTAAAGGATGTCTGTAAAGAAGCAGATATATTAATAAGTGCCATTGGTAAACCAAAGTTTATAAATGATGAGTTTGTGAAAGATGGAGCTATTGTAATTGACGTTGGAACATCTTCTGTTGATGGAAAGATAACTGGAGATGTAGATTTTGATAACGTAGTTAGCAAAGCTTCTTTTATAACTCCTGTCCCAGGAGGTGTTGGAGCATTAACTACAACACTACTAATAAAGAATTCTTGTGAGGCATTAGAGAAAGATGAAGATTAAGACATTATCTGTTTCAGAAGTAAATAATTATATAAAAAAAATATTAGATAATGACTTTATATTAAATAATCTCTCTGTAAAAGGGGAGATTTCTAATTTAAAGCTTCATTCAAGTGGACATATATACTTTTCTTTAAAGGATTCTGCTGGCAAGATAAATTGTATAATGTTTAAAAATAGAGCATATGATTTACAGTTTCCTTTAGAAGATGGAATGGAAGTCATTGTTAAAGGGAGAGCGTCGGTTTATACAGCTAGCGGTACTTTTCAGATTTACTGTGATGAAATTGAAAAGGAAGGTATAGGAGAACTATATATCAAGTTTGAAAAGTTAAAGTCTAAATTAGCTAAAGAAGGATATTTTGATGAAGAATTAAAAAAGGATATACCTAAAGAGATTAGCTCAATAGGTGTAGTTACATCAGAAACAGGGGCGGCTATACAAGATATAAAGAATGTTATTAGACGAAGAAATAATTTAGTTAATATAATGCTTTATCCTGCTCAGGTTCAAGGTAATGGAGCCTATAAAACTATTATTGAAGGTATAAAGTATTTCAATAGAAAAAAGAATGTAGATGTAATAATTATTGGTAGAGGCGGAGGTTCTATAGAAGAGTTATGGAACTTTAATGAAGAAGATTTAGCTATAGCGATATTTAAATCTAATATTCCTATTGTTTCTGCTGTTGGGCATGAAGTGGACTTTACTATATCAGATTTTGTTGCAGATTTAAGAGCAGCTACACCTTCACAAGCAGCAGAGTTAGTAACACCTTTAGAAATAGAGATATATAATAGAATTGAAAATAATCAATATAATCTTAATAAGATAATGGAAAGAAAGTTTGATGTAGAAAAAAACTTGCTAGAAAGTTATGATGAGTTATTAAGATTAAAATCTCCTCTAAATAAAATTGTAAATGGATATTTAGAAGTTCAAAATTTAAAAGAGAGATTAGATTTTACTGTTAAAAATAAGATAGATAGAGAGAAACATAAATTAATATCTCTAAATGAAATTCTTCAGGCTCGAAGCCCTATAAATATCTTAAGAAAAGGATATGCTATAATTAAAGATGATAATGATAACTTTTTAAAAAGTGTAGGGGATTTTAGTGATAAGGAAGATATTAATATTACTTTGAGAGATGGGTATGTTAAGGGAAGCTTTATCCTAACAGAAAGGGGAGGAGATTTATAATGGCTAAAAAAGAAAGCTATAATGAGATGATTGAAAACTTAGAGGATATTCTAAGAAATTTAGAAAATTCCGAACTTACTCTTGAGGAATCAATGAAGGAATATGAAAAGGGGAGTAAGTTGATAAATAAGTTGTACAAAACGTTAAACACTTTAGAAGGCAAATTTATAAATATAAAAGAAGAAAATGAAGTGGTGAATAGTGATGAAGAATAAAGAAATTAGAGATTCACTTAATGATTACCTAAAAAGCTATTTTAACGATAAAGGACATTATAATAAGATAATATACGATTCAGCAAGCTATAGCTTAAATATTGGTGGTAAAAGAATAAGGCCTATATTAATGATATTAAGTTATAGTATGTACAAGGATAATTGGAAAGATATTTTACCTATGGCAGCAGCTATGGAGATGATCCATACTTATTCACTAATTCATGATGATTTGCCAGCAATGGATAATGATGATTTAAGAAGAGGTATGCCGACAAATCATAAAAAGTATGGTGAAGCTATAGCTATATTAGCTGGAGACACGCTATTAAATGAAGCTATGTCATTAATGATGAGTTTTTCATTGAGAAATGGAGAAGGTGCTTTAAAGGCTGCTGTCGAAATTGCTGAAGCAGCAGGACCAGAAGGTATGATTGGTGGCCAAGTTGTGGATATTGTAAGCGAAGGAAAGAAAGTTTCAAAAGATGTACTAAATTATATGCATTTAAAGAAAACTGGTGAACTTATAAGAGCATCAGTTGTAGTTGGAGCAATCTTAGCTGGAGCTAATGAAGATGATAAAAATAAACTAAATGAATTTGGACAAAAATTAGGTTTAGTTTTTCAAATAAAAGATGATATACTTGATGTAGAAGGTAATGTGAAGAAATTAGGAAAAAATACATTAAGTGATGAGAATAATGATAAAACTAATTTTATATCGCTTTATGGATTGGAATATTGTAAAAAAGAATGTAAAGAATTAACGGAGAATTGTATTCAGATACTGAAGACTCTATCTGTAGATAGTACAAATTTAATTAATTTAACATATGAATTATTGGATAGAGAATATTAAACAAAGGAATGGTATGATGTATGGGAAATATATTGAATAATATAAAGTCTCCAGGTGACATTCATGAGTTAGATACTGAAGAACTATATAAATTATCCCAAGAGATTAGAACGTTTTTAATCGATAGCGTTTCAAAAACTGGGGGACATTTATCTTCAAATTTAGGAGTTGTTGAATTAACTTTAAGTTTATACAAATCATACAATCTTGAAAAAGACAAGATTGTATGGGATGTAGGACATCAAACCTATATACATAAGATGTTATCAGGAAGAAAAGATAAATTTGGAACTTTAAGAAAATATCAAGGATTGTGCGGCTTCCCTAAAAGATGTGAAAGTAAATATGATGCATTTGGTGCAGGGCACAGCAGTACATCTATATCTGCAGCTGTTGGAATAGCAAGAGCTAGAGACGTACTAAAAGAAGATTTTGATGTTGTAGCAGTTATTGGAGATGGAGCATTAACAGGGGGAATGGCTTTAGAAGCGCTTAATGATGTAGGGTTTAACAAAACAAATCTTACAATAGTATTAAATGATAATCAAATGTCTATTTCTAAAAATGTTGGGGGCTTGTCAAATCACTTAAATAAACTTAGAGTAGGACCAGGATATAATAAGCTTAAGGAAGATATAAGCTCTACCTTAAATGGTTCAAGTATCGGAAAAGTATTAAATAATTCTATACATAAAGTCAAAGATAGTATAAAACAATTATTAGTACCATCGATGTTTTTTGAAGGCATGGGAATAAAGTACATAGGTCCTATTGATGGACATGACATTGATATGATGAATGATGTTTTAACAAAAGCCAAACTTATTAATGGACCAGTTATTGTACACGTAATAACTCAAAAGGGAAGAGGATATGAATTTGCAGAGAAAAATCCCAATAAATATCATGGAGTATCGCCTTTTGATTTAGAAAGTGGAGAAACTAATATAAATCCTAAAAAGACTTATTCAAAAGTCTTTGGAGATACTATGATTGAGCTTGCTGAAAATGATGATAGAGTAGTTGCTATAACAGCAGCAATGCCTGACGGAACTGGATTGAAAGAGTTTTCAAAAAAATACCCCAATAGATTTTTTGATGTAGGAATAGCTGAAGAACATGCAACGACTTTAGCAGCTGGTATGGCAAGTGCTGGATTAAAACCTATATTTGCTGTTTATTCAACTTTTCTACAAAGGGCGTTTGATCAGATAATTCACGATGTGTGCATCCAAAATTTACCGGTTATTTTTGCTATAGATAGAGCAGGGATAGTAGGAGAAGATGGAGAAACTCATCAAGGTGTTTTTGATTTATCATATCTTTCACAAATACCAAATTTAAAGGTTTTAGCACCTAAACATTTAGATGAATTATCATTAATGTTGAAATGGGCTATAAAGCAAAATGGGCCAGTAGCTATTAGATATCCTAGAGGTTCAGATTGCTGTGATGAAATTATACCGATTAGTGAAATAAATTATGGAAAGTGGGAAAAGATTATAGAAGGAGAGAATGTTGCAATTATAGCTACGGGCAAAATGGTTCAACATTCATTAATTGCAAGAAGAAAGTTATTAGAACTTGGATATAATCCTACTATAATTAATGCTACATTTATAAAACCATTAGATTTAAAAATGTTAAGTGAATTAGTACAAAAAGGATTTAATATAGTTACTGTTGAAGATAATATGGTAAATGGTGGATTTGGTTCGTATGTATTAATGGAATTAAATAGGATGGGATTTAATGGGGAATTTAGAGCTCTAGGCTTTAAAGATGAGTTTGTACCACATGGAGATGTTACAAATCTTTATAAAGATGCAGGCTTAGATCCAAAAGGAATAAAAGATTGCATAGTAGAGATACAGGAATAAAGGAGATAAAGATGTCATCAAAAAAAGAAAGATTAGATATACTTTTAGTTGAAAAGGGCATATGTAATTCAAGAGAAAGAGCAAAGACTAATATTATGGCTGGATTAGTTTTTGTTGATGGGCATAGAGTTGACAAGGCTGGAGAAAAAGTAAATAGAGATGCTGAAATTATATTTAAAGGTGAAGAATTAAAATATGTAAGTAGAGGCGGATTGAAGCTAGAAAAGGCTATGAATGAATTTAACATATCATTAGACAATAAGGTATGTATGGATATTGGTGCTTCTACCGGTGGATTTACTGATTGTATGCTTCAAAATGGAGCTACTAAAGTATTTTCAGTAGATGTTGGTTACGGGCAATTTGCTTGGAAACTTAGAGTTGATGAAAGAGTAGTTTGCATGGAGAGAACAAATATAAGATATGTGACTCCAGAAGATATAGGAGATAAATTAGATTTTGCGTCTATAGATGTTTCATTTATTTCTTTAAGAACTATAATGCCAGCTGTTAAAAATTTACTTAAGGATAATGGAGAAGTTGTAGCTTTAATTAAGCCACAATTCGAAGCTGGAAGAGATAAAGTAGGAAAAAAAGGTGTAGTTAGAGAAAAGTCAGTACATAAAGAAGTTGTAAGTAATATAGCTAATTATTTAATAGAAAATGAGTTTAATATAGTTGGAATGAGTTTTTCGCCAATAAAAGGGCCAGAAGGAAATAGAGAGTATCTTGTATATTTTTCAAAAGATAAAGAAAAAGAATCAGATTTTAGTCTAGATCAAATTGATGAAATAATAGAGCAATCACATAGCCAGCTATAATAGCTGGCTTTAGGTATAGGAGAGTTTGAAAAGGAAATATTATGAGAAATATTGCTATAGCGTTAAATCCTTCAAAAGATAAAGATGGAAAAATACTAGAAAAGATATTATTAAAATTAAAAAGTGTATTTTTAGATTCTAATATTATAGTTTTAAACAGCTTTGATATGAGTTCTATCGACTTTAAAGAAAAACTAGATTTAATTATTGTTCTAGGTGGAGATGGAACTATTTTAGGTGTAGCAAGAGATATAAATGAAAAATATAATTACCCTATTTTAGGAGTTAATATTGGAAATTTAGGATTTCTTGCAAGTATAGAAATAGATAATTTAGATTATGCTTTGAAAAAAATTAAGAATAATGAATTTATAATTCAAGATAGAATCTTATTAGAATGTGAAAGCAATATTGAAAGTAAGCTTGAAGTGAATAAGGCCTTAAATGATATAGTTATAGCAAGAGGTACATTATCTAGAATGATGAAGTTTAAAGTGTTTATTGATGATAAGCTATACTATACTTTTAAGGGAGATGGATTGATCATAGCTACTCCAACAGGATCAACGGCATATTCATTTTCAGCAGGAGGTCCTTTTGTTTATCCAGATATGGAAGTTATTACAATTACTCCTATTTGTCCACATACTAAGAGTATGCAACCTATAGTTTTAAATGCTAAAAGTAAAATAGAAATTAAAGCAGATAGCTATAGTGAAGAGATATATTTAACTTTTGATGGACAAAAATCCTTGAAAAATATTGATAAAAGCATTATTAGAATAAAAAAATCAAAAGAAAATGCAAAAATATTACTATTAGATGATTACGATTATTTTAAAGTGTTACGTAAAAAGATTTTAAATAATCAAGTAGAAGGTGAGGAGAATTAGTTTGAAGTCAAAAAGACATAATAAAGTACTAGAAATAATAAACCAATCCGAGATTGAAACACAAGAAGAATTAGCAGAAGAGCTTAAAAAAAATGGATTTGATGTAACACAAGCTACAGTATCAAGAGATATAAAAATATTAAAGCTTGTTAAAATGCAAAGTTCATCAGGTAAATATAGATATGTAGCTCCAACTCAAGAAGAGCGTGGATTAAATGATAAGCTATATAGCATTTTGAAAAATGCAGCAATATCTGCAGAAAAAGTTGATAGATTTGTTGTTTTAAAAACATTAACAGGTGCAGCGTCAGCAGTTGCAGAAGCTATAGATAATCTTTATACAGAGGATGTTGCAGGGACAATCGCAGGAGACAATACTATATTTATTTTAGTTAGAACTGATGAAAAAGCTGAGGAGCTTATATTAAAAGTAAGAAAGATCATTTCTTAAATTAGATCTAAAGGTGGGGTACAATGTTAATTGGATTAAATATAAAAAACTTTGCATTGATTCAGGAACTTTCAGTTGAATTTGGTGCAGGATTTAATATATTATCAGGAGAAACTGGTGCCGGTAAATCTATATTAATTGATACTATTGATTATGTTTTAGGTGGAAAGTTTTCTAAAGATTTAATAAGGTATGGAGAAGAAAAAACATATGTAGAAGCAATTTTCTCTATAGAAAATAAAGAGATTTATGAAATATTAGACCAGTTAGGTATAGAAAAAGATGAGTTATTAATAATTACAAGAGAAACTACTATTTTTGGTAAAAGTTTTATAAAGGTAAATGGAAGAACTATTGTATTATCTCAATTAAAAAGAATAAGAGAAAAGCTTTTAGATATACATGGCCAACATCAAAACCAAAACTTACTTAATAAAGGAACTCATATTTTATATTTAGATGAATTTTATATGGATAAGTTAGAAGGTTTATTAAGTCAATTTGATTCATTAAGAAATAGACATATAGAGTTGCTAGAAAAGTTAAATAGACTTAAAGGAAATGAGGATAGAGAAAAATTAGTTGACTATATAAAGTTTCAAATTGACGATATTGAAAAAGCTAATTTAAAAGTTGGTGAAGAAGAAGCTTTAAAAGAAGAATTTAATCTACTTAATAATGCAGAAAAAATTTCGTTAAGTCTTTCTAAAAGTTATAGTTATCTACATAATTCAAATGAAGGAATATCAGTATTAGAAGGTTTATCTAAGGTAATTACTGAGCTATCATCAGTAGAAGGACATTTAGATAAGATTAAAAATAGAAGAGTTGAAATAGAAGAAGCATATTATGTTATAGAAGAAGCATCAAGAGAGATTCGTGATATTGGTGATGAAATATATTATGATGAAAATGAATTAGCTAAAATAAATGAAAGAATATATCAAATTGATATTTATAAAAGAAAATATGGAAACTCTATTGAAGATATATTAGAAAATTTAAAAAATTTAAGAGAACAATATGAGGAATTGACAAACTCTGAAGTAATAATTAATAAATTAAAAGAAGAATTAGACTTACTTAAATCTGAAATGAGAAAAGTTGGAGAAAAAATACATATCATAAGAGTTGAAGCAGCTGAAATTTTACAAAAGAGTATAAAAGAAGAACTTTCTTATGTAGGATTAGAAAAAGCTAGAATTAAAATAGAAGTTGAGTTGTGTGAAGATTTCAATCAATATGGATATGATGATGTTCAATTTTTAGTATCAGCTAATCCAGGTGAACCACTAAAGCCGTTAGAAAAAGTTTTATCTGGAGGAGAATTATCAAGAATTATGCTAGCTTTAAAGTGTGTTTTTGTAGATAAAGATAGAATTCCTACACTTATATTCGATGAAATTGATACTGGTATAAGTGGTGCTATTGGAAAGCGTGTTGGAGAAAAGATGTATCAGGTTTCTACGAAACATCAAGTTTTATGTATTACGCATTTGCCACAGATAGCTGCACTTTCAGATAATCATTACTTTGTATCTAAAAAGATAAAAGATAATAAAACATTTACTGGAATTAAGATATTACCTAAAGATGAAAAAGTAAAGGAAATTGCTAAAATGATTGGTGGAGATGAAATAAGTAGCGTAGCATTAGAAAATGCCTCAGAAATGGTTAAATTTGCTGATTTAAAAAAAGATGAAATTAAAAAAAATCATATATAATTACATAAGATTGAGTAATACTGCAGAAAATAAAATCATGGAAAAAAAACATGGTTTTATTTTTTTTATAAAAAATTATTTCTCTTAATAATATTTGACTTTAATAACAAAGTTACCACAGCATATTGTAAATTCTATAAGGGAAAATTAAAGTCAGAAGCAAAGGAGGAGATAAAATGATTAAGAAGTTCATTAAACGTTTTAGCATAATAGCTGCTCCAATGTTTATTTTGACTTTAATAACTTATCTAAGTATAACAAAGATACCAGATAAAATTTATATCAATGAGGAGTCAAAGTTAACAGACGTTTCATTACAGAATAACAGCTTTCTAAACAAAATAAAATTGAATAACGATAAATTAAATGTAGATTTTTTAGGATTATTTCCTATAAAATCTGTAGCAGTTCAAACAGTTTCAAATTTAGAATTATATCCTGGAGGAACTAGTGTTGGAGTGAAATTATCAACTAATGGAGTATTAGTTGTTGGCTATTCTAACATAGAAACTTCAGATGGAACTATGGATAGCCCGGGAAAAAGTTCAGGAATAGAGTTAGGAGATATGATTTTAAAAGTAAATGGAACTGAAATACAAAGTTCTAAAGATTTAATAGCTAAAGTTAAATCAAGTAGTGATGAAAATTTAAGTGTTGAAATTCTAAGAGGAAAAAGTAAGCTGACAAAAGAAATTAAGCTTATAAAAGAAGGAGAGGAATATAAATTAGGATTATGGGTTCGTGATTCTACAGCAGGTATAGGTACTTTAACCTTCTATCATGAAAATACTGATACATTTGGAGCTTTAGGGCATCCAATAACTGATGCAGATACAAATACAATATTCTCTATAAAAGATGGTGAATTGCTTAAATCATCAATTTTAAGTGTTAGGAAAGGTCAAAGAGGAACACCAGGAGAACTTAAAGGATTATTCTTAAATGAAAAAGATTCTATTGGAAGCATAAACAAAAATTTAGGCTCTGGAATATATGGAAAAACAACAGAACCTTTAATTAATCCTGTGTTTAATTCACCTATGCAAGTTGGTTATAGAAATGAAATAAATGAAGGACCAGCTCAGATTATAACTACAATTGGAGAAGAAGGCCCTAAATTATATGATATTGAGATAGTAAAATTACTGCCACAAGATAAACCAGGTCCTAAAAGCATGGTAATTAGAGTAACTGATGAAGAATTATTAAATCGTACTGGAGGAATTGTTCAAGGAATGAGTGGAAGTCCAATAATACAAAATGATAAAATAATTGGTGCAGTTACTCACGTTTTGATAAACAAACCGGATTATGGATATGGTATCTATATCGAATGGATGTTAAAAGATGCAGAAATTTTACCTTAAAAGTAAGGCCTACTTTATTTAAGTAGGCTTTTGTTTTAAAAAAGTCAGAAAAATTTCAAAAATATGTAAAAAAGGCTATTATGTTTTTTTTTCTTGTGTTATAATACAAATATGATATCATTTATATTGAAAAAAACACATTTTTTACAAAAAATTAAAAAACTATAAATTTGAAGGGTTTTTTTATAGAAGGTTGAATATGGTATACATATTTATGTAAAATCGTGGTAAAGGAGAAGGGGAAATGGAATCAAATAAAATTTCAGTATTAATTGCAGATGATAATAAAGAATTTTGCAGTATTTTGAATGACTATTTATTAAATCAAAGAGATATAGTGGTTACAGGTATTGCGAAAGATGGGAAGGAAGCTTTAGCTCTTATTGAGCAAAAAGAGCCAGATCTAGTTGTTTTAGATATAATTATGCCACATTTAGATGGGCTTGGGGTATTAGAAAGATTACATTCAATGAATCTTAAGAAATTCCCAAGAATTATAGTTTTATCTGCTGTTGGACAAGATAAAATAACTCAAAGAGCTATAACATTAGGGGCAGATTATTATGTTGTGAAACCATTTGATATGGATATCTTTACAAAGAGAATAAGAGAAATGTTCAATGGAGTTGTTTCAACAGAAGTTGTAAAGAAACCAGTATCAGTGCCAGTAAACGAAGTGCTTCCATCAAATGGACCAATGGATTTAGAGACTGAAATAACGAATATTATACATGAGATTGGTGTTCCAGCTCATATAAAAGGATATATGTATTTAAGATAAGCTATAACTATGGTTGTTAATGATATGGAACTTTTATCAGCAGTAACAAAAGAGTTATACCCTTCAATAGCGAAGAAATATAATACAACAGCTTCCAGAGTTGAAAGAGCTATAAGACATGCTATAGAAGTTGCTTGGGGTAGAGGACAAATTGAAGCTATTAATAAGCTATTTGGATATACTGTTCACAATGATAAAGGCAAGCCAACTAATAGTGAATTTATTGCTATAATAGCAGACAAGCTAAGACTTAAAAATAAAGTTTCTTAATTGTTGATAAGATTAGTAATATAGGGTGAGAGCATAGATTTGATATTTTGTCAAATTTATATTAGAAAGCCAACTAATATGTTTTTAAGCCTATAAATATAGAAGATTAATGATTACAAACACCAAGATCAGTTGGATTAAAAATCTAACATGATTTTGGTGCTTTTAGGTTATTTAAATATAATTTACTTAATATAATTATATAAAATAACTTAAAGGTGGGAATAAAATGAAAAGGAAGAGAAGTGCTTTATTAATAATTGCCTTTATTCTTGTGACAACTTTATTTATTTCTTGTGAAAATGCAAATAGAGAAGATTTATCTGATTTTAGAGCAAAATTTGATGCTTATGTAGATGTTCAAACAGAAGCTTTATACAATTACGTTTATGGTTATTGTAGTAAAGAAGAGTTTTTAACTCAGCAGGAAAAAAATATTGAATTTTTATATAGTATTCAAGAGTTTTGCCCTGATGAATTTAAGAGTTTGCTTAGTGAATATTTAGAGTGTTTAAAGGATTTTAAGGTAAATAATAATGATGAATCTTATGGTAGGTTTAAAATTTCACTAGATAATTTATATAATGAAATTACAACTGTTTCTAATGAAAATAATTTGAATTATGATAATATTTTAAAAGAAAAATATATTAATGAAATGAAAAGATAAAATTATTAAAGATGGGAACTTCCCATCTTTTTATAGTTAGGGTAGAAATTTTTTTGTATAATAAAAAAGAGCAATATACAAAGAATAAAGATATAACGATGAAGGAAGGTGTAAATTTGAGCACGTTATTAAGATATATTATAGAACATTTATTAAATGATGCCAGGCCATCAATTTATTTGGAAAGTATTAAAGAGACTCTAAAAGATAGTCCTCTTGAAATACTAGTAGAACTTGAAGGTGTTGAACAAGAGAAAAAACATCACCCCGAAGGAAATGTATGGAATCATGTTTTATTAGTTGTAGACCAAGCTGCAACTTTAAGAGAGTATGCTAATAGCCCAAATGCTTTAATGTTAGCTGCATTATTACATGATGTAGGTAAAAAGGCTGCTACTAGAAAAAATAAAAGTGGAAGATGGATATCTTATGATCATGATAAGATTGGAGAAGAAGTAGTTAGAAAAATATTAACTTCATATGAAATGGATAAAAATGAAATTGATAAGGTTTGTAGTTTGGTTAAGTATCATATGCACCATTTATTTATAATAAAGAATTTACCTTATGGTAATGTAAATGGTTTAATTAATGAGGTAGATATAAATGATATGGCATTATTATTTATATCAGATAGGTTAGGAAGACTACAAGATACTTACGAAGAAAAGAGTAAAGAGGTTTTAGATGTATTAGAAATATTAGATATTTTAAATCAAAAATATAATGTAGATGTAAGTGAAGCTAAAGGTAAAGTTGAGAAAATATTAAAAAATTTATCTAAAATTTGATTTACATATATTCACTTATGAATAATACTGTTAATCTCGTCATATTATTCAATGTAGAATAAGTTTGGAGGGATTAAAAATGAATATAATTAATAAGGCACAACATAATTATAAAGAAAATAAAATATTTTATTTTATGGTATTCATATTCTTTTGTGTAGGAATTACTTTAGGAACTTTTATGGTTAAGTACATGAACTATAATGATGCTACAGATTTAACTAATTATTTTTCGACTTTTACAAAAAGTATAGTTACAGAACAGGTTAACACTAAAATTTTATTATTGGACATATTAAAGAAGAATTTAATATTATTAACAGCAATCGTTTTATTTGGGTTTACAATTTTCGGTACTCCGTTAATTTTATTAATAGACTTAATTAAGGGATTTACTTTAGGATATACTTTTAGTTTTCTGTTAACTAGCTTTGAAGGAAAGGGAATTTGGTTAGCTATAGCATCCACGCTACCTCAAAACATAATTTATATACCATGTTTCATTGCATTAAGTATAGTTTTTATACAATTTTCTTCAATGAAACTGCGAGATAGGTTCTTTAATAAGGGAAAAGTAAATACAATAGTAGAGAAGGAAATAATTTTTAAAGTAGGGGTATTCTTGTGTGTATTTATTGTTGGTACGATAGTTGAAACTTATCTTTGTCCAAACTTAATAAAGTTTGTTTTAACAAATGTTTATAAAATTGTTTAACAACATATAGATATAAAGGGAAATATAAAAATATGTCGAATTATATAAATTAGATGGGAATGGGGAGAATTATGAAAGAGATAGTAAACGAGTATAGGGAATCATTGCTACAAAGTCATAAAAGTGAAAATACTGTTTATGCATATGTTACAGATGTAAATTTATATATTAAATATTTAAATAGTAAAGATATTTACTTAAATGAATCAGATAATAACACTGTATCTGATTATATTCAACATTTATTAGATGAAGGAAAGTCAGAAAGATCAATAAACAGAATAGTAATTAGTTTAAGAAGTTTTTATAATTATTTAAAGGATCATAAGATAATAAGAGATATACCTAAAATATATTATAAAGCTACTGACAGTGCAAAGAAACTTCCTGAAATTCTTACAATTGAAGAAGTTGATAAGATAATAAAGGTTGTTGACAAGGATTGTAATAAAGGAATAAGAGATAATGCATTACTAGAGCTTATGTATGCAACTGGTATGAAAGTATCAGAACTAATCGGATTAAAGGTAGAATGTGTTAATCTAGATTTGTCATATGTTGTATGCCATGATAATAGAAATTATGAAAGAGTAATTCCTATTGGAAGAAGTGCAAAAAGTGCAATAAAGGACTACTTAAAGGTAAGAGATCTTATTGCCGCTAGTGGTGTAGAGAATCTTTTTGTAAATCTTAATGGTCAACAATTAACAAGGCAAGGTGTATGGAGAATAGTAAAAGAGTATTCTCATAAAGCAGGAATAAAGAAAGATGTAAATTTAAATACTTTTAGACATTCATTTGCTGTTCATCTATTACAAAATGGAGCTAATGTAAGAGCAGTACAAAAATTATTAGGAAATCAAGTCCTAACATATATGGATACTTACTATGAAATAATAAACAATGATAAGATAAATTTAGTTTACAAGAACTCCCATCCGAGGGCATAAGGCAATAAGACATGAATTTAGGGAGCTTATTTAAGAGTAGGAAAGGAGAAACAAAAAATGAAGAGAGCTATACTAGTTATATTAGATAGTTTAGGAGTAGGAGAATTACCAGACGCAAAGGAATATGGTGATGTTGGCAGTCATACGCTAGATAACATATATAAGGTGTGTGGTAAATTAAATATTAATAACTTAGAGAATCTTGGGATAGGTAATATAGAAGGTGTTAACGGACCTAATAAATCTAATGCTCCAAAAGGTTCATACGGTAGAGCAATGGAACTTTCTAAAGGTAAAGATACGGTTACAGGACACTGGGAAATTGGTGGTGTTATTTTAGATAAACCATTAAACACATATCCAGAAGGATTTTCTGAAGAGATAATTAATGAGTTTTTACAGAAAACAAACCAAAAAGGTATTTTAGGTAATGTAGTTGCTTCAGGGACAGAGATAATAAAAGAATTAGGTGCAGAACATGTAAAAACAGGATACCCAATAATCTATACATCTGCAGATTCAGTATTTCAAATAGCAGCTCACGAAGAAATTATTTCCATAGAGGAATTATATAAAATGTGCGAGATAGCAAGAGAAATGTTAGTAGGAGATAAGGCAGTAGGGAGAGTAATTGCAAGACCATTTACTGGTGAAGAAGGAAACTTCACAAGAACATCTAATAGAAGAGATTATGCGTTAAATCCATTTTCTAAAACTATGCTTGAATATTTAAAAGAGAACGGCATGGAAGTTGCAGCTGTAGGTAAAATAGAAGATATTTATAACAAAAAAGGTGTAACTAAGGCTGTGCATACTAAAAATAATATGGATGGCGTAGATAAGACTTTAGAATATATGAAGGAAGTAGAAGAGGGATTAATCTTTACTAATCTTGTAGATTTTGATATGTTATATGGCCATAGAAATGACGCGAAAGGTTACGGAAAAGCTATAGAAGATTTTGATGGCAGATTACAAGAAATATATAACAATATGAGTGATGATGATATGCTTATAATTGCAGCAGATCATGGTTGCGATCCTACAACAGACAGCACAGATCACTCAAGAGAATATATTCCAATATTAGTGTATGGTAAGAAACTAAAAAATGGAGTAGAGTTAGGTACAAGAAAAGGCTTTACAGATATAGGAAAGACTATTTTAGATTTCTTTAATATAGATAATGAAATTGTTGGTGAAAGCTTTTTAGATAAACTAAAGTAGTTTCTTAGGAGGAATATTAATTATGAGAATGTATGACATAATAATGAATAAAAGAAAAGGTAATGAGTTATCTAAAGAAGAAATAGATTTTGCTGTAAAAGGTTTTACAGAAGGTGAAATTCCGGATTATCAAGTTTCAGCTTTATTAATGGCTATTTTCTTCAATAAAATGAATAAGAGAGAAACTGCTGATTTAACTATGGCTATGGTAAAATCAGGTGATGAAATTGATTTAAGTAAAATTAATGGAATTAAAGTAGATAAGCACTCAACTGGAGGAGTTGGTGATAAAACGTCAATCTGTTTAACTCCTCTAGTAGCTTCATTAGATGTACCTGTAGCTAAAATGTCTGGAAGAGGATTAGGGCATACCGGTGGAACTATAGATAAACTTGAAACCTTTGAAGGATTCTCAGTAGAATTAACTGAAGATGAATTCACTAAAAATGTTAATACAATAAATATAGCTATAATGGGGCAAAGTGGAAATCTAGTACCAGCAGATAAGAAGTTATATGCATTAAGAGATGTTACTGCTACAGTAGATAATATGTCTTTAATAGCTTCAAGTATAATGAGTAAGAAGATAGCTTCAGGAGCAGATGCTATAGTTTTAGATGTAAAAGTTGGAGACGGAGCTTTTATGAAAACACCAGAAGATGCTAAAAGTTTAGCACAAGAGATGGTTAACATAGGTAATGCTTTAGATAGAGAAACTATAGCTGTAATATCTGATATGGATCAACCTTTAGGTTATGCTATAGGTAATAGTTTAGAAGTTAAAGAGGCTATAGAACTATTAAAAGGTAATGGACCAAAAGATTTGTTAGAATTAACTTTAACTATAGGTTCTAATATGTTAGTGTGTGCAAAGAAAGCTAACAATGTAGAAGAAGGAAGAGAGTTATTACTTCAAAACATAAAAAATGGTAAAGGCTTAGAAAAGCTAAAAGAATTTGTAAAAGCTCAAGGTGGAGATACTGCTCCAATAGATAACTTAGATCTTTTACCAAAAGCTAAATTTGTTGAACCAGTATTGGCAGAAAAGGATGGATATATCACAAAGATTAAGGCAGAAGCTTTTGGATTAATAGCTATGGAATTGGGTGCAGGAAGAGCAACTAAGGAAAGTGAAATAGACTTAGCTGTTGGTATAGTTTTAAATAAAAAACGTGGTGATAAAGTTTCAAAAGGTGATGTTTTAGCTTATATTCACTCAAATGGTGAAGAGAAAATTGAAAAAGCTAAAAAGGATATAATAAGCAATATTACTATCAGTGATAGTTATGACTTAAATATTCCAGTAATATATGAAATAATTAGATAAATATAAAAAAATATGATAGAGAGAAATAATAATTCTTTCTATCATATTTTTATTTCTTTTGGTAATAATAAGCTTGAAAGGAGGAACATAGATGAACAAAAATATTATTAAAATTATTTCTTTTGTACTTTTATGTTTATTATCTTTAAGCAACATTACAGTTAGCGCAAGCTTAAACCAAGAAAAAATATTAGAGGAAGAGAGCTACGATGAATTTGCTACTAATGCAGTTTTTGAAGAAGGCAATATTGTAGTTGAAGCGAGAAGTGCACTTTTAATGGAACCAGTAAGCGGAACTATTTTATATGAAAAAAATATAGATGAAAAGTTTGCTCCTGCTTCTGTTACAAAGATAATGACAATGCTTTTAGCTATGGAAGCTGTAGATAGTGGTAAAATATCCTTACAAGATAAAATTACTTGTAGTGAAAATGCTAAAAAAATGGGTGGTAGCACAATGCTACTAGATACAGGAGAAGTAAGAACAGTAGAAGAAATATTAAAAGGGATTGCTATTGCATCAGGAAATGATGCTGCAGTGGCTATGGCAGAGTTTTTAGGTGGTACTGAAGAAGCTTTTGTCCAAATGATGAATACTAGAGCACAAGAGCTTGGAATGACTAATACAACCTTTAAAAATTGTAATGGGTTACCTGTGGAAGGACATCTTTCAAGTGCGCGTGATATTGCTACAATGTCTATGGAACTTTTAAAACACAAAGGTATTTTAAAGTATACAGGAACATATATGGAAACAATATCAGAAGGTCGTAAAACTCCAATAGAATTAGTTAATCATAATAAATTAGTTCGTTTCTTTAATGGGTGTGATGGACTAAAAACTGGTTTTACAGACGAAGCAAAATACTGTATATCTGCAACAGCAGTTCATGATGGTGTAAGAATGCTAAGTGTAATTATGGGTGCTCCAACATTTAAAGTACGTAATAGAGATGCTAGCATGCTTATGAATTATGGTTTCTCAAAATTTGAAGGTAAAAAGATCTTTGATAAAGATGCTGATGTAGAAAAAATTTATTTAGGTAAGAATACAGATAGGTTCTTTATAGCAAAAGCTCAAGATGATTTGGTTATAGTAGTACCTAAAGGAACAGATGGAGAGCCAACAACTAAGGTAGTATTAGATGAGTTAAAAGATTCGTATAATATGGGTGATGTTGTAGGAAAATGTGAAGTTTATATGGGAGATAATAAAGTTGGAGAAGGCTTACTTTATGCAGATAGAGACGTAGAAAAAGCTAACTTCATTGATAACTTCAAATATAATATGAAGAATTTATTTAAAAAAGGTATTTAATTAAAATATAAGTACATAATATACTATTTTTGTATATTATGTACTTATTTTATTTATAGCAATATGTATAATATGATATAATTTAGGTATAGGGGTGGATTTTATGAAGAAGACAATAATTTTAAGTATGATTATTATTACTATACTTCAAGTAGGATGTAGTAATAAGGATACTGAAACTATAAATAGTAATGAGATACGTACTGAAGAAAATAATAAAGAGGATATAGTTGAAGAAAATTATACTGTATTTAATTCTTTAGGTAATGTTTATGAAAAAAATGAAGATTTGACATTACGTGAAAAAGGTGAAGAAATTTTTAATAGTATAATAGATATTCCATACGAAAGAGGAAAGTTTATGGAAATTGATTATGCAAATGATTTTATAGAAAAATATTTATCTGGAGATAAAAGTGTTTATGATTATTTAATAGATATTGATGATAATTATGAAATAGGATATAAGAAGTCGACTGATGATGAAAGAAATAGATTGAATGAATCTTTACAGTTTCTAAGAGAACAAATGTATTTAGGAGATGAAGATCCAATTTACTTTAAGATCTCTAAGGTTAGTTATGAGGGACAAGTTGATGGGATAAAAGATTCAATAATATTAAATGTTGGTGGATATATTTCTGCAGACAATATCAATTTTTTATCATTAACAAAGTTTACTGTTACTATAGTACCAGAAAAGGATAAGTTATTAATAAATATTATATAAAGTTATATGTATGATTTTAAGAAATTTGTTATTGTCTAAATTTTAAATTTACTATATAAATTAGAAAAATGTTGGAGGAGAGTATATGAAAGTAGCGTTAATAGCCCATGACAAAAAGAAGGGAGAAATGATAGAATTTGCTAAAAAGAATGAAAACATATTAAAGAATATGACTTTAGTTGCTACAGGTACAACAGGATTAAGGATTATGGAAAATACTTCTTTAGAAGTTAAGAGATTTAAAAGTGGACCATTAGGAGGAGATCAACAAATAGGTGCGCTAGTATCAGAGCATGAAATTGACATGGTAATTTTCTTAAGAGATCCACTTACAGCACAACCTCATGAGCCTGATATAAGTGCTTTATTAAGATTATGTGATGTCTATAAGATACCACTAGCAACAAACATAGGCACTGCAGAGCTTTTACTAGAGGCAACGCTTATAGAGTAATAAATAAATACATAAAAAAAGTCAGCTTTGCTGGCTTTTTTATTTATAGTTTATAATTTAGTATTTTATGAAGATATTTTTATTTCATTAATTTATAGCTATACTTTAATATAAAGTACCATAACAACATAATTATAAGAAAGAGTATTTGAAGGTTTATAAAATAGAAATATCCTTCACCAACGTAAGATAAAATAGAGCCTTTTGCAGCTTCATTTGAGGTAAAGCTTACAAACATATAGTTTGTATTGTAAATCTCATTAAATACACCAAGTGAAAGACCAAGTATTTCCGTTATAAATATAACTTTTAAGGTATCTTTAATAGTTATGCTATATTTATAAATGAACATAAAATAAATAGGAATTATAATAATAGAAATATGACAAATCATAAACTGATAATATCTAAAATACTTAAAAGAAAGATCTAACTCAGGAGCTAAAAGGCTACTTAGTCCCCCTAAGATACCGGTAAATACAACAAAATTAAATATCTTCTTGTTTTTATTAAAGCATAATATTATACAAAGAATGTTACTAATAAAACAAATGTGAAGAGGAAGATTAAATACTGTTATTCCATTACTACACCATTCTAATATATAGTAAATTGAAAGAAAAATTAAGGATATTATTCCACAATAATAGCGAAATTTTTTATCTAACAATTTATTATTTCTGATTTTATCCCTGTTAATGTAAAGTGTAATTATTAAAACTATAAGAATAAAAATAGGAATAATTTTTTCAATTAAAGTTATTTCATAATTTACATCTATGTTACTCAAACTAAAAAATTTACTCATAAGCACCACCTTAATATAAGAAATATTATATTAAAGTATATAAAGATAAGATTACAATATGATAAAAATATTCTCATTAAACATATTTATAATATTCGAGACATAAAATGGTTTAAGGATAGTAATTTTAATTTGTGGAGTGGAAATGAAGGTTAAGGTAGATATATTTTCAGGTTTCTTAGGAGCAGGTAAAACAAGACTTATTAAAAAACTAATTAACGATAAGTATTATAGAGAAAAAATAGCTATAGTTGAAAATGAATTTGGTGAAGTAAGTATAGACGGTGCTATTTTAAGAGAAACAAATACTGTTATTACAGAAATTAATTCAGGTTGCATTTGTTGCCAGGTAAGCGGAAACTTTAAAAAAGCAATATCAAATATTATCAGTAATTATGAAATAGATAGGCTTATAATTGAACCTACTGGAGTTGCTAAGCTTAGTGAGTTAAAAAGAGTATTTGAAGAGAAAGAACTTAATGAAATTGTAGAGGTAGATAAGCTTATAACTGTAGTGGATGGTGAAAGGTTTTATATATATTTAAATAATTTTAGAAAGTTTTTTGTAGATCAAATAAAAGCTGCAGATGTAATTGTGATTAGTAGGTCTCAGTATTTAGATAAAGAAAAATTAGAAAAAATAGTTACTGATATTAATGGTTTAAACAAAAAAGCTATAGTAGTAGATAAGGAATGGAGTAAGGTAAGAGCACAAGAACTTATTCCTAAAGGAGAATATAATCAAAAAGAGTATAATAAGGTTTTTAGGAGAGCTTATGTTAAGAGTAATAAAGGTGTATCAGCTTATAATGATTCTGCTGAGGATACCTTCCAAACATTTGCAATGAGTATAAGTAGATCAATTTCAAAAAAAGAGCTTATTAGCAAATTTAATTTTGTGGCTAATACAAATAGTTTTGGTGAAATTATAAGAGCTAAGGGAATAGTAAAGCTTAATGATGAAACTATGAATCAATTTGATTTTTCTCTAGATGAGTTTTCAATTGAAACTGTAAGTTATGAAGGAGAAGGAATTATATCTTTTATAGGAGTAGATTTAAATAAAGATGAAATAACGAAATTTTTTCAGTAATGATAGGTGGAATTATGAAAGTTAAATTAGATATTGTAACAGGTTTTTTAGGCAGTGGAAAAAGTGTATTTATAAACAATATTATTAAGGAAACGATCACGAAAGATGAAAAAGTAGTGGTTTTACAATTAGAAGATGGAGAAACAAAGATTAGTAATAATTTTACTAATGTTAAAACTTTTATGTACAGTGATGAAATTGATAAGTTAGATTGCTGTATAAGTAGTATAGTGGATGAAGAAAAGTGTACAAGGATTATAATAGAGTACAATGGAACAGAAAACTTTGAAGAATTACAAAGTACATTAAGTAAAACTATTGTGCGAAAAAAATGTAAAATAAACGATATCTATTTTATAGCTGATGCCAATGTAATAAAGTCATATATTTTAAATATGGGAGATTTTATTATTCCTTCTCTTGAAAAGAGTAATTTAATATTTATAAATAACTGCTTAGGTAAAGAAATAGATAAAATTGAAGAAATAGAAACCTTAGTAAAAAATATAAATTTAAGCGGTCATATTTTAAAGTGTGATAATAATGATGATGTAGGTAGAACTATAAGAGAAAGTAATTTATTTAGTAAAAAGAGGATTAAGAAATTTTATATGAACATAAGGGGAGAAAAAAATTAAATTTTAGAGAAGGTGTGATATGGTGGATACAAGTATTTTAGAGAGTTTTATATGGAGCTTTTTAGGTATAGTGGTAGAATCATTACCATTTATCATAATAGGCTCCTTAGTTTCTGCAATTATTCAAGTATTTTTAACAGAAGAATTAATAAGAAAGTTTATACCGAAGGTAAGTATATTAGGGTATCTAGGTGCTATTCTTTCAGGAATACTTTTTCCAATATGTGAATGTGCAATAGTACCAATTACTAGAAGTTTAATAAAAAAAGGGTTACCAGTAGGAATTGGGATAAGCTTTATGCTTGCAGTCCCTATAGTCAACCCAATAGTTATCATGTCTACATATTACGCTTTTCCTAATAATATATCAGTAGTGTTATTAAGGACATTAGGTGGAGCGTTAATAGCATTAGTGGTTGGTTTAATTATGGGATATTTATATAATGGAAAAAAGAAAGAATTAATTTTAAAAGAAAATATAATGACAATTAGATGTGAATGCTGCGTAAGTAATAAATTTACAACTAGCAAAAGAGAAAAGATAATAAATTTAATAAATCATGGCTCAAATGAATTTTTAAACATTAGTGTATATTTTATAATAGGTGCATTTTTATCAAGTGTATTTGCAGCATTGATGAATAATGAAGTATTAGCAAGAATAAATACTAACAACTTAGTTGGAGTTTTATTTATGATAGCTCTTTCTTTTATATTATCGCTATGTTCTGAGGCGGATGCATTTGTAGTTAAAGGATTTTTAGATAACTTTGGAGTAGGAGCAATTGTAGGATTTTTGATTATGGGACCTATGATGGATTTAAAAAATGCATTTTTAGCTTTTGGAGTTTTTAATAATAGGTTTGCTTCTAGACTTGTTCTATTTATAACAATATTCGTTACAGCTCTTGCTTTACTTATATCAATAGTGTAAAGGAGGACGGATATGAAAAAATTTAATATCGATGAGTTTATTTGGTTTATGATTCAGTTAATATTAATTATATTAATGATATATTTAAAAGTTTCAGGAAAGATAACATACTTTATAAGTGGTAAAATGATGATTTATTTCAGTATATCAATACTAATATTGGTAGTATATACTTTAGCTCAAGCCAGCAAAATATTTACAGTAAAAAGTAGAAATTACATTACAGATAAGTTTTATCCGATAATGTTTGCAATTGCTCTATGCACAGTATTTTTATATATTATGCCTAATTATAAAAACTTGAAAGTAAGTGTAAATAGTGAAAGTATGATTAATGAAAATATATATGAGGGAATGATAGAAATAACTAATGATAATTATGAAATGCTTTATGATATGGATGAGTATGAGAATTCTGTAATTGAAATAGTTGGTTTTGTATATAAAAAAAATAGTGATAATGAGATAACTTTAGGAAGAGAAGTAGTAAGTTGTTGCCAATCTGATAAATCACTAATACAAATAAAAGTTAAGGGAATTAATAATATTAAAAAAGGTGAGTGGATTAAAGTAATTGGAAAAGTAAATTTTAATGATTCGATAAATTTAGAATGTATGAATTATGAAAAGGTGGATGAACCAATTGAAATATATTTTCATGAAAAGTTATAATGCTTGTTCTTTTACATTAAAATTGATATTATATTTATAGCATTTAACTGTAATGAGGTGATTTATATATGGAATTGCTAAAGATAAAAGTAGCAGATTTCGAAGGACCCTTTGATTTGTTATTACATTTAATTAAGAAAAATAAGATGGATATATATAATGTAGAAATATATAAAATAACCAATCAATATTTGGAATCTCTTAATGAGATGAAAGAGATGGATTTAGAGATAACATCAGAATTTGTAGTAATTGCAGCTACATTAATAGAGATTAAATCTAAGAAGTTACTTCCTAAGGTAAAAGTAGAAGAGGAAGAGAATGAAGAAGATATTGAAAAGCGATTAATGGAAAAGCTTATAGAATATAAGCGATTTAAAGGTGTTTCAGAGTTCTTTAAAGAAAGATATACAAGCTCTGGAGAGGTTTATAGTAAAAAGCCTGAAGTAATAGAAGAAATAGAAAAGACAGATGAAAAAGTTGCCGAGAGCTTTGAAGATATTTTTAAAAATATTACTTTACTAGATTTATATAATATTTATAATAGAATTCTTGAGAATTATCGAGAAAAGCAAAATGTTGCCAATGTGGTTCAAAAAAGAATATATGTAGATAAATATAAAATAGAAGATAAAATGAATGTTTTAGTTAAAAGGTTCGAAAATGATGAAGTAGTTGAATTTTCTTCTATTATGATGGAAAGTGAATGTAAAATGGAGACAGTAGTTACTTTTCTAGCGGTACTTGAGCTAATTAAAATAAGAGTAATAAAAGTTTATCAAGAGGATAACTTTGGAAATATACTAATGAAAAGAAGAAGGGAGAATGAGTAGGGTGGATGAAAAACAGTTTGAATTTGAAGAAGTTTCTATTAAGCCTAAAATAAAGTCAGCAATAGAGGCTATGTTATTTGTCAGTGGTGAGCCGCTACCGGCTAGAGAGCTAATATCTAACTTAGAAGTAGATAATAAACTTGTATTAGAAATAATAAATGAAATGATAGAAGAGTATAAAAAAGAAGATAGAGGAATTAGGTTAATTGAAATAAACGGTGGATACCAATTAGTTACTAAAGAAGAGAACTCTGATTATATTCAAAAGTTGCTAAAGAAAAATAGAAAGCATTCATTATCTCAAGCTTCTATAGAAAGTTTAGCTATAATTGCTTATAAGCAGCCAATTACAAGAATTGATATAGATGAAATTAGAGGAGTAAAGTCAGAATCTGCACTTCAAAGATTAGTAGAAAGAAATCTAATAAGAGAAGTTGGAAGATTAGAAGTTCCAGGCAGGCCAATACTTTATGGAACTACAGATGAATTTTTAAGACAATTTGGATTAAAAACGCTTAAAGAGCTTCCATCTTTAGATCTTTATGAGGATAAGGAAACTGAAGAAGCTATGGAATTATTAGATCAAGCTTTTAAAGAAATAGATAAATAAAAGATAGGAGAAATCCTATCTTTTATTTTTTGAAAATTATATTATTATAAATAAAAAGTGATTAATAAAGAAAAATATACAATAATAAGATATTTATAATTACTAATTAAAGATTATTATAGTTATCATCATTTAAATTGTTTAATTGCTCGTTGTTTGGTTTGAAAAAGTTTTTAACAGATTCTAATAAATCTGGAACTGAGTCTACAATTCTATCTACTGTTGTATCATAATCCATAGGTAACAATTTAACGCTGTCACCTCTTATAACTAAAAAAGCAACTGGCTTAACGCTTACTCCAGCACCAGATCCTCCACCAAAAGGATATTTGTCAAAATCATCTCTTTTAGCTAAGGTTCCAAATTCACTTCCGCCAGAAGCAAAACCAAATGAAACTCTAGATATAGGAACTATATAATTACCATCAGCAGTTTCTATAGTGTCGCCGATTACAGTGTTTACGTCTATCATATCCCTCAAATTTTCCATGGTACTTCTCATAAGATTCTCAAGTTCGTGTTTATTTTCCATAGCTTTGCCCTAAAACTATAGGGACACCTCCTTTTTTTCGCATCAAAAACAATATATATATAATTTGTGCAATATTAAATGTAATTATACAATTTATAGTTAAATTTATATTTAATTCATTTTTAAAGTTAGGATTTAATGAATAATTAAATTTTTTGACTTTAAAAAAATCAGAAAATATTTTAAGTAATATAAAGTTTAGATTACTTAAAAGACCATAGAGTGTTGCAGTAAATGCTGCATCGTCAAAACTATAACTGCCTAAAAGAGAAAACTTTATAGAAGGCTTAAATTTATTAGTTTGGAGTAGGGTATAGGCCTTTTTTATAGAAAATAATTTTTTTTTCTTTTCTTTATTTTCAGTTTTAGGATTATTATTTTTTCCTTCTTTCTTCTTTTTATTAGAAGAGTTAGATTTACGATTTAATATTTTACGTATTATACCATCAGTTTTAGAATAAAGATTTATTCTATATAGCTTTAAATAATAATTTTCATTACTATAATGAGCAATAACCTTTATTGGAATTGGTAATAAAATTATGAAAATGAAGAATACTAAAATTATAAATAAAATCATAAAAATCTCTCCTAAACTCTTTTATGATTATATCCAAAAAAATGAAAAATAAACAATAAAATTTATATTGTATTGGGATTAAAAAATAGATTTTTGAAAAAACTAGATATCAGATGGATAAATGGAGGTGAATAGAATGAATAGGAAAATAATTTCAAGAGTAATATGTTCAATTCTATTAATTATGCAAAGTTATTCTATTTGCAGTGCTAGTATTTTATTTGAAGAAGACGTTGAAGGTATGGAGGATGAAATAATAATAACAGAAGATAGAGAAATAAATGATGTAGATAATACCTTAGTTTTAGATAAATTAAGGGTAAATGCTAGAAATGCTATTGCTATAGATGGAACAACAAGACAAATTTTATATGAACAAAATTGTTATGAAGTAGTTCCAATGGCAAGTACAACAAAAATCCTTACAGCTTTAGTGGCTTTAAATGAAAGTGACCTAAATAGAGAACTTACAGTAACTAAAAATGCTGCAAGTATTAGAGGATCAAAAGTAGGATATAAAGCAGGCGAAAACATTAAACTAAGGGAACTCTTATATGGGTTAATGCTTAAATCAGGAAATGATGCAGCTATAACAATTGCTGAAGGTCTTGGGGGAAGTATTGAAAACTTTTCTAAAATTATGAATCATTATGCTACTAGTTTAGGATTAACTACATCACATTTTGAAACTCCTCATGGATTAGATAGTCAAAAACATTATTCATCAGCTTATGATCTAGCTATATTAACTGCAAAAGCTATGGAAAATGATACTTTTAGAGAAATTTGTGGAGAAAAGTTAATTACACAAGATAAGTATGATTTTACAAGAGAGTATCAAAATATAAATAAAATACTATGGAAAATACCTGATGCAAATGGTGTTAAGACTGGATATACAGGTGGAGCAGGAAAATGCTTAGTTTCTTCAGTTAAATATGAAGGAAGAAATATTATTATAGTAGTATTGAATTGTAGTGACAGATGGAATGTTACAGAGAAAATATTTAATTATGTTTGCACTAACTATAATTTTAAGAAAGAAAGTAGTAGTGAAATAATTAAGTCAAATGCTATTTCAAATTTAGGTTCTATTGTTGAAGATGCTGATTTTCAATATGGAGCAAAAGAAGAAGCAAATTTAGAAGTTGAAGTTTTTAAACCTATAATGAATATAGTTAAAGGTGATATTATAGGAAAGATATCCTTAAAAGATAATGACAAGGAAAATTTAAAACAAGAAATTAGAAGTAATAAAAATATTTCTAAAGATAAATATAATAGAGTTTTATCTATGAATTATTATGAAAATAAAGATACTAGCGAAAGTTAGTATCTTTATTTTTTATGAACTTTACTACAGATATTGTACTAAAATGAACTTTAACTTATATAGTTTGATTATAATTAGGAATAAGAAAACGATATCCTAAAAAAAGTGTTAAAAAATAAAAAAAAATATTCAAATCTTGGATGTATTAGTATACAATGTTAAGTAATAAATAAATGGATAATAAAATGAAAGGAGATAGATCATGAAAAAGACTAAAATTAAAGATGTTGAAGTTTTAGCTAAAACAAAATTTTTAAGTTTATATAATGCAAAATATGAAAATAAAAATGGTAAGGAAAAAAATTGGACTATTGCTTCACGAAAAGGAAGTGAAGTTTTGAATGAAACTTTAATCCAAGGATCAGAAGATAAAGTAGATGCTGTAGTAATAGTAGCTTTTCATAAAAGAGAAAAAAAACTAGTGTTAGTTAAGCAGTTTAGAGTACCAATTAATGATTATATATATGAACTTCCAGCTGGATTAGTAGATGATGGTGAAGAAGCTATAGTTTCATTAAAAAGGGAATTAAAAGAAGAAACTGGTTTAGATATTGTGGAGATTATACCTGGGCTTGGAAGAGATAAAGTTTATTTATCACCAGGGATGACAGATGAATCAGTAAATTTAGTTTACTGTACATGTGATGGTGAGCTTTCAAAAGATGGTTTAGAAGAGGATGAAGATCTTGAGCCATTACTAATATCAAAAGAAGAAGCTAAAGCTATATTGCAAAGTGATAGTAAAATAGACATTAAATGTCTTATGGTTTTACAATCATTTATTAATATAAATATAGATATTTAAAGAACAAAGGAGATTACTTATGAAGAAAAATGAATATGGTTTATTTACAGCTATTGCTATGATAGTTGGCGTAGTAATAGGATCTGGAATATTCTTTAAGAGTGACAACATTTTAGTTGCAACTGGTGGGAGTATTAGTTTAGGAGTTTTAGTTTTCTGTTTAGCAGCTATAGCTATTATTTTTGGAAGCTTAACGATTTCTGAACTTGCATCAAGAACTTCTCAGGCTGGAGGGGTTATATCTTATGCAGAAGACTCGTATAACAAATCAGTTGCATGTGCATTTGGATGGTTCCAAACATTTTTATATTTTCCAACATTAATTGCTGTAGTATCATGGGTAGCAGGTATATATATTTGTATGCTATTTGGATTAGAAAGTACATTAAATGTTCAAATATTAATTGGACTAGCTATTATAATAGTTTTATTTATTACTAATACACTTTCAGCAAAGTTAGGTGGATACTTCCAAAATGCATCTACTATAATAAAATTACTACCTTTAATATTCATAGCCGTAGTTGGATTAATATTTGGGGATGTATCTAAAGTATCATTTGCAGATATTACTACAATGCAATCAGCAGGGTGGATAACAGCAATTGCGCCTATAGCATTCTCATTTGATGGATGGATAGTAGCAACATCAATAGGGCATGAGATTAAAGATTCGAAGAGAAATTTACCTAAAGCATTAATTATTGCACCAATATTTATTTTAGTAGTATATATTGTTTATTTTGTTGGGGTATCTACATATTTAGGACCTGATGCAGTAATGAGCTTAGGCGACGGACATGTTGACTTAATTGCTAATAAGATTTTAGGGCCGTTAGGAGCAAAGATAATATTAATATTTGTAATAATATCAATTATTGGAACAGTTAATGGATTAATATTAGGGTTAATAAGATTACCTTACTCTTTAGCAATAAGAGAAATGTTCCCAAATTCTAAAAGGATTTCTAAATTAGATCAAAGAATAAACATGCCGCTAAACTCTGCATTCGTAGGTTTTGCTTTATGTATTTTCTGGACAGTAGTTCATTACTTAACTACAAAGTTAGGATTATTATCTAACTCAGATATTTCTGAAATATCAATTACTGTAAGCTATGTTATGTATATTTTTTTATATGTAAAAGTATTTAAACTTGGACGTGAAGGTGAAGTAAAAGGATTATGGAGAGGAACTATCAATCCTATATTAGCTACTTTTGGTTCATTAATAATACTTATAGGTAGCTTAGGAAATGAATTATTCTGGGTATATTCTTTAGTTTGTGGATTTGTAATTTTAGCTTCAATTGTTTTTTGGAGAAAGAGAGCTGGAGCGTTAGAATTAGCATAACAGATTAGTTTAAGAGAGATTAAATTAAATTTAATTTAATCTCTCTTTTTTTGTAATAAATAAAGTATGATAATAATAGATTAGTAAAGAGTGATAAAATAATTTATTTTGGAGGAATTAATATGAAATTGTTTGGGAGAGCAACAAACAGCATTGAAGAAAATGAAAGATTAACTCCAGAAGAGGCAGAAAAGAAGCAAGAAAATATACTAGACTTAGAAGTTATAAAATTTGTGATAAATGAGTTTCCACAAGTAGGACAAGATATTAAAGATGCATTAGAGAACTTAATAGATACATTGGATAAATCAATTGATATAATTGAAGATAAGTCTACTGAAGTGATAAAGGAAAGTAGAGATTACATACTTGGTAGAAAATATAGGGAAACTTCAGAAAAATTATATGAAATTAATAAAGATATAAATGAGTATGTAAATTGGATGAGTAAAAACTTAAAAAGGGATAATGAAAAGAATACAGAAATAGAAGAAACTAATAGCGTAATCAATAATTGTGAAAAGCTTAACGAGGAAGAGGAAGAAGAACATACAAAAGATGAGTTAATAAGAAAATTAATATTTGAAGATTTTACAGGATGTGAACCATATAAATTGAGGATTGAAGAATACGAAGAAGAAGTTGATGGATGGGAAGAGATGATAGTTAGAACTGCAGATATTCTTAATAAAAACTTTAAGTGCGATAAAAACTTTAGAAGTAGTAATGTAAATAAAGACATAGAGATAGTAAATAAAAAATCTAAACAAAATGATTCTAGAGATATTATTATTGAAATGCTAGAGGAACATAACATAAATCTTAATAATTTTTTAGTATATATAAAAGGATAGCTTATATTTTAATATAAATTAATAGTAAATATTTTGCTATAAATTATGAGAGAATTCATTAATAAGTATTAATGAATTCTTTTTAATTTTATAGAAAATATCAAACATAAAATATTAGCTAATAAAAAAATATAAAAATTTACAGATAGTAACATTTTATTACTTTGAAAATAATCTATATAGTGTATATAAATTAATTAAGGAGCTAGCATGTTTAAGGAAGCTATAGATTGCATTGATGCGGGTAGTGAGTATTGTCCTTGGACAAGCTAAAAGCTTCCTTTTTCCTTCAGATTCCAATCGATCTATGATTTTTTTTTATCATCATGGAAAAGAGTTAGATCTGCTTCTAAAGTTTCTCCATTCCATTTTATTTCTTTTATTATTGTTTGCAATAACAATCTCTTCTTAGTTACATCTTGAGATAGGTTAAAGTTGTTTTCAAAATTATCCAACATACTTATTATTAGTTCTAGATTTTTAATATCACTATTATAAGTATTATTTTCATTTGAAACATCATCTAAAGATGCTTTTAAAGTTTTTACCTCATCACTTAGCTTATTTATTTCCTGCATAATATAGTCACTAACTGTTTGATTTGGAGCAGAGGATAATTGTTTAACTAAGTTAGAGATTTGAGCCTCTTTAAGAGTAATATCATTTTTTAGAGAGTTTAACTGATTATTTTTGAAATTGTTTTGTTTTGATATATCTAATAAATCTTTTAACTTCTCATATAGATATTCTTTGTTATAAGCTGAGAGTTGACTAAGGACTATAGAATCTAATCTATCAACCCTAATATTTTTATTGCTACATTTTTTACCTCGACTATTATCTTTTGAACTACATGCATAATAGTCAAATCTTAAGTTAGGTTCTTTTTTAGACTTATGACCTTGCTTTATTATCATATTAGAACCACACTTATCACATTTAAGTAATCCTGTAAGAAGAGCATTATTACTTTTCCCAGTACCTAATCTTTTAACCTTTTTATGCTTATTCTTTTCTAAGATAGATTGTACTGTAATCCATTTATCAGCTTCAATAGTACCTTTATGTTTTGAGACAGTATAAATCCATTCAGATATATCCCTATCTATTGTGATTTTCTTTGTTTTATTATAACTAAGATACCCATTATCATTTGGATCTCCATAGACATTTATACCAAGTCCTTTAAGATAACTATGAGTCTCATCTGATGATTTTACATATAAAGGAGAAGTCAAAATTTTTTGAACTTGAGATGTTGACCATTCACCGCCATTTTTTCCTTTAAGCATTTTATCCTGGAGCCAATTTACTACTTGAGTGATAGAGTTAGTTTCTATATATTTATCATAAATTAATTTAACAACATCTAATTCATTTTTTATATCAGATAATTTCATTAGACTTCTTTCGTTGTAGTTTTCATCTAAGTACGTTACTCTTTCAGCAGTAAAGCCAAAAGGCTCTTGTCCGCCTAACCAACGCCCTGTTTTGGCTAGTTGAAGCATATTATCTCTAACACGCTCTGCGATTGTCTCACGCTCAAGCTGAGCGAATACGGATGATATATATATCATGGCTCGGCCCATTGGAGAAGTTGTATCAAAATTCTCTTTTATACTAATGAAGCCAATTGAATTTGCTTGTAACAATTCAAGAGTAGAGGAGAAGTCAGCCACATTTCTGCTTATTCTATCTAATCTATAGCATATAAGCATATCGAACTCGTTATTTTTAGCAGCTTTTACTAACTCCTGAAATTTAGGCCTATTTGTATTACCACCACTAAACCCCTCGTCTTCATATATTATAAACTCTACATCATTGCCATAATTTCTTATGTAATATTCTTGACACATCTCTATTTGGTTTTCGATTGATTCACCTTTACCTGTAAATACAGATTTTCTTGAGTATATAGCAACCTTTTTCATTATAGGCCTCCTTTACGTTTTAGTAAGTAAACTAAATAATATTGTATTATTTTTATACGTATATTTAAATATATGTTAATTGGTAATTTTATAAACATATATTTACAAACATAATATATTCCCACTTTATATCGAAAGCACGTTCTTTTAATGATTAAAAATAATAGTGTTCAGTGAACACATATTATACTTCGAATATATTGGGAATGTTAATTTTAATTTAAGGGTTGGTGCTCTGTGGCTCTCTAATATAGGCATTGTATATTATTTTTTAAATTTTAACTCTAAATATTTTATATCTATTCCAGTACATTCTGAAATTTTTTTTAATGAATATCCATCAAAGTATTCTAACAAAGCATCATCTATTAATAGTTCAGCAGCAAATTCATTAGCTTGATTTTCAAGTTTGTTTTGTACAAAAAAAGTTTTAGAACTATTAAAGTATACATTAGACTTGGTATGCAACAATGCATGTCCAAGTTCGTGAGCACAACAAAAGCATTTTTGTTCCTCTGAAAGATTTTCATTTATAAAAAATACCTTTTTCCTTTTATTATATGTATAATGACCTTCAATCTTACCTAGAGGCATTACATATACCCAAATACCTAAAAAATCACATAATTCAAAAGGATTATTAGTATTATATTTCTTTATTATTTTTTTTACTTCATTTTTTATATTTAACATTAAGCATTCCCCCACATAATTCTTATGAATGCCTACTAACCCTTGCCATCTTACAGCTAAATTCTTTTGTTTTTTAATAATTTTATCTTTAGTGTTTTATATTAACATCACATAAAGTAATGATGTTATCTAGCAGTTACATAATTCATCACTATAATCATCTATATTTTCATCGTTATAATTATAATCATCAGTATAAAGCTCATCTGTTGACTGAGATTGTCTAAATTCATCAGCAATCATAGTTTTTGTGAATTCAGCAGTTGGATCAATAGAAGTAACTAGTTCTTCTAATTCGTCAATTTGAAGCTTAAAGAATTCTTTTCTTAAATTAACTTTATTTAATCGATTTTTGCTAAGTAATTCATGGAGTTTTTTCTCAAGATCCACGGCATTATCTGAGAATATAAAGCTATGAACATCAAATTTGAATGGAACACTAGCACTGCCTAGTTCATCTATTCTTTCTTGAGGATTAAGTCTTCTAGTCATACCTATTTTAAATATATCATCACCAAATGACCCTAAGTTACTAATTATATAAACGTTTCCGGCCTTTCCGTTTTGAAGCTTTACGATTTCTTCCTTTTTAATATTTACATCAGCCAGTTGGGTTTGTAATTCAATAATACGAGCTTTGAGTTTTTCATTTTCTTCGGAATTATTTTCGGGAAGCAATTGAGATTGAAGTTTTTCAATTTCGTTTTTATATTTTTCTTCTTCTTTTTCAATTTTCTTTTGTTGTTGTTGAAGCAATTTACGTTCCTCAGCTTCCTCTTTCATTTGTTGTTTAATAGCAAGTTGCTCTTGTTTAGCTTGTTCCTTTTTAACATAATAGTTATATTCTATTTTTATAGCATTAATGAATAAATACTCTACTTCTCCAATGAATTTAGTAAGAGTTCCAGCAATACTTTGATTACCTTCTCCAGCTATTTTCAAGTACTTTTCTGTAATTTTCTTAATATCATCAATAGACTTGTCCAATTTTTCGTATTTTAAATTATATAGTATGTTTTGCAATTCAGCTTTTAAAGCAATAACCATTAAATTATAGATAGCTTTATTAGCTTTAGTTGTATATCTAGAAGAATATTTAGAGAGTATATTGTCTATTTGTTTGGCATTTGATTTATATTCTTTTCTTAATGATTTAACATCCATGCAGTGTAATTTTAGTTCTACTGTAGGAGATATAGAATCAATTTCATCTAAAATACTTTTATGAATTTTTAATGATTCGTAAGGAATATCAGAATCAAAAAAGTTATTTAATGAATAATCGACACTTTTATATAATTCTCTAATTCTTGAAAGCTTTTTAGATTGGGTAGTTATTGTATTTTCTTGTTTAGATATACTTATATTAAGTTGTTCATTTTTAGTGTTTAAGAGTAAATTATCATCTCTAAGTTTAGAAAGTTTTTCATTTTCTTGTTTTATCATTTCCTGTATTTCATCGTATTGAGTTATTCCTAGTGAATCGATTTTATCTTGTAACGACTTAAGATCATTCTTCAATTTATTATTTTCGGATTTAATCTTAGATACTTTAAAAATATCAAATAAACTCATAAATTCTCACCCACTTTATTTTTTATATTTTTTTGGAGTATATTTCATTTTGTTGTATACTCTTACATCAGATAAGAATCTTTCATAAGCCATCCTAAGAAATTCTTTATCATCATCATCAGCAGGGGTACCACAAAATTCAATTACATCAGCATTATCTATATTTTCAATCATGTGTAAGGCTTCTTTTTCTATATCCAATTTTTCTTTTTTACTTAGAGAATTATTGCTAATTGGAGGCATTTGCTCATCCGTTCTACACAATAAATAATCTATTGATACCTCGAAAAAATCAGCTAATTTTTGTAGAATTTCATTTTCAGGCATCTGACTATTGTTCTCATATCTTGAAATTGAACTTTTATTTAAATAGAAAATATCTGCTAATTGTTTTTGTGTCAACTTTTTTGAATTTCTTAATTCTTTTAATCTTTCACCAAAGGTTATCATATACTCACCTCCATAAAATAATTATAAGCCAAGTTGCGTTAAAATAAATAAAAGTTGCATTACAAGAAACTTTTTTTATAAAACCTATTGACAAGTTGCGTTAAAAGAAATATTATATAAACATAAAGTTGCACTAGACGAAACTGAAAGGGGGGATTAGATGAAATCGAATCTTTTGAAAGCTGAAAGAATTAAAATTGGAATAACTCAAAAAAATATAAGTGAATATCTAAATATAGATGTTTCAACATACTCTAAAAAAGAAAATGGATTAATTGAATTTAAAGCTTCCGAGATAAGACTATTGAAAAAAGTTTTAGATTTAACGCCACAGAAAATAAGCGAAATTTTTTTTGAAAATTAAGTTGCGTTAAAAACAACTCAAATGTAGTTTGTCCTTAAAATAGGAAAATATCAATAAAAGAGGAGAGTAATAAATGGATGATTTAGAGATAAGGAGTCTTATTTATAACATTATGGATAAAGCTCTTGTAAAGAACGCTCAAAGTAAAGCAGACATATTTGTAAGTTTAAAACCTAATTTAAAGCTATTGACTGTTGAAGTCTATAACGATGGATGGAGAAATTGGAAAGATACAGATTACTATAGAGAGATTCGTATTTCTCCAAGTAGTGTGGAAGCAAGAGAGACTGTAATTAATAGTCTAGTAGATGTTTGTGAAGCAATTGATTCTATTTAATTCTTAGGGGAATGTAGGGGCATCGAATATTTGGAGGAATGACAAATGATTATAAGATGTCCAGAATGCAATAAATTACTTTTCAAAATTAAACTAAATGGATATTTAAGGTATGAAATTAAATGTCCTAAATGCAACAAGGTAGTAGTAACATCACTAGAAAGAAATGAATATAATATAAAAAATTATAGAAGGAGATTTGGTGGCCGGCCATGGAAAAGAGAGTAACTATGGTTGATGGTATTAAAGTAACTATAAATGGTGAAATAAGTGAGTATAATAAAAAACTTTACAATGAACGTTTAGCAATGATCCTATTTGACGAACTAGGTTCGGATGCATGTGAAGAGTTATTAAATCTATTAAAAAAAGAAGATGAAAAGAAATGATACAAAAGCTAAATGGCTTAATTGCCTTAACAGAAGATAGTTAACATATTAAAGAAAGTGTTAAGGAGGATAATATGGGGATTAATTTATGGGGAATATGTTTTTTCTTTGGCGGTATGATTTTAGCTAGTGTACCAGCATTAATAATTTATACCGTTGAAATAAATAGAATAATAAAAAAGATAAGGAAAAGAGGTAGAAAAAATGTCAAAAATATCATTCTTAAAGGTTAATGGTTTCTTAGGAATAGATGAACTAGAACTAGAACCAGGCAAAGTAAATATATTTAAAGGACCTATGGGTTCAGGAAAAACATCAGTAATAGAAGCTATAGAAAAGACTTTTACGAATAAGAGTAGAAGAGCAGAAGTTATAAAACATGGTGAAGAAGAAGCTACATTATTTGTAGAGTTAGATGACAAATTAGAGATTGATAGAAGGCTTAGAAATGAAAAAGGTGATTATCTGAAAGTTAGAAAGGCTGATGAAGGGGTTCCTAGTACAGAAAAATTCTTAAGAACTTTAGTAAATGGAAACATATTTAGACCTTTAGATTGGGTTAATTTAAGTGTTAAGGAACAAACAAAGTCATTACTTTCAATGTTAGAAATAGCATGGAGTGAAGAAGACATCGTAAATTGGTTTGGCGACCTAGTGGACGATATCGACTACACTCAACATATTTTACTCATTCTTAAGAGTATAGAACAAAAATACTACAAAACACGTGAAGAAGTCAATAGAGAAGTTAAGGAGCTAAATGCACGTATTAATGCGTTATATGAAGAATTACCTGCAGAATATGATGGAGAGGAATGGAGAAACGTTAAAATCCAAGAATATTATGCAAAAGTAAGTGAGGCTCAAGAAGTTAATAGATTGATAGAGATGGCTAAATCCATTCAAGAACAATTTGATACTAAGATTGAAGCTATTAAAGCTAAAGGGGAAAAGCAGAAAGCCAATATAACTTTAACTTACAAAGGACATAGAGAGGATATAAATGACATTATAGCTTTGTCTAATAACAAAATTGATAGAGCAAATAACTTTATAGATAACTCAAATATAACTTTAGAAAATGAGTTAAGCAAGTTAGATAATCAACTTGAATCAGAGTATCAAGAGTTATTGCAAAAATATGCAGTGCTTAAAGATGAAAAGAAAAGACAAATGTTAGCAGCAGTAGATGAGCAAAAAGATATTATAGCAATAAATAATAATAAAATTGCAACCAAGGAGCAAGAGTTAAGAGGACTAGATGAAAGGGAAGAGGCAGAAAAACTTTCTGTTGATGAGAAAGTAACTAATGAAATTGAAAAAGAAGAAATCAGAATAGGTAAAGCTGCTAATTATTTAAAAGAAAATACACCTATTGATATAACACCATTGCAAACAGAAGCAGATCATGTAGCTGAGATGGTAGGTTACTTAAGAGATTGGGATAGAATTATCGACATTAGAGATGGAATATTAGCTTCAAAACAACTTTATTCCAACGAGTTAACAGCAAAGATAGACATGGCAAGAAATTTACCAGGTGAACTTCTAAAAACAGCTAAGATGCCAATAGAGGGTATTACTGTGGATACAGATGGAAGAGTAAGAATCAATGAGACATTAATAGAAGGACTTAGTTCAGGTGAAAAATTATCGTTAGCAATGAGAGTAGCTAAAGCACAAGCTGGAGAACTAAAAGTAATTTGTTTAGATGGATTTGAGGCAATAGATAAAGTATCTCAAGCAAAGCTTTTAGCAGAAATGACTAGTGATGAATATCAATACTTTGTTACTGAAGTTATGAATACTAAAAGCAATAGTGTAGAAGTTGAAAAGATAGGATAGGTGATAGTTATGGAATTAATTTTATCAGGTGAAAGTAAGGTTAAGTTTATAGAAAATAGAGATTTATTTAAAAATGCAAAAGTAATTTTTGATGCTAGGGAAGATAGTGAAGAAAGAACTAAATGGTTATCAATAAGATGTAATTCTATAGGTGGAAGCGAAATAGGAGCAATAGCTGGATTTAGTAATTATGGTACTGCATTAACAGTATTTAACGAGAAGCTAGGATTAGTAGAAAAGTTTAAAGGAAATATTCATACACAGTTTGGAACACGTATGGAGCCATTAATTAGAGAATGGGTTCAAGATGATTTTAAAAAAGAAACAGATATTGAACTTAAGACATATGAATATCCATTCACTATGGCAGATAAAGAATTAGACTTTTTATCAGCTAATATTGATGGAATAGGAATTTTAGAATCAGATTATGTGTATTGGGAGAATAGAGATACAGGAGAAATTAAGTTTATACCAAAAGGAGAAATGTTTGGATTAGAAATTAAGACCGGATCTGAGTTCTTGAAAAAGATGTGGCAAGGTGAGGAGATACCTGATACGTATTATACTCAGGTTCAGCACTATATGGGAATTACAGGGTTAAATTACTTTCTAATAATTTATATGTTAGGGAAAGAAATCAAATGGAAAGTAGTTCCTAGAAATGAAGAGGATATTAAAGCTCTTAGAGAGATAGGCAAAGATTTTTGGAATAATCATATTTTAACAAAAATTCCACCAGCTCCTTCAGGAATTAAGAAAGAAACAGATGAGATTTTAGAGCAACAAGCTTTATCTGATGAAGAGGAAATTAACATAAATAACGATTTGTTAAGCAGATATAACTTCTTAGTAGATAAAATAAAGACTCTTGAAAAGGAGAAGGAACAGGTAAAGCAAGAGATATTCCTAAGGATGGAGAATAGCAAGAAAGCTACAGATGGATATTTTAAAGTCAGCAGATATGTAGTAGCTAGAGAAACAATAGATAACAAGTTATTAAAAGAAAAATACCCACAAACGTATGAAGCAGTACTTAAAGGAACTACTGAATATGTAAATATGAAAATAAGTAAGTGTAAATAAGGAGGAATGTATTATGGCAAATGTAAATGGAGGATTAGTAGCAAACAAGGGAACTCATACTCCTACAGCTCAAATTACACCACAAAAGAAGATGGCTAGTGCATTAGAAAAGATGTTACCAGAGATTAAAAAAGCGGTTGGGAAAGCAATGACACCTGAGAGATTTAGCAGAATAGCATTAAGTTTATTTAATGGGAATCCTGTATTCTGGGAAGCTGATACAACAAGTTTTTTAAGTGCATTAATGCAAAGTGCTCAGTGTGGATTAGAACCTAATACAGTGCTTGGTGAAGCATATGTAATACCTTATAAAAACAATCAAAAAGGCATAGTAGAAATTAACTTCCAAGTAGGGTACAAAGGTATTCTGAAAATGGCATTCAATACTGGAGAATATGAGGCTATATATGCACATGAAGTTAGAAAAGGTGATGAATTTAGCTATGAGTATGGTCTTCATAAAAATTTAATTCATAAACCTGCTGATGTACCTAGTACAAAGATAACTCATTATTATGCAGTTTATAAATTGAAGAATGGTGGATTTGATTTTGTAGTATGGTCCAGGGAACGAGTAGAACAACATGCAAAAGATTTTTCTAAGAATTATACCTACAATGGTCAAGTTAATAAAAATTCAGTTTGGGCAAAGAACTTTGATAGCATGGCCAAGAAAACAGTATTAATTGATGTTCTTAAGTTTGCTCCTAAGTCAGTTGAGATGGCAAAAGCATTAGATTTAGATTATAAGTCAGAGGCTAAAGAGGAGAAGGTAAGCAACTTCAATTATGTAGATGTAGATGCAGCTCCAATTACAACAGAGGAACCTATAGTAGATACAACATATGTAGTTGACGAAGGGCCAACACAAGGAAGTTTTGATGATACACCATTTAATTAAAAGCTAGGGCTTATGCCCTGGCAAAATAGGAGGAATAAATATGCCATTTAGATTAGTTTACACTGAATTTTGGCAAGATCCTAAAGTGATGGAAGAAATGACACCTGAAGATAAATACTTTTACTTATATTTACTTACTAATCCATGTACAAACATGATAGGAATATACAGAATAGTAAAAAAGCAGATGGCATTCGATTTAGGATATAGTATTGAATCAATAAATAGCTTAATGGATAGATTTATAAATTATCACAAGCTAATAAAATACAACAATGAAAGTAAAGAGTTATGCATTATACACTATGGCAAGTACAACTTAAATAGAGGAGGCAAGCCAATGCTTGACTGCATAAAGAAAGATTTATCAAATGTTAGGGATGTAAGTTTTATAAGTGATATGGTTGTACATGTTAAAAACCCATCAATAAAGACCTTTATATGTGATTACTTGTCCAATATTTATAACGATACGTCAGACGATACGTATACGAATAGTGAACGACAAGGGGACAAAACCATAAACCATAAACCTAAAACCATAAACCAAATCCATAATCCAACAACTACTACTATAAATAGTAGTAGTGAAAAAAGTAGTAGTTGTGGTAGTAAAGGAAACTTAGAAATATTTAAACATTTTGAGAAATGTGGATTTATTGTAACAGCAATGCTTATGGATCAGATAGCAGCAGATATAGAAGTTTTTTCAGGACAATGGTTAATGGATGCAGCTACTGAAGCTATGAATAGAGGAAAGATAAATAACTATAAATACGTTTTAGGAATTCTACAAAATTGGCAGACAAAAGGAAGGAATGATAGTAATGCCACTGGAGGAAATTCTACAAAGGATAATAGCTCGAACAAAGACTCAGAATATGACTTTGAAAAATTCAGAAGACCATCAGATGAACATATCGAAGACGTTGGAGAAATCGACTTCTAGTTATAAGTGCAACAAATGTAAAGATACAACATGGATAATAACTATTAATGGGGCCAGAAGATGCGAATGTTATGAAATGGACTATATAAAAAGACTTTGGGAAAATTACGGTATAAAAGCAGAAGAGGTTAAGAAATTGAACGATTATAAACCATTCGACTCCTTAACCACTAACTTAAAACATAAAGCTAGTAATTATATTATCCAGTTTGAAGAAAAATATGCAAATAGTGATGAAAATAGTTTTGGAATATTAGGACAATCAGGAGCAGGGAAAAGTCATGTGAGTATATCAATAGGAGCAGCACTTTTAAATAAAAACCATAAAGTTGTATATATGCCATACCTTGAAGCAATGAGGGAACTTAAAGCTAATAGTATGGATGATGAATACTATAACAAGTTAATTAACCGCTATAAAAGAACAGAGGTGCTTGTGATAGATGATTTATTTAAGGATAAGGTTAAGAGTGGAAGATTAACAGGAGAGCTCACAGAGGCAGATATGAAGCATATATACCCTATATTAAATTTTAGGTATGCAAATAAATTAGCAACAATATTCTCAACAGAATGCACTTTAAATCAGTTATTAGATTTAGATGAAGCTCTTGGTGGTAGAGTATTACAAATGTGTGGAGACAATATAACTGAAATAGTAGGAAGAGAGTATAACTATAGGATTAGAAATATTAAGAAAGCTCAGTAAGTGCAAATATTGTGAGGTAGCTGGAGGGTAAAAATGATTGTAAAAGAAGAAAGATATTATTGTGACTATTGTAAAAAAGAAATGAGTTTTGATGAATATCATAAAAGAGCAAAGCTAACTTTAGTTTTACAGTTAGCTAATCCAGAGTATGGAAGAGATTCTGATAAAGGTGTTGTAGATATGGAAATATGCCCCAAATGTTGTGACGAGATAGGTATTAAAAACACAGAGGAACATCATAAGTTTGTATATTCGCAAAGTAGAATAAAGAATATGCTAGATTATTGTAAAGATAAAGTTATAAATTTATTTAAGCATAAAATTATGATGGATAATAACCAATAATTCAAAAAAATAGGGGGATGAAAAATGAATAAAGATAAGCTTTATGAAGCAATAAATAGAAATGGATTAAACCATAAAGAAACTATAGCAGCAAGTGAAGAAATTAATCAAGAAGTGATAAAAGAGATGCTTAAGGATCCAAAGACAGAAAATATATATCTTAAGCAAGTAATCAAAGCTAAAGATTCAGCTATAGAAAAACTTAACAGAAGAATACAAGAGTTAACTGAATTAGCTCAAATGAGATATGAGACAGGAGAGTCAGCTAATGATTCAATAAAACTTGTTGTTAGAATAGCGACTAGCGAGGGAACTTTAGTATGAAACTTAAGTTAATGATACTAGATAAAAATATAATTACTGGAGAAAGCAATCAGAATGACTCGTGGGAAAGAGTTAGCAATAAACTTGAAGAAGAATATAAAGAATTACAAGAAGCTATTACAGAGGGCGATAGACATCATATAAGCGAAGAAGCTTTTGATGTAGCACAGGTATTAGTAAGGATATTCGTTCTGTTAGGAAAAGAAAAATATGATTTATTACAGCTAAACAGAAGACATAATAAAAAACTAGTAAACAGAGGATGGAAAGAGTCAAAGTTTATAAATATTTTTATTAAATAAAAAGGGAGAGGTTTTTATGTCAAGAGTAAATGAGGTTAAAGAATTAGCTGAAGGATTAGTAGAGATTCAAGTAGATTTTATAGAAAAGGATAATGGACAGAAAGCGGGATTAATGTTTTACAGATATGAGGATCTAGGTAAATGGTATGCAGATAATTATGATTCAGTTGAAGTCTTAGAAGTGATTCAATCTGAGGAATAGTTAAATATCTGATTTTTAGAATGAAAGGAACAAAAATATATGAATAGGAAAGGAGAAAAGCATAACTGAATCCTGGTAGACCAGGTTGCTTTATAAGTGTTTATTAACGTTAAAGTGTAAAGTTAAGCGGATGCTCTACAAAGAGTGCTTATTAATTTCCACTACAAGAATTTTGTATGTAGTGGTAGTTATGAAATACGTTGTATGTTACAGTGGAGGACATTCTAGCGCATTAGTAGCAATAGAAACAGTAAGAAAATATGGCAAGGAGGATGTAATACTCTTAAACCATAATATAAGCCCAGAAGTTGAACATGAAGATATTAAAAGATTTAAAAATGAAATTGCAAAATATTTAGGTTTAGAAATAACCTACGCAAATATGGAAGGATGGGAACATAAGACACCTTTAAGAGTTTGTAAAGAGCTTGGAGGTTTTAAATTTGGAATGTCTCCAGTTTTATGTACCTATAATCTAAAGACAAAGCCTTTTGAGAAATACTTAAAAGAAAATTGGGAAGGCAAAAAAGAAGAAATAACAATCCTTTATGGATTTGATAAAAATGAAAAAGCTAGAATACAAAGAAGGTCAAGCATATTAGGACAACAAGGTTATAAGACGGATTATCCGTTAGCTTTTTGGGATAGAACAATAGAAGCTACAGAGGAAATAGGAATTAAAAGACCATTAGTATATGAATTGCATAGACATGCTAATTGTATAGGTTGTTTAAAGGCTGGTATGCAATCATGGTATTTAGTATATTGCTTATATCCTAGTCTATGGAGAGAAGCAGTTGAAACAGAAAATGAGATAGGGTACAGCATATTAAAAGATAAATTCTTAGAAGAGTTAGAGCCAAAGTTTGCTCAAATGAAATGTCAAGGATTTATACCAAGTGAAAAGGTAAGCCCACAAAAGTTTTGGGCAAAAGTAGAAAAGGAATTGCAATTAATAGGGCAAATTTCATGGTTGCCATGTGATTGTAGCTTTTAAAGTTAATAAACAATTAAAAATGAGGGGGAAGATTAATAATGAAAGCAACAGGAGTTGTTAGAAAATTAGATGATTTAGGAAGAATAGTATTACCAATAGAATTAAGAAGGACATTAGATATTAAAGAGAAGGATGCAGTAGAGATATTTGTAGAAGGTGATTTGATTTTGTTAAAGAAATATCAACCTGCTTGTATATTCTGTGGAGACTTTAAAGGAATTAAAAATTTTAGAGGTAAGAATATTTGTCATAAGTGCTTATCAGAAATTAAATGGTCTAAATAAATACTAAAAGATAATGCTGATGTTGGATATTGTTCTAACTTAGCGTTATCAAATGATAATCAATTAAGAGGTGAAGAGGATGAATGAATTAATAAAAATTACAGAAAAAGATGGCAGACAATTAGTAAGCGCAAGAGAATTACATGAGTTTTTAAAAATACAACAAGATTTTAGTGATTGGATCAAGAAACAATTAAGCAACATAGAAGCTGTTAAAGGATTAGACTTTACCCTTTTAAAAGGGAAAACTACTGATTTAGGAGGAAGGCCATCAGTAGAGTATATTCTTACTTTGGATGCAGCTAAAGAAATAAATATGATAGCTGGAATAGCTCCAAGGGCTAATGAAGAAACTAAAAGGTTAAGTAAAGAAGCAAGAAAATATTTTATAGCTTGTGAAAAGAAATTAAAAGAGATTAAAGAATTAAGTCCCATGGAACTAATGGAATTACAGTTTAAAGTATTAAAGGAACAGAAAGAAAAAATAGTACAAGTCGAAAATAAAGTAGACAAGCTTGAAGAGGACATGCCTTTATTCCAAATTGATTGCAAAGAAATACAGGCATTAGTAAGAAAGAAAGGAACAGAAGTTTTAGGTGGATATAGAAGTATTGCTTATAATGACAATTCCTTGAGAGGAAAGGTTTATAGTGATATCCAACATCAAATAAAAAGAGAATTTGGGGTTACTAGATATGAAGCCATAAAGAGAAGTCAATTAGAAAAAGCTAAAGAGATAGTTAATAGATATAGAGTCCCATTAGTATTAGAAGATGAAATTATATTACTAAATAATCAAATACAGTTAATAAATTAGGAGGGTAGAATATGAAAAATACATTAGGAGATTTAAATAATCATTTATTTGAGCAGCTTGAAAGATTAAATGATGATGACTTAAAAGGCGAGAATTTACAGGTTGAAATGGAAAGAGCTAAAGCAATGACTTCTATAGCACAGCAAATAATAAGTAATGGTAATTTAGCTTTACAAGCAGAAAAATTTAAAGCTGAAAATTTAGGAAGAAGCAAAGTTGAAATTCCTAAGATGTTAGAGGGTTAATTATGGCACATAAATATACTTCAGAACAAAGGGACTTTATTAAAAAGAACTATAAAGGTATTTCGAGTTTAGAGTTATCCATAAAGTTTAATGAGGAATTTGGAACTAATTTAACTAAGGATCAATTAAGGTGGTATAAGAAAAATCATAAGTTGCCTAATGGATTAGATGCAAAATTTAAAAAGGGGAATAAACCTTATAATAAGGGAACTAAGGGAATAGCTAAACCTAATAAGACATCTTTTAAAAAAGGGAATATACCACCTAATCATAGACCGATAGGCAGTGAAAGAATAAATATAGATGGATACACAGAGGTTAAAGTAGGTGAACCAAATAAGTGGAAATTTAAACATAGGATAATTTGGGAAGAAAAATTCGGAGCGATACCAAGAGGACATGCAGTAATGTTTGCGGATAGAAATAAACAGAACTTTGAAATAGATAATTTAATATTAGTAAGCACTAGACAATTACAGGTCATGAATAATAAAAAACTAATACAAGATGATGCAGATTTAACAAAGACAGGATTAGTAATAGCTGATGTTTTAATCAAAATATCTGATAAGAAAAAAGAAATGAAAAGATAGTTAGGAGGAAAGTTTATATGGATAAGTATAGAGCTTGTTTTATTATTCCTGGAGAACCAAAGGCAAAACAAAGACCGAGATTTAATACAAAGACGGGTAGAACTTATACCCCGAATCAAACAATAAGTTATGAGAATTTAATAAAGATGCAGTATCAAAGCCTTGTAGGAGAAAAGTATACAGAGAATCAAGTTGAAGCGATTATAACTTGTTACTATGGAATACCAAAGAGTATAAGCAAAGCTAAGAAGGAAAAGGCGTTACATGGGATATTAAGACCAACTAAGAAACCGGATCTTGATAATATAGCCAAATCTGTTTTAGATAGTTTAAATGGATTAGCTTACAAAGATGATAGTCAAATAGTAAGTTTGAAAATTGAAAAGTTTTATGCGGAAAAGCCATTGGTTAAAGTAGAATTATATGAGGTGGAATATGGAATTTAAGAAGTATAGAGGTATGAAAGTTAAAGTTTCAACCATAGATTCAAAAGGTAATATAGCAAGTATTAAATATGGAAAGATTGTAATGACTACATTAAATCTAATAGTTGTACAGTTTGAACACTACAAGGAAACATTCAGTAGGGAAATTATAATTGCCGATAGAGGAATAAAGATAGAGATAAGAGACGGAGGATCATGGATAGAGCTTAGAAAACATATGGCCATTTATGGATAATAAATAAGTTCAAATGAAATGGAGGAATAGAAGTGGTTATAGCTAAGGAATTAACATTATTAGAGAATTCTAAAACTACACTGGATATGTTAACATCTGAACTCAAAAAAAGAGGTTATATATTAGCAGCGGCAGAGAGAGAGTATAGAAAAGCATTGGCATTAAAAGAAGCTTCTCTTAAGAGTAGGGGGAACAATTATCCAGCTAATATGGCTATTGATATAGCAAAAGGAACACCAGAGATTGCAGACTTAAGATATAAACGAGATATAGCAGAAATAGAGTATGAAGTATGTAAGGACAAGCTAAGAAATGAGAGAGCACAAATAGAAGCATTAAGAAGTATCATGGCATGGAATAGGGCTAATTATTTGAATAGTTAGATAAAAAGGAAGGTGTGAGATGTGAATTGTAATGAATGTAAGTGGTTAAAAATTAATGATTATAAGTTTGATGATGGAACTCAGACAATAGAGTGTTTAAAGTATGGCAAATTTTTAGAATTTACAGATAAGCAAGGGAAAATGCCAGATGGAAGCAAATTCAAGCAAGTAATAGAATGTATTGGAGATTCTAAGGTTAATTTAAAAGAAAAAAGAGCTGAAGTTATAGGTAGAAAAAAGGATATTCCTCAAAGTGGGGTTAAAGGTATTAGTTGGTATAAACCAAGAAAAGCATGGAGAGTTGTTATATGGTTTCCTACGTTCAAGATAAAAAAACATGTTGCGATAGAAGAAAATTTAGAAAAAGCTAAAGAAATATATAAAGAAGCTATTAATAATATCGACAAGTATGAGCAAGAAGAAAAGATGAGATTAAAGGTTTATGAATAATTTGAAAATATTGCGAACTAATTAAGAAAATTTGTTCTTTGAAAATTGAATAGTACGGTATTTGAAGCCATATGCAAATAATGGTATGATTAAATTATATTGTAAATGGTGAATTGGAAGTGAAAAGGAGATATTAAATGAGAGTATACAAAAATAAAGAAGAATTAAAAGGTGAAATTAAGAAAACGTATGAAAAATATATTTTAGAATTTGATAGCATTCCTGAAGATTTTAAGGATAAAAGATATGAAGAAGTGGGCAGAACTCCTGCCGAAAATCTTGCCTATCAAGTGGGGTGGACAACTTTAATTTTAAAGTGGGAAAATGATGAAAGATCAGGATTAGAAGTCAAAACACCAACTGAAATGTTTAAATGGAACCAGTTAGGTGAATTGTATCAATGGTTTACAGATACATATGCTCATTTATCTTTAAGGGAATTAAAAAATATGCTCGATAAAAATATTGATGATATTTACAAAATGATAGATGTTATGACTGAGGATGAATTATTTAAGCCTCATAAAAGGAAGTGGGCTGATGAGGCTACCAAAACAGCGATATGGGAAGTATATAAATTTATTCATGTAAATACAGTTGCACCATTTGGGACTTTTAGGACTAAGATAAGAAAGTGGAAGAAATTAGCATTATAAATCTGGATTTATACAGTAGATAAAATAAACATAAAATTAATAATATTAAATTAGTCAAAATATCGTATTATTTTAAATAAATATACGATATTTTTTTATGCGCAATTCAAAAATATTGGAAGGAAAGGAATGAAACTTAAATGTATGTAATAGTTTTTGAAGCATGGAATGGGAAAAGATGTGAGGTAGTCTTTGGTGAAGAAAAAGCCAAAGAAAGATATTGGGAGTTAGATGAATTATATTCCGAAGTACATTTGTTAAAAGTTGAAAATGAGATACCAATGTAATTCATAATTCATTAACATGATGAGGTAACTATGTATATAGATGAATTAGTTTTAGAGCTTAAAGAAAAAGGAATAACAGTTGATGTTACGGAGAAAGAAAAACTAAAGGATCTAAGATTAAGGAAACTAAGGATAGAGAAAGACAAAAATGAGAGAGCTAAACCGGAGGAAACGAAGCTAATTAATAGTATAAAGGAACTTAAAAGTAAAATTAGGAAAATAGATAAAAAGTTAAAGAACAAAAGATGAAGTTTACATAATATTTTGTTATGTAGTATAAAATTTAAAAAATAGGGCATTTTTGATGGAGGAGAAATTTATGGTCAATAAAACATTAGAAAATCAAGGTGTTACTAAAGAATGTGCAGAATATTGCGCAAGAAGTATTATTCAATATATGAATGGGAATACTAAGAAGTTTGAAGAGTATGCAGCTAAAGCAATGGTAATAAATAAAGAAATAGAGGACAAGTTGTCTTGGACAAGCTGCTATTACAAAATGAATGGAAAGAGAATAAAGGCTAAATTAAACATGTTAACACAAGAGATACGAGATTTGGAGGGAAATATCTTAAAAGAAGGTGTTAGAAATGATAATTAGTATTTTGATATTGGTGGCTATAAGTTGTTTAGTAATTATTGTTGGGGTATATGCTTCAGTAATAATTGCATCCAAGATTGATAAAAAGTATATGACAAGCTATGAAGAGTGTAATGGGAACTGTGAAGCTTGCAGAGATAAAGAACAATGTATGAATAGGCCATATAACTAAGGGAGAGATGTTTATGAATAATGAATACTTTAAGAAGATAGAAAAAATGTTATACAGATATTATGAAACAGAGAAAGATATTAAGGTCCTAAATAAAGAGAAGGATCTATTATCGAATCAATATGAACTATTAGAAAATAAGCTTAAAAATACTCAGTATAGTTTGCAGGAGCAAAGCAGCAGCATCGGATTTGAAGAAAGGGTGCAAAGTAGTTCAGATGGTACAAGTTATGCAGAACGTGAATTAATTAATCAAATAACGAGTGATGAAAAAGAACAAAATCGTATAAGGAAACGATTATATAAGATAGACAGAAAGATAAGAGAGATTGAAAGGAATAATATAAAGCTCAAGATTAACATAACAATGCTTAATAGCGAGTATCAAAAATTCTTGGAATTGAAATATAAAGATAAAATGCCTATGGAGAAGCTTTATATAGAAATTAATAGGAGTAGAAAAAGTGCATTTAATCTTAGGAGAGAGATAATTGATGAAGTTGGAAGATGGTTGAATTTCTTTTAAATATTAAAAAGGGGAGTTGAGAGTATGAAATGTGATCATGAAAGAGTAACAACAAGTATAAATTCAGAATTTGCAATGTGTTCGGATTGTGGAGCTATAATTAATGGACCTAATGAGGATTTAAAAGAAGTAGTAAATAAACTGCAGCTAAAAAATAAGGAACTTTATGATTGGATTAGGGATATAGAGAATAGAAATGATAAATTGACTAGTGAAAATGCGCTTCTTAGAAAGTGTTTAAAGGAAGTATTGTAATGATAAAAAAAGGTATAAGAGGCCAATTAACGGATGGGACCAGATATAACATAAGAGAAGGGGAGTTAATAATTAATAATAGAATTTGGTTCAAAGGAACTAAGGAAGAGATAGAAAGATATATAGAAAAATTAAATAAACAAAGTTAGAAGAAAGAAGGTAGATTAATTTGAATAAGGTAATTCTTATAGGAAGATTAACCAAAGATCTAGAGTTGAAATATACGCCAGGTACAGGAGTTGCAGTTACAACAATAACTTTAGCAGTTGATAATTATAACAGCAAATCTGGCGAAAGAACAGCGGATTTTATACCAGTAGTATTATGGGGGAAGCAAGCTGAAAATACAGCACAGTATACGGTCAAGGGAAGTCAAGTAGCAATAAGCGGAAGATTATCAGTTAGGACATATGATGCAAAAGATGGTACAAAGAGATATGTTACAGAAGTAGTAGCCGATATGTTCAATGGAATTCAGTTCCTTTCTAAAAGTAATAATAACAATGGAAAAAGTGGAAATACAGAAAATAATAATGTATTTGGCGGAGTAGATTTTTATGAAGATGTAACACCTATGGATGATGGAGATATGCCATTTTAATTGAATAAAAACAGTATAAAAGAATAAATATAATAAGTCTTTTTAAATTAATAACATATATAGTTACCAGATCTAAAATTTATTCGTATATAATTATATGTAGCATAATTTAAGAAGAAAGGATTGATATTATGTCATTAACAGGTTTACTAAATAATAAAGATGTAAATGAGTTTTTTAAAAAAATAAAACCAAATAAGAATGAGTTTTATACTTTATCAGGAAAAACACCTTTTTCTAATGAATATGAAGAACAATTTCCATATGGATTAGATATTTCGTATGATTCAACTTTAATAGGAACAGCATTTGATTATTTAGCTAGATTTGAAATAGCAAGGAGTATTAAAAATAATAAAGCTGATTCTTATAAAATGTTATACTATGGGATTCCTAAGAGTGGATTAAATAAAGTAGGAATAGTTATTAATGATAGGAAATTTATTGAAAGGCTAGAAGAATACTTAAATGATACATTAGAAACTATAAAGAAATATGTTAATAATGAAATTGATAATTATGAGATACTGTTAAATAAAGTCCTGTTTTTAGCAAGACTTGAACATTGTTATAGAATAGGGTGGATAGGGACCTATAAACAGCTAAAAGATAATGAATTGATTAATAATGAAATAGGGGATATGAGTTTAGATCAGCTAGAGAAACTTATAAACTGGTTTACAGATTTTAAGCCAAATTTAACAAAAGAATTGAAAAATATGTTAATTTCACTAAGAGAATGTTTTATAAAAACTGTAGTAAATGAGAATAGTTTGGTTATATTTAATCCTACGTTTGGGAAAGCATCTGAGTTAGTTAATGGAGCTGATGCAGATATATATATTGATGGAACACTATATGATTTTAAAACAACTAAAAAATATGGATATGTAGGGAAAGATGTATATCAGATTGTAGGTTATTACTTATTAAAAAATATTGATGATAAATATACATTTTATTATGATGAAAGGTGTAAATTATCGTCATCTTTATTCAATAAGGATATAGACAGGATAGCCTTTTACAAGGTTAGATTTGGGGAAATTGAATATTTAAAAACATCATATTTAAGAAAGTTTAACAAAAGAAAGGTTTTAGAAGAATTTGAAAGCGTATTAAAAAATATAAATCCTAACTTTGATTCAATAGTAAATAGGTTGATGTAATTAATTACACTTTTTTTACACTAATATTACACCATTTTAGAAAAATAATATAATAATATAGTATTATGAGAAAGTGCTTAGAGTATAGCAATCCCTCCAGATTGTTAATATACTAAGCACTTTTATTTTGTGTGAATTGAGGTGAGGATGAGTGAAAGAGTATATAGGGTATTTGTGTATAAGATGCAAAAAGGAGTTTGTATTACTAAATGAAGAGGTACAAGCATCTGTATCTAAAGATAAATATATAGCTTGTCCTTATTGCAGCGGTAAAAAAGTTAAGAAGATAAAAGAAACAGATAGCATAAGAGAATGTATGAGTTCCAGGAGCTATAAGAGAGTAAATGGAGCAATACATCAGAAATAGATTATATAGCATCTATCAAATATGATAGGTGCTTTTTTATATACAAAAATATAAAAGGAGTTGTTGTAGATGTTGAAGGTTCTATTAGAAAAGAATGTAAGAATGGTATGGTCGAGTGAAGGAAATGAGGTTTGGTTTAGTGCAAATGATGTTGCTGATGAATTAGGGGTAAGCAATATAAGGCAACTATTACCTAATATAGATAAAGAATATAAAAAGAAAATAAAAGAATCAGATGTATATAAAGTATACAACCGAAACTTTGAATCACCTTTGAATAATAGGGGAGAGATATTTATTTCAGAGGAGGCAGTTTACAATATTTCATTTAGAAGCAATAAGCCAGAAGCTAAATTATTCACTAAGTGGGTAAGTAATGTATTGAAGCAAATAAGAATAAATGGTTATTATATAGCGACAGAAAAAGATGAGAAGTGGTTAGGGGTAAGAACAGATAGTAAAAGAACTAGAAGGGAATTCACAGATGAAGTCCAAGAGTTTGTTTACTATGCACAGAAGCATGGAAGTAATAAACCTAATATGTATTATATGCATTTTACGAAGTTAGTTAATGAAAAGCTAGGTGTACCTAAAGGAACTAAAAGAGAAGATTTAGACCAAGGTATTTTAATGGATATAATGGCATTGGAAAGAGTAATGTCAATGAAATTGCCTAAGCTTATTAATAAAGAAATGAATTATAAAGAGATCTATAAAGAAATAAAGAAATTAATTGAAATAATATAGAGGTGTAAAATGAAAAAGATAACTAAGAATGAAGCAAAGAGATTAAGAAAATTAGGTAAGGTAGTGAAAACTACTAATAATGGATATTACTTAATGAATGTGTAAAATAACTATATTATAGGGGTAGGTGGTGTATATGTAATGGCTAGAGTAAGAAGTCCAGCAAGGGACGAAGCATTTGAAATTTATAAAAAATATAATGGAAATATTTCAAATAGAGAAATTGCCAATACAGTTAATGAAGATGAGAAAAAGATAGCTGTATGGAAACAAAGAGATAAGTGGAATGATAAAATAAAAAGTGTTGTACAACAAAATAAAAAGTGTTGTACAACAAACGTAAATAACAAAAAATCAAATAAAAAAAGTAGCAAGAAAGAGCCTATTGCAGATGAAGTTAAGGAGATATTAGAAAATACTGAGTTGACTGATAAGCAAAGGCTTTTTTGTATTTATTATATAGAAGATTATAATGCTACTAGGGCATATAAAAAAGCTTATGATTGTAGTTATAGAGTTGCTAATATAAATGGTCCAAGATTGCTAGTAAATGCTAGTATAAAAAAAGAAATAGAAAGACTAACTAACGAGTGTTTAGAAGAACAAGAGATAAACTCAAAATTAATAAATAAAAGACTTTTTGAGATGTACATGAAAATAGCATTTGCCGATATTGGTGATTACTTAAGGTTTGGAGAAGAAGAACAAAAAGTTTGGAGTATGAATGATGATGGTAGTTTTAAACCAGTTATTGATCCTGAAACTGGCGAGCAAAAGATAAGAAAATATAATGTTCTTAATCTAAATGAAAGTGAAGAAGTCGATACAACTATTATTAGTGAAGTATCAGAAGGTAAAGATGGAATAAAGATTAAGCTTTATGATAAGATGAAAGCTTTAGAGTGGATAGATAAACATTATGGAAAGTTAGATAAATTAACATCAGAAAAATTAGAAATAGAAAAACAAAAGTTAGAAGTAGCTAAGATTAAATCAGGAGAGTATGAAGAAGAGGAAGAAGTTGAGGATGATGGATTCATAGCTGCATTAGGAAGTAAGGTTGCAGGGGTGTGGGCAAATGAAGAAGATAGTTAATAAGATAAAAAAGGATGTTTTTAAGTTTAGTCCATTTTCAAACAAATAACTTAAGGTTCTTACTTGGTGGATGCCAAACTCTCCAGTAAAAGATAAAGATGGAATTATTGCTGATGGAAGCATCAGAAGTGGTAAAACTGTTTCAATGTCATTATCCTATGTTATTTGGGCGATGGAAACATTCAAGTATCAGAACTTTGGTATGTGTGGTAAGACAATAGGTTCTTTTAGACGTAATGTTTTATTTTGGTTAAAGCTAATGCTAAAATCAAGAGGTTATAAAGTTGAGGACTTAAGAGCAGATAATCTAATAATTGTTACTAGAGGAAATTTATCTAATTATTTTTATATATTCGGTGGTAAAGATGAGAGGTCACAAGATCTTATTCAAGGTATAACATTAGCTGGATGTTTCTTTGACGAAGTTGCATTAATGCCTGAAAGTTTTGTTAATCAAGCTACAGGAAGATGTTCAGTTGATGGTTCTAAGTATTGGTTTAACTGTAACCCTGATGGACCTTATCATTGGTTTAAAGTTAACTGGATGGATAAGAAGGAAGAAAAAAATATATTATATTTACATTTTACTATGGATGATAATTTATCATTATCTGAAAGAGTAAAAGAAAGATATAGGAAAATGTATTCAGGTGTATTCTTCAAACGTTATATATTAGGACTTTGGGTTATGGCTGAAGGAATAATATATGATATGTTTGACGAAGCTATCCATAAAGTTATAACAATTAATAGAGATTATACTGAATACTATGTGAGTATTGACTATGGTACACAAAATGCCACTGTGTTTATTCTTTGGGGTAAATGTAAGGGGAAATGGTATGCTGTTAAGGAATATTACTATTCTGGGAGAGAAGAAGTAAAACAGAAAACTGATAATCAATATTACGAGGATTTAGAAAAGTTCTTAGAAGATATTATGCCTAAAGCAATAATAATTGACCCTTCTGCAGCATCATTTATAGCACTTATTAGAGAAAAGGGGAAATATAAGGTAAGGCATGCTAACAATGAAGTTGAGGATGGAATAAGAAAGGTTGGCAGGGCTCTTAATGAATTGTTAATTCTATTTAATGATTGTTGTATAAATACGATTAGGGAATTTTTTTCATATACATGGGATGAAAAAGCAGCTAATCGTGGTGAGGATAAACCAGTTAAAGAAAATGACCATGCTATGGATGCAGTTAGGTACTTTATAAATACCATTGTTATTAAAGGTAAGTCTACAGAGTATGATAAAGAGATTTATAGTAAAGGTAAAGGTGTTAAGAAAAATAGTTATAATGCATATAAGAAAGGAGGGGGAGTCTTCTAATGGATACAGTAAGAGAGATATTATTACAACTCAGTAGTGAAGAAAAGGAAGAGCGTAAAAAAGTAAAAGTAGATTATTATTACTATAAAGGTGCCTGTGAAGATAAAGAAAAAGCCAAATTGGATAAACCATTATTAGGACAGAACTGGGAGAGTAAAGATAATCTAGATTATGAACCAACTCAAGACATTAGAAATAAGGTGAAACCACTTTTAAAGAAGCAAGCAAGATGGATGTTTAGTAAAGAACCTGATATAACAATAGTTCCTTTTGACACTAATCAAAAAGAAGTAGCAGAAGGATTAAGAAGATTTATAGATAATATACTTAGAAAAAACCTGTTCTGGAAGAAAACTAGGCAGGCTTTTTTAATGTCTACAATTAAGAAAAGAGTAATGCTTAGAGCATCAGTTAAGGTTGGAAGCGGAGATATTCCAGGAGAAATAAATTTAAGGTATGAAGATATAGAGAACTTTTCATACAAAGAAATTGATGGAGTATTAACTGAAGCTAGGTTTTTTCAAGAAGATTTAAACAATTATCTATATGAGGATGATGAAGGTGAAAAGACTTATTATCTTCATAAATTTACATATGAAGTAATTAAAGAAAATTCACCAGCTAAAGCAACATATGTTATAGAAACATATAAAGGGAATAACCTTAATGATCCTATTGAATCTAATGCTCAAGAAATTGGGTTTGAAGAGAATAAAATACCTGCATGGTTAATCAAGAATGGTGGAGAGTTAGGAGAAGAGTTTGGAGAAACAGACTTACATGACTTAAAGCCAAGCCAAGATAGATATAATAGAACAACTAGCGATGTAGCTGATGCTATTAAATTTGGATTGTTTGGGATAGAAAGTGGAGTAGATTTACATCCTGACGATGTCAATAACTTCAATGTATCTCCTGGAGCCTTGCATATAGCTAGGACTAGTGAAGAAGCATTGGAAAAAGGCAAACAAGGTAATATTCAAAGACAGGAATTTTCACTATCTAATTTATCTAGTGTTGAATTGTATTTAGATAGAATAGAAAAAGATATGAATACTATTCTTGATATACCGAGTCTTGATGATATGAATAATATACCAAGTGCTAAGGCTATGAGATACCTATATAATGACCTTATTGCTCGTTGTGAAGAGAAATGGAACGATTGGGGTCCAGTTCTTGAAGAAGTAATAAGATACATCATAGCTATAGCAGATGAGGCTAAGTTGCCTGGATTTAATCCTAAGTGGAAAGAATTAGATTTTAGTTTAATATTTAAGCATAATTATCCTATTCCAGCAGATGAAGAGGAAAGAAAGTCTACAGCGATTAATGAAGTTTTAGCAGATGTAAGAACTAGAAAATCTTACATAATAGAGTTTTCTAGTGCTGAGGATGCGGAAAAAGAATTTAACGATATATTAACCGAAAAATCATTGTTAGATGGTGCATCTATGGGAGAGTTTAATCTGAATAGCAATAGAGATAAAGATTTGAATATAGATGATCCTAATGAAGATGACGATAAATCTAGAGATCAGGATGAAGAGTAACTATGAGTAATAGTAGTAATTTATATAATAATTTATTGAAAGATGCGATTGAGAACAGAAATAAGCTTAGTAATAAAACAATAGTTGAAATAAGAAAGCTTTATGACAATGTTGCAAATGATTTAGTAAAAAAGCTTTCTACAGCTAAAGGGGGATTTACTAAAGCCTGGTTAGCAGATTATGAAAGATACGTTAGATACAAAATGTTGGAGTTAGATAATGAGTTAATAGGACTTACAAGAGATTCAATTAAATCTAGTGCAGAAATTGCAGCTAGCGTTCAAGGGGATTTTATTAATTATATAAATAACAAATATAATCTAAATATTGATAATAAAATAATTCAATTTGCTTATAATACAAACTCAAAAGTAATAGGACAAATAATACAAGGAGACTTCTACAAGGACAACAGAAGTCTTTCTGATAGAATATGGACATACTCTAATGGAACCATGAAGGATATTCAATATGTACTTGCAAAAGGAATGGCAGAGCAGAAGTCTTATTTAGAGATGATAAAAGATTTAGAGAAATATGTATCACCTGGAGCTAAGAAAGATTGGGAATTCAACAAGGTTTATCCAAATTTAAAAAATAAAAGGGTAGACTATAATGCACAAAGGTTATTGAGAACTAGTATGAATCATATGTTTTATTGTCAAAATGTTGATAATGCTAAAAACAATCCTTATGCAGAGGCTATGCATTGGCAATTATCAGCAGAACATGGTGTTAGACAGGTTAATAGGTTTGGAGAAGATGAGTGTGATGATTATGCTAATAATGATTATTACAATTTGGGACAAGGTAACTTTCCCATAAATAAAGTACCAGTTCCTCATCCTAATTGTTTATGTACCCAAACAATAATTATATCTAAGAGTTTAGATGAGATAGGCAGAGAGCTTGGACAATGGATTAATGGCAAGGATATAAAATATTTAGATGAATGGTTAAAGGTGGCTTAAATATGAAAATTGTATGTGATGGCTGTAAAAAAGAATTTACAATAAAAAAGAAATCAATTAGATCTGAGAAGGTATTTGATATAGTAGAAAGAACATTTTTCTGTTGTCCAAAATGTAGGAAAAAATATGTTATAAGCTATTCTGACAAAGAAATTAAGGAGAATATCAAAAGATTAAAATTAATTAAAGGGAAGTACTTGAGAAAAGAGGTAACTTTTGAAGAGTACGAAAAAGAGTGTAGAGATATTCTAGAGAGAAATAATTCCTTGAATGCTAGATATAAATCTTTATATGGGAGATAGATAATGAAGTTTATAGAGAAATTAAAACAGATATTTAATACTAAAAATCATAAACATAAAATAGTTTATCAAAAAGGCTTTGGTTACAGGTGTAAATGGTGTGGAAAACCTAAATCACAATGTAAGCAAGGCCTTTAAAATTGTCTTTTATTACTATCTATAAGACGTTAAAGAATGGTTAGTAACTCTAAATTAACAAGAGCAACACTTGTAAAAAGCGTAGATTAGGAGGATAGACTTATGGAATTAAAAGAAATTTTAAAAGAAGCTGGAGTTGAAGATAAAGTTATTAAACAAATACTAACTACAATGAAAGCTGAAAAAGTTTATATCACATCTGAAGAAAATGCTGATATTAGACTGAAAAAAAGTAAAGAAAAGATAGAAAAACTAGAAAGTGAATTAGGTGATGCAGTTACTAAGATAGATAGTCTTAAAACTTTAGAAACTGAGAAAGAAAGCTTGTCTAAAGAAATAGAAAATCTTAAAAAGGCTGCTAGTGATAAAGAATTTAACACTGCCTTAGAAGTTGCTTTAAAAGAAGCTAAAGTAAAAAATGACAAGTTAGTAAAGGCATTACTAGATAATGAGAAGCTTACTCTTAAAGATGGAAAGTTAGAAGGTATCGAGGACCAACTAAAAGCCATTAAAGAGGAGAATGACTTCTTATTTGAAAAAATACCTAGAGGTATTCCAGACTTTGCTACAGGTGGGAAAGTTTCTGGGGCGGAATCAGGATCAAAAGTTAAATCTATAGGTGAAAAGCTTGCAGAAGCTAAAAGTCAAAGTGTAGAAATTAAATATTAAAAATAGGGGTTGATAAAATGAATTATTCAAAGACAACAGTGATTGGTGAACAAAAAAATATACTTGCCAATACACATTATACAGCTATAAATAAAAAGGTTGCTAAATCAATAGCATCTAGCAATGTAATAAAGGCAGGAACTGTTATTTGCAAAGATGGAACAGTATTGGCTAATGACGCAAATGCTGAAACTATAGGAGCTAAGAATGTTCTAGGAATAGTTTTATATGATGTTAATGTAGCAAATGAAGCAGGAACCAATGTGCTAATTCCTGTACTTACTCATGGTACTGTAATAGAGGAAAATGCTAAAAATGGTACTGAGTATTCAGCTGATGTAAAAAAATTATTATCACAAATTTTATTCGTTTAGGAGGAATGTAATATGCCAAATATTTTTGACTTTGTAAGTGCTAAAGAAATAGCGCTATATATTAAAAATTTACCACAGGAAAGTACATTAGATAAACAGTTATTCCCTGCTGATAAGCAATATGGAATGGAGATTGAATTAGCAAAGGGTGCTAAACAAAAACCAGTAGCATTAAGTTTTTCTAGCTTTGATGTTAATGTAAGGCCAAGAGCTTTAAAGGCTAGCGTTGACATAGAAAAGAGAGACATGCCTTTTATGAAGGAGTCAGTTCTTATTAATGAAAAGGAAAGACAGAAATTAATGTTAGCGTTACAAGCTAATAATCAAAATATTGTAGATCAAATACTTTCAAGTATTTATGAAAATTATAAGGTGTTAGTTGATGGAGCAGAAGTTCAAATGAGAAGAATGAGAGCTCAATTAATCCAGAACGGAACTATTAGTATATCTTCAGATGCTGGTGATGTAGTTGTAGATTACAATGTACCAAGTAATCATAAAGAAACTATTGGGACTACATCTAAGAAGTGGAATGCAATAACTGCTGATATAGTAGGTGATATTAGTAAATGGCAAAAGGTCTTTACTGCTGAAGGTTATGCGAAGCCTACAGTATTAGTGTTAACTGATACTTGTTTTGGATATGTATGCCAAAATACGGCTATATTAAATGATATCAAAGGAACTAATACTGCTTACATTGTAACTGAAAATGACATTAAAAATTACTTACAACAAAAATTTGGAATTACAATTGCTGTAGTAAATGGAACATTTGTAAATGAAGCAAATGCAACTGTTTCTTATTATGAAGATAATAAGGTAACTTTAATTCCAAAAGGAGCTTTAGGTAAGACTGTTTATGGAACTACTCCAGAAGAGGCTGATGCAGTATTTGGTTCAGGGAAATTAGATACTCAAATAGTCAATACTGGTGTAGCTATTACAACTATGGCAAAAGAAGATCCAGTTAATGTTGAGACTAAAGTATCTCAATTAGGTATGCCTTCATTTGAAAGAGCAGATGAATGTTTCTTCGCGACAGTATATTAATTTCTAGAGGGTATTATATGCCCTCTTATTTTTATAGGAGGGTCTGATGTTAGAAAAGTTAAAAATTTTATTATTAGAGGAGAAATATCCTTTTTTTACTGATGCACAGTTAAATATTTTTTTGGAAGAAAATGATAATGATGTTTATAAAACAGCAAGTGAGCTTTGTTACTTAAAAGCAGATGGAGATAAATCAATTACAGTGGGACCTATAAAAATTGATGGTGCTGGGGCTGATTTTTGGATTAATTTATCTAACAAGTATGCAGCCGAAGTTTCAACAATATCAAACTTAAATGGAAGATATAAAACTTCTATGAGTAGGAGTGATGGAAGATGAGTTTGGATAAGTCATACTTACGTAATAAGGTTAAACAAGCTATTAATTTGATGCCGAGTGATGGACTACTTATACGAGAAATAGTTAATCATTATGGAGAAAAAGAAGGGTATGGCAAAGTAGCTGATTTGAAAGGTGTTCTATATAACAGCAACAACAATAGATATCCCTCAATAGTTCTAAAAGATACAGGAGAGATTTACAACAAAGTTATAAAATGTTTTTTAGTAGATTATAATAATTTTTCTATGTTAGTAAAAAAAGGTGACTTTATATTTATAAATAATAAGTGCTATAAAATAACTGATCCAGGAGAAGAGTTTGAAGTTTACTATGAGTTTAAATTGGAAGAGTACCATCTAATTTGGAATAATGGCACAGTTAGAGAAAATGATGAAATTTGCGTAATTAATGAGATATCTCTTGAATGCTGGGAGAATGGAATATGAGTGGAATAAAATTTGATGCCACTAAATTGCTTAAAGGATTATCCGAAATGGAGCTTAAAGCAGAAAAGGCTACTCAAGTTTATGCAGAAGCTGCTGCAAGCAAAATGATTAATGATGCAAAGAAGAATGCCAACTGGATAGATAGAACAGGAAATTCAAGACAAACAATGGATTATGAAGTTACTAGGAAGGGACAAATTACTGAAATTAAACTCAGAGGTAATACACCTCACTTTAAGTATTTAGAGCTAGCACATGAAAAGAAGCACGCGATATTATGGCCAACAGTTCAAAGATGGAGCGGACAAGTCTTAAAAGGATGGGCAAAGGTGATTAAGTGATAGTAAAAGTTTATGATTATTTAAAAGAGAATAATGTGGAATGTTATTTTGTAGGACAACATAAGGGAGAATGCAAAAGCAAGTATGTTGTATTGAAAGATAGTGGAACTAAAAGTTTAGATGGAAGAGTTGGCAAGGGATATATAGATATAATATTCTATGTGCCCCAAAACCAATATACTAAATGTGAATCTTTCAAAAAGTCTATTAAAGAAATGATTAAAGATTTTAAAAAAATAAGATATACAGGAATGGAAACAGGTATTGTAACAGACGATGAGAAGAAAGCATTGACCTTTTCCATGATGTATGAAAATTATAAACGATTATAAAGGGGGAAATACAGATGGCAGTAGAAAAATTAACAGAAAAGCCTATTGTTAATATTGTAAGAGTAGAAATAGTAACAGAGGAGGATTCTCCTAAAACATATAGATTTGATACAGCCTCAGAAGCTACTTATGCTCCAGTAGTAAGTGAGGGAGAGGAAAAAGTACTTAGAATTAAAAATACTATTTTAGCTACAAATAAAACAGAGGATATTCAGTATGGTTCAGATTTAAACTTTACACAGGTAGTTATGGTTCCAGAGGTTCTTGCTATAGTAGATGGAGGAACATTGAATACAACAGGAGAATTGGAATCAAAGAAAATTACAGGCTATACACCACCTGTAGTTGGTGCTCCAGTAAATAGAGTTAAATTTACAACAAAGATTTATACTGAAGAAAAAGATGGAGATGGTGAAACATTAGGGTATCAATGTTTTGCATTTAAAGGTTGTAAAGGGAAGCCAGTGTCATTTACCTTTAAGGATGGTGAATTTATGGCACCTGCATATACAGTATCAAGCAGGGTAAAAAAAGGCACAGTACCATATAACTTAGATTTTTTAGAAGAATTACCAGCTTAGGAGGCATTTGTAGATGGCAGTAACAAGTTTAGAAGATTTAAAGAAGTTATCAGAAGGGCAAGAAGTAGAACTTATTGGATGGGATGAAAAACCGTTTATATGTAAATTGAAAAGACCATCATTATTAGGGATGGTTGCAACTGGAGAAATTGACAATCCACTTTTAAATGCAGCATATATATTATTTCATGGACCAACATCACCAAAAGATGTTGTCAGTATGAAAGAGAAGAATGAAATACTAAATAGAGTTGCAAAACTTGCAATGGTTGAACCAACGTACGATCAAGTTAAAGAAGTTGGATTAGAATTAACAGATATGCAACTTATGGATATATTTAATTTCACTCAAAATGGGGTACAAGCATTGATCTCATTTCGTACAAAGCAGCAAGATATTGAGAATAATAAGAATAAGCGAAAAATATAGGCAGAGACCAAGTGAAGTGGTTGGTATAAATAACACTCACTTGGCTTTTTGCTTTGATGAAGCATGTGAGTATATCTTATCTATGAAGACTTTTAAGGAAGTAAAAAAAGACGGTAATTTATATAAGCAAGAATGTTGGGTTAAAGAACCTAATTGGAATGATAAACAGAAGGAGATAAGAGTAAATAGCAATATTACTCTTATTAATGAAATGAAAGAAAATCTAAAAAAGTATCAATAAATTATTATGAAAAATTATCCATTTGTATTATACTTAAAGTATAAAACTAGGGGAGAGATGATATGGATAAGAGAAAAAAATATATAATAATAGGAATTATAGTATTAGGAGGAGCTTTTGCGACTAATTTGCTTTATGCATGTACTTATGTAGGGAATAGAACTGTGTTGTATCCGAAGGATGAATATTCATTCACTGAATTAATAGCAAATAAAATATTAGGATATAATAAACCTTTATCAATAAATGAGCTAAAAGAGAGAGACTTGATTTCTGAAGATAAGTATATTCTAAGCAAAACCAAAACTACAATAACGTGGTCAAAATCCGAATTAGAAACTTCATCGTTATCAGAAATAAAAGAGGACTTTTCAGAGGTAAATAAAAAACATCAAGATGAGAGCAATAAAATAACATTAGATTTATATATAAATTTCAGAAATGATTATTTAAATGCTGAAAATGGTACATTGAAGGAAACATTAAAAGAATTACTAAAAAAGCAAATTGAAACAGATGGCTTTCTGGTAGATTGGGAACTAGAACAACCGGATTGTATATTAGAAGAATTAAATAATTAGTAAATTAAAGAATCACTTAGGTGGTTCTTTTTTTATGTTCATTTTTAAAAAAGGAGGTGAATGTGTGGTAGATGCAGGGCAAGCAGTTGCATATTTAACTCTTGATAGAAGTTCATATTCTGCTGGTATTAAAGGTGCTTATCAAGAATTAACTACGTTTTTAAATAGTAGTGAAAATGCAGGTATAAGACTACAAGCTCTAGGTGGAGCTATGAGTTCAGTAGGAAATATGTTAAGTAAATCAGTAACTATTCCTTTAGTTGGTGCTGGGACGGCTGCATTAACAGTTTCAGCTAATTTTGAAGAAGGAATGAGTAAAGTTCAAGCTATTTCTGGAGCGACAGCGAGTGAGATGGATCAATTAAGTTTAAAAGCAAAAGAATTAGGAGCTAACACTAAGTTTAGCGCTAGTGAGGCAAGTGAAGCATTCAGTTATATGGCTATGGCCGGATGGAAAACAGCTGATATGTTGGATGGTATTAGTGGAATTATGGATTTAGCAGCTGCATCAGGCGAAAGTCTTGGTATAGTAAGTGATATAGTAACAGATGCATTAACTGCTTTTGGATTACAAGCTTCTGATAGTGCTCATTTTGCTGATGTATTAGCAGCTGCAAGTAATAACGCAAATACAAATGTAACCATGTTGGGTGAAAGTTTTAAGTATATAGCTCCAGTAGCTGGGTCTTTAGGATATAGCATTGAAGATACTGCAGTAGCATTAGGATTGATGGCCAATTCAGGTATAAAAGCAGGGCAAGCAGGAACTGCTTTAAGGGCGGCATTATCATCAATGTTAAAACCAAGTGATCCAGTATTAACAGCTATGGACCAGCTAAACATTTCTCTAACTAACGCAGATGGAAGTTCTAAATCCTTATCAGATGTAATGCTAATGCTTAGAGATAGATTTAGTGCATTAAGTGAAGCACAAAAAGCGGAGTATGCAGCAACTATATTTGGTACTGAAGCAATGTCTGGTATGTTAGCAATAATTAATACAAGTGAAAGTGATTTTAATAAATTAACAACAGCAATAAATAGCGCTGATGGTACATCTAAAAAAATGGCAGATACAATGCAAAATAATCTTAAGGGGAAATTAACACAGTTAAAATCCGCTTTAGAAGGAGCCGGTATTGCCATAGGAGAAAAGTTATTACCGTCTTTAACTGATGGTGTTAATAAGGTAACAGAAATGGTCAGTGCATTTAATAGCTTAGACGAAGGCACACAAAAAAACATCCTGAAAATGGGAATGTTTGCTGCAGCGACAGGACCGGTTTTAAGTATAACAGGCAAGTTAACTTCAGGATTTAGCTCATTGGTTAAAGGTGCTAGTGCATTGAATACAGCTTTAGGTGCAGCTGGAACTATGGGAGCAATTACCAGTTTAAGCAGTGTTGCACTGCCAGCTATAGGTGTTATAACAGCATTAGGTACTGGTTTTTACGTATGGCATGAATCAGTAGATGTAGCAAATCAGACAATATCTAAAAGTAGAGATGAGATGTCTTGGATGGAAAGAGTTATTGCTGATTTAACAGGAAAGGTTACTTATTCAAAAAAAGAACTAGTTGATATGGGACTTGTGTATGCAGATTTTAATTCCAATATATCTAAAGACTTTCAAGATTCAGTAAAGGCTATGACTACAGATATACATGAATTTGGAATTAGTTTAGGCCAAATCAACCTAGATGATGTAATAAGCGAGGATGAACATAACTCATTTGTGTCAAAGGTAGATAGTGCTTTAGAGTCAGCATTAGATGCAATAAATAGTAAAAGTTCAGATATGCAAAATGGATTGAAGAATGCTTTTGCAGTTGATAATATCATTGATGAAAATGAAACTTCACTACTAGAATGGTGGGCGAGCAGAGGAACAAAGGAAAAGGAAGAGGCTCAAAAGTTAAGAGACGAAATAAGCCAGATTGAAGCAACGGCATTTGCAGAAGGTAGAGCATTAACTAGTGATGAGATAGCAGCTATAGAAGAAAGATATGCTCAAATAAAGCAAATTGAACTTACTGCACAAGCTAATAATAGTTATGAATTAGAATATGCTCACCAAGAGTTTCAAAATAGAATGACTACACTTGATGCTGAGGAGGCTGAAAAGTTATTACAACAAAGAGCTAAGCAAAGAGATGATGAACAAATTCAGATAAGGACAAACTATGATACTCTTATTGCTTTAGCAAAAGAAAATTATGATTTATTAAGTGAAGAGGATAAGAAAAGGGCAGATGATACTATTTCAAGACTTCAGGAGGCTAAACAAAAAGAGTTAGACTTAAGTAATTCGTATTATGAACAAGATTATCAGTATGCAATAAGCCATAATGAAAACTTAGCTAGTGCTATTAATAAATACACTGGTGAACAATTAAAGCAAAAAGATATTAAGTATTATGAAGCTTTAGTTAGACATAAAGAACACTATAATGGCATTGAAGAAATAACTAAAAGCGGATTATATAGAGTGCAAAATGAAGAAACAGGGGCTTGGGAAACTATATATGCTCAAGTTGATAAAACTACAGGTGAGTTAACAGGTGTTTATAATTGGAATACACAAGAGTTAGCAGCTATGAGCAAAGAAGATGCAAAGACACTTGATTCAGAGGCTAGACAATTTAGTGCGTTGCTTGATAGTGTAAGAGAGTCTTTATATGCTTCTAGTGCTGTATATGCAGATACAGAGGGGAATATCAGAGATAATACTGGTAAAATAGTTGGCCATATTAAAGAAGTAGAAGATGAGAATGGGAAATTAGTTAGGTCTATAGAAACAGTTAATGGAACACCTATTGATTTGGGGGATAATACAGATACTGTAATTCAAGGACTTAAAGAAACAGGACAATATTTAAAAGATTTAGATGGTAGACAAGCAAATGTATCAGTTAGCGATAATGGTACTATTGATTATTTACAGAACAGAATAAATAGTATCAGCGGGAGAACAATCTCAGTAGTAGTAAAAGGTGGAATGACTCAAATGTCTTATGCAACTGGTACTGATAATGCTATTCCAGGACTTGCTACAGTTGCTGAATATGGACCAGAATTAATACAAAGTAGAAATGGAACTTTCACATTAGCAACCAACAGAAGTATCTATCCTATGGATGGAGGAGAAACTGTTTATAATGCAAGACAAACTCAAGAGATTATAAGTTCTATGAATAAAAGTCAACTTTCAAATAGTGAGGTTGTGACAGGAACATTAGTGAAGCAGGCAGCTGAATTAATAGTAAATGCAATAAAGAAATTGGATGTAAATATTGATAAAGCTGTAAAAGAAACAGGAAACAATTCATTTGGAGATGTTATTGTAGAGGGAATAGCAGATGTAAGAGATTTAATAGAGGAAATTTCAGACTATAAAGAACTAAGAACAGTATAGGAGGTAATTATGAAAGAGGATTATATTATTTTAAACAATGAGAGTTCACTTGATAACAATATAGTAGTAGTTGAGTTACCTTCTATATCGATTCCTAAAGAAAGAATAGAAGAAGTATCAGTACTTGGATTGGATGGTAATTTAACTATTAGTGATGGTACTTACGAGCCTACTACAAAGAAATGTAAAGTATATTATGAAGGAAAAACGTATGATTCTTTAGTGGAATTTTTAAAAAATAATGGAACTGTAGTATTCTCTAATTTTCCTGATAGGTTTTATTATTATAAAATAATAAGTGAAATTCCATTGAAAGAGATAATAGCAAATGAATGGTATGAATTTGAAATTAACTTCAAATGTCAGCCTTTTGGTTATGCAATAGATAATGAGCCTGTGATAATTACTCAAAAAGATACTCTGGTTTATAATTTTGGAACATACTATTCTAAGCCTAAAATAACTGTTTATGGCAATGGTGATATTAATCTATTTGTTGGAGATGAGCAGATAATTTTAAGAGGTATTGAGGAATATATAACAATAGATACAGCTAAATTAAGAACATATAAAGATACAATAAGACAAAATGATAAAAAGGTAGGTAATTATCCAATATTAAAAAAAGGTGAAAATAATATTACTTGGGATGGAAATATAAATAAAATAGAAATTGTTCCTAATTGGAGATACTTGATGTAGTATCTCTTTTTTGCTAGAAAGGAGGTATTGCATTATATGATAAAGATATTCAAAAAAGATGAAACCAACTTTTCACACGATGGACTTGAAGTACTAGATGATATAGTTATATCTTCATATACAGAGTGGAGTGAAGAGAGTAAATGGATAATTCAAGCTAAATTTAAAAAAGATTTTGATAAATCAGAATCTATTAAGGAAGGATTGATAATACAAGTTCCTACCGAAAAAGGAGATCAGCTTTTTAGAATATTAAAAATAAATAAAAAAAATAGAAAATATATTTCAATTTCAGGGCATGCAATAGGATATGATTTTAACGATAACTTTATTCAAGATATAAATATTGTTGAAAAGTCTGGTAGGGTTGCAATGCAACAAATTTCTAATGGCACTGTATATCCTCATAGATATAATCTTACTTCTAATATTGATAGAGTTGCTAGTGCTAGAGTTGTCAGAAAGAACGGTATGGAAGCTCTAATTAATACAGATAAAGACAATACATTTGTTGAAAGATGGGGAGGATGTTTAGTATTAGATAACTTCAATATATCAATGAATGAGGCTGTAGGACAAGATAGAGGAGTAGAAATATCTATAGGTAAAAATATTACTGGATATGATGGGGACATTGATGAAGAAACAGTTTGCACTGGAATTAATGCTATTACTTATGATGGATTAACATTACCAGAGGGAGTTTATTATTCACCTTTAGTAAATAATTATCCGCATCCAAAGATTAGAGAATTCAAATTTGATGATATTAAATATAAGTATAGTGAAAATAACTATGACAAAGAAGGATATGAAACATTAGATGAAGTATATGCTGCTATTAGGAAAGCTTGTGATGATTTATTTAATACACAGAATATTGATAAGCCTACATGTTCATTAAGAGTAAATATTGCAGCATTAGAGAATACAGACCAATATAAAGGTGATGAACTTAATGAACGTATCTTTCAAGGTGATATATTAACAGCAAACTTAGAGGACTATGGTTTTAATGTTAAATTAAAGATGGTCGCTAATAGATATGACAATATTAGAAATAGATATATTGATATAGATCTTGGAGATGCAAAAAATAATCTATTTAAAGATATTGGCAAAATTGAGGTAGTAATTGATAAAGTAGTTGAACAGCTTGGTGGGAACACATGGCAAGACATACTAGATAAATCAATGCAGGAAGCAGCTGATTTAATAGCTGCAGGTATTAAAGATTCCTATGTAGTAGCTAGAAAAAATGAAATATTAATTATGGACTCACCTCAAGTTGAAAGCGCCATTAATGTTATTAGAATGAATAAAAATGGTATTGCGTTTTCTCAAAATGGTTACAATGGGCCATATACATTAGCAATAACTATTGATGGAAAGATTAATGCTTCATGTATAACAACTGGTCAATTAAATGCAGCATTAATAAAAACAGGTATGCTTATGAGTGCTAATGGCACTACTTGGATTGACATGGAGAATGGTACTTTTAACTTTGCCAATAAAATTAATTTTGATGGCGCTAATTTCGATATAGATTTGAGTGGAAAAGATTTAGCGACTAATACAAGTGTAGATACTAAATTTGAAATTAACAATAAAGGTATAAATGAAACTATTAAAAATACTAAAGAAGGGCTTGAAACTGAAATAAAGAAAAATGCTGAAGCTATTACTCAAAAGGTTTCTAATAGTGATTTTAATAGTTATAAAAATCAAACTGCAAATGAAATATCTCAAAAGGTTTCTAATGGAGATTTTGGCACATTATTTAAACAAACTGCTTATGGCTTTGATTTTATAGGAAAGATAACAACAAAAAGTGATAATTACAAGTTAGAACTAAATGCAAGCAAATTAATTGGTTTCAAAGGTAATGATATAGCTAAACCGATGTATAGTGCAGGGGTTTGGTGGCCGAATGGTCAACCTGCTGGATATGTTTCTGTGAGTAAAGGCAATGCAGAAACAGTAGGAACTGACGGTGCATTATGGATGACTGCATATCCTAATGATAACGACAAAGCTGCAGGAATACAATATATGAAAAAACATAATGATGGAACTTATGTTGGAAGCATAATAGAATTTTCTGAGGCAGGGAGTATATCACTTGTAAGTCAAAAAACTACTGGCGCTGCTAGATATGGGTTGTGGTCACATCCTGATGGATATGTATATCCGTATCAAGGAGATGAACAACTTGGTTCTAATATTAAACCTTGGAATAAGATGTATTGTAATAGTCTATATTATAAAAACTATTCTACACCTTTCTCTAATAGTACTTTAGCTGAAAGTTACGAAGTTACAACATTAAATGAAGAGGTTTCTAGGACTTTGGTAACGAGTGAAGTTGAAAAATACAAAGATGACAATAGTTTTTATACTTTTTACAAAGATAAATTTGAATCGTTAGTTTATACTGATGGGGGTAACAAAGACAGGTTGGTTGTTAATCCTAACTCTATGTTAAATGATCCGATAGCAAGTATATTGGTTAGCAAAGACGGTGATGAATTGTTGCTAGATAATAATAGTTATATAACAAGTTTAACTATGGCATTAAAGAGAAGTATAGAGAAAATAGAGAAACTTGAAGATAGAATAAAAGTACTAGAAGGTGGTGTTTAAATGAAAAATGAAAGTATTAGAAAAGTAATAAATGTAGATAAGCCTAACTATGCTCCTTTATTTGAGTTTAAAGAATTGGATAATGCAGTAATTAGGCTATCGTTATTTAAAGATTCTGTAGAATTTGATATTACTGGGCAAACTCTAAAACTTGGGGCTAAGACTAATGATGGATTAAAAGAGCAAACAGAAGGATTTACAATAAATAAAAATAATTTAGATATAGACCTTAAAAATTCTATCCTTGTACCAGGAGAAGTGGAGATAGATTTAGAGTTGAAAGATGCAAATGGAGCTATGACTACTGCATCTTTTTTTATTACTGTAAAATCAAAAGTTTTAAATGATAAAGCTGTCGAAGGTACAAATGAATATGATACATTTACAAAGACTGTAGCTAAGGTAGAGGAAGATTATAAAGGCCTTAGAAGAATAATAATTGATGAAAATCAAGCTGCTAATTTACAGGATCAAGTTAATCAAACTAATGCGCACTTGGAAGCTAATATTCAGCAAATTAAGAAAAAAGAAAATAGCATTTTTAACATTAATCAATTTTTAAATAGAAAAAATAGTTACTACAATTATTCTATAGGAGTTATGGGTGATAGTAT
>NZ_JACOOO010000022.1:0-102823 GCF_014287825.1 Clostridium hominis
AATATGTAATTAAAAGAATTAAATAAAAAAATGCTGTAGTAAAATTAAAATATAATACATCAATTTTATAATCCCAGAAAAAATCCATTATATTATCTATCACTTTGATGCAAAAATAACATAAATACAACAAATAATTAAATACAGGAATAACTTTAGTAAATATTAATAACAAACTCCCTAATAAAACTAAAATGTTAATAATAGGCAATACAGCTATATTTCCAATTAAAAAATTTATAGAAAACTCATTAAAACTATATATTAATATTGGTAAAGTTAATATCTGTGCTGATATAGATACAGCAACAGCTTCTCTAATTCTTTTAGGCAACTTATATAACTTTTTATTAAGCTTCTTATTAAATATTACTATTCCTAAAGTAGCTACAAAAGATAATTCAAATCCTAAACTAAATAGATCATGTGGGTTTATTAACAATAAAATTATTCCGGCTAAAGATATTGATGCAATAGGGTTATAATTTCTCTTAACCACTAAAGCAAAATTCATTATAAATATCATGATATATGCTCTTACAGTTGAAGGAGATGCCCCTGTAAATAATACATATAATAACGCTACAATCAAGCTTATCTTACTGCCGAACACTTTCTTCAATATTCCATATACAATGCCCATATGAAGTCCTGAGACCGCTATAGCATGTGATATACCAAATACCTTCATATCCTCTCTATCTTCATTGTCAAGAGCCTCAGAGTACCCAAAAGCTACTGATGTTATAAAACCTGCTTTTCTTTTACCTAGTTTAGCTTTTATAGATTTATATAAGCTTTCTCTTCTGTCATATAAGTAACCTATAAAATCTTTTTTTAACACCCTATAATTTTCAACTTTATACTCTCCTATTATACCTTTAGATAAATCTAACCTTTTGCTAAACTTTCCACTTGCTACTAACTTATCTCCAACCTTTAAACTATCGCTATCTATGTCTAAATATACATATCTACCTTGAATTTTCCCTTTAATATAATACGATTTTATAGTATCTATTCTTATCTCTTCATTAGCATTAGGTTCATAATTATAAAATAAGCTATTATTAAATAATCCTACTAAAAAGAAAAAAGTTATTAATAAGCTGATAACTATCCCTTTATAAAATAAAAGTAAACATAAAAAGCCACTGACAATCATTATTGCCAGTAGCTTATCACTGCTATATGTTTTATAGAAAAAAGATGATAAAATAAACGCTACAAATATATATGGTAGGGGATTATTTAAGTCAACATCTCTTGCATCCTTCACAACGGCAACACCTCATTTAAGAAGTTTTACCATTTTAAGTATATATAAATCACTTATTTTCTCTAGATTGCTTAAATTAAATTTATGATACCTAATTTTTTATCATCTCATATTTGGTTATTAATATATTTGTCTTTAATATTTTAAAAGAACTTTATGCTTATAAATAAATATGCAAAAAATGATATTGTAGAAATTATGTGTAATTTTCTATATAATCTAGGATTCTTTTTAAAAAGATATCCTGTAATACCAATTAAAATCATAATAATACTGAAGCCAATATATTTTATAAAATCATCTTGTCCTATCTTCAAAACAAATGCTGTTATCATAGTGATAATAGATATACTTCCTGTAAAAATATGAAGTTTCACATATCTTGATTTTTTTAACTTAAAGATCTTTGGTATATAATACATTAATAGTGCTAGCATAAAAAATGATGATGATATTCTTTCCATAATGCTTTCTCCTTTGTATTTAAAGTATTCTAGTTAACTTTCTCCACTTGTGGCTTAATTGTTTTAATTCTAAAAATGAAATAGTAAAACTTAAATAGTATTAATGCTATTAAAAATATTTTTACATGTAAATTGTCTAATATTATTAATGGAAATGCTAACATAAAATCAGCAAAAGCTAATAAACACACTTTTTGTTTTAAAGTCATAGCCCTTTCTTTAACAAAACTCTCTAAGTGCTTTTTATATATTTTTGTGTTAATAAACCATGTATTAAACCTTTCAGATCCTTTAGCAAAACAAAATGATGCTAAAAGTAAAAATGGTGTAGTTGGTAGTATTGGTAATGCCACTCCTATAGCTCCTAAAGCAAAAGAGATTAATCCTATAGTTATATAAATATATTTTTTTATTTTATTCATTATTCTCAGCCCCCTATTTATTTAATGCATGTCTAATTAATTCTATCGGATTATAGATTACAAGCCTTGGTCCTGAAAATTTCATAACTTCTTTAACTTTTTCTTTCATATCCTTCTTATAACAATGTATCGGACATCTTGAACATGTTGATTTATTTTCGCCAAACTTACAATAACTTAACCTTTTATGAGCATATTCCAATAACTCTTGACATTCTTCACATAGTTCCCCATTTTTCATATCATGCTTTTTCTTACAATATATTTCTACCATTAGCTTGATTGTCTTCTTTTCTCTTTCAATTTTCCCCATCAATCTTCGACTCCTCACACTTAACATAATCACCACTGATAATCATTATCATTTAATAATTAAAATTTAAGAGGACTTTCCAATCCTCTTAATTATTTAATAATTTTAACTCATTATTAGTTTACTATTTTCTAGTTTGTAAGTTTTATTGCAAACTGCTGTAGTTGATTTTCTATGAGATATAAGCACTATAGTTTTATCCTCACAGTTTTCCTTTATTGATTTTAAGATTTCACCTTCATTTAAAGTATCTAAATTACTTGTTGGTTCATCTAAAATTAATACATTTCCATCACTTAAGAACGCTCTTGCAAGTCCAATTCTTTGCTTCTCTCCAGAAGAAAGATTTCCTCCAAGCTCTCCTACTTTTGTATCATATCCCTTTGGTAATGTTTCAATAAAATCATGTATAGATGCCATCTTAGCTGCTTTTATTACCTCATCTTTAGTTGCATTTATATTTCCTATTCTTATATTATCTAATATAGACTCATTGAACAGATATGTTTCCTGACTTACTAAAGTTTGAGTATTTCTTATTGAGTTTGTACTAACTTCTTTAATATTTATATTATCTAGTTTAATCTTTCCTTCATTTACATCCCAGAATCTCATCATAAGCTTAACAAAAGTACTCTTACCAATTCCACTTTCACCAATAAGAGCAATCTTATCTCCCTTTTCAATGTTAACAGAAGTAGAATCAAAGATTTTTTCTTTTCTATTTGGATAAGCAAATGTTACATCTTCATAAGATATTGAATCACCACTTATTTCATGTCCTTCTAAAACTTCTTCTACATGTGGCTCTTCATCTATAAGATCAAACAATCTCTCTGCACAAGCAAATGTTTGAAGCAACGTATTTGATAAGTTACTTAAGGCTACTACCGGTCCAAAAGAAGATGCTATTATTACAATTCCAACTAACATCCATGTAAATGATAAGTTACCTACAGAGTATTGATAAAATCCTAACCCTACAAAAGTTAATATTGCAATCATAATAGTTAAATCTGTTATAGCTCTAATTATTCCTTCATGCTCTTTAATCTTATCAAGACTCTCATTTATTCTATGAGATTTTGAGTTAATCTCCTTTAATCTTTCTTCCCCATTTTTAAACAGTAATACCTCTTTTAATCCTCTTAAAGAATCAAGAATATAATTATTACATTCACCAAACATATTTCTATATGCTACACCTGCTTCTTTTCCAAGGCTTGATGAAGCATATGGAATAACAAATCCTACTATTAAGAAGAATACTACTGATAATAATCCAAACCATGGATTAATCATATATAAAATTATTGCAATTATTGTATTGGTAATTATCGCAATTGATATTGGTGCTATAGTATGAGCATAAAATACTTCTAAAAGTTCAATATCAGATGTAATTAATGATATAAGATTTCCCTTTTCTTGTCCTTCTAATTTAGCAGGAGCTAATTTTCTAAGCTTAGCAAATATCTTATCTCTTAATATATAAAGTATTTTAAAGGCTATATAGTGTCCAGATAACTGCTCTGCGTATCTTAAAAAACCTCTAAACACTGCAGCCAAGGCCATAACACCCATTGCTCCTGTAAAACTTATAAAAGTGATATCACCTATAAGTGTTCCTATAGCTATTGCTCCAAAGCTTGCTATTGCTATTGCTGCTAAAAATCCTATAACACCCATACTTATAGTGATAGCCATAATCGGTGCTAATGGCTTTAATTCAATTATTAATCTCTTCATTATTTGGAAGCCTGATCTTCTTTGCATATTAACAAACCTCCCTTATCATTTCTAATTCATTTTGTTTATTAACCATGTCATAGTAATGTTTTTTACCATTCATTAACTCTTCATGAGTACCACTTTCAACTAATATACCTTTATTCATAACATAGATTTCTTTTGCATCTACAACGTTAGCTAATCTATGAGATATTACTAGTATAGTTTTATCTTTTGAAAGTTCATAAATAGCTTCCCAAATATCTTCTTCACTCTCAACATCTATATTAGATGTTGCTTCGTCAAATATAATCATATCTTTGTTAGCAAGTATAACTCTAGCTAATGCTAATCTTTGCTTTTGCCCTCCAGATAATGCACTACCAGCTTGTCCTACATCTGTTAATAATCCTTCTTTTAATCCACTTACGAAATCATATAATCTTGCAGTTTTTAATGCTATTTCAAGTTCTTCTTGCGTAGCATCTTTCTTAGCCATTAATAAGTTATCTAAAATTGTTCCATTAAATATGTAACTATTAGTTGATACTAATGCTATATTTCCATAAATATTATCTAATGATATATTTTCAATATTAGTGTTATTCAATAAAATTTCTCCATTAGTTACTTTGTGGTTGTTTAATATAAGTGATGCTATTGTACTCTTACCTGAACCACTTTCCCCTACTATAGCAACTAATCCACCTTTTGTTATCTGCATATTTATATTATTTAATACTTGTCTCTCTCCATCATAGCTAAAATCAACATTTCTTAATTCTATAGCTATATCCTTGAATTTAGTATCTTCTTTAACAGTTATGTCTTTTTCTCTTTCTTTAGCATCTAAAATCCCGAACATTCTATCACTAGCCGCCATACCATTCATAGCTATATGGAAGTATGATCCTAGAAGTCTTAATGGAATGAAAAACTCTGATGAAAGTAATATTATTATAAGTAAACTTCCTACTGGTATTTCTCCATTTCTAAACTGAATTAAAGCTAATATTGTTCCTGCTGCTGCTCCCCCAAAAGCTACTAAATCCATAATAGTTATTGAATTAAGCTGCATACTTAAAACTTTCATAGTTATCTTTCTAAACTTTTCAGCTTCTTCATTCATTTTTTCATGTCTCTTTTCATCAATATTAAATACCTTTAAAGTAGTTAATCCTTGAAGATTTTCTAAGAAAGTTCCCCCTAAATCTGAATAAGACTTCCAATAATCTTTTAAAATTCTCTTAGCAATTTTCATTATAGCTATTATTGACGCTGGTATAAGAGGCACACAAAGAATAAATACTAAAGCTGCCTTAAATGATATAAAGCTCATAAAAACAAATAATGTAATAGGCACTAAAAGTGCATAGAAAAACTGAGATAAATATTTACCAAAGTAAATTTCTAACTGCTCTATTCCTTCTACTGATACTTGTACAACTGCAGAAGTACTTTCTACTGAAGTATATCCAGTTCCAAGCTTTAATAACTTTTTATAAATAAGTTCTCTTAATGTAACCCTTGCATTAGCAGATGCTGCATTTGAAAACTTTGCATATAAAATATTACAAGTATATCTAACTGCTAATAAACAAGCTATTATTATAATCGCTAATAATAGTGATATATTTCCCCATACTTGAAACTCTGACATATATCTAAAAACATTTCTTCCAGCTAAATTTAGTCTTTCTCCAATATATATTTTATTAATAAACTGTCCTATTAAAATTATAGTAATTATATTGCATAATACCGATATCCAGTTTACTAAAATAGTAAGCGCAATATACTTTTTTGAATCTTTACAAAGGTTAATTAACCTTTTATTTATCATCATAATATCGTCCTCCACTGATACTTTATTTTAATTGATAACTCTTATCACTTGTATTAATATACACTAATTGATAATTATTATCAAGTATTTTTTTGTAATTATTTATTTTTCTTCTTAATAATAAAAAAAGTACTTATAATCCCAATAATTACAAGTACTTTTTCATAAGTATCCATTTACAAATTCGACTATTCTATTATTAATTTTTATAAGCATATTTATACCTTCTAATTAGATGCTATTTGTTGAATTACTGTCTCCAATGAATTAACTGTACTTTTATGACTCCTAATTACTGTTATGTTTTTCTTATCTGCCTCCTTTTTTGCCGCTAATACCAACTTATGTGATACTACATCAGTTAATAATATTACTGCATCTGGTTTCCCTATTTTATCTCTAAATCTAGTCTCCATTTGTGTGAAAACCTTAGCCTTACAGTTATACTTTTTACACACATCAATATACTGTTTACTCATTCTATCATGACCACCAACAATTACTATACTCATCGTTATTTCACCCTTCTATATATATATATATTTATTGTTTTTTATACAGCTATGCTTTCAGCATTAATTATAATATTTTTTAAATTACAGAATACATTTTGACTAGAATCTCCCTTTAATATAAAACTAACTGCCTTTTCCTTAATCATATCATAAATATTAAAAACTTCTTTAGCATTATCATAATCGTTATAAACTCTCCAATAACCACATGCTAAACACTTTTTATTACTACAATCCATAAAATCCCTTACATCATCAAGTGGATATCCTAAAAAAATTCCTAACTCATGTGGACAATTAAATTCTTCATACCTTCTTTTTAACATTTTCAAATAAACATCTAGGTTATTTTCATCATTATATCCAAGCTTTGTCAGAAAAAGTTTATTTTCTTTCCTAAAGATATAATTAGATAACTCCTCTTCATCATAAATCAATATTATTAATGCACTTTCACATTCCCTTAAATTTATATATCCTATATCTATAGATTTAAGAAAACCCTTACCATATTTAATCCACTTTTCATAAATACTATTACTCCCCTTCTTTAACGTTATCGTAGCTGAAGGTTTTACTTTTGTGACAACTAGTGAAGCATTATAAAGTAAAAACTTCTCAATGCATTCTCTCTCTTCCATCTTGTCTAAACTTTTGTAAAAACCAATTGTACTCATTAAATACTCCTATGTTAAATTTCTTATTTAATATTGATATTCATTCTCATTTGTATATAATTTTATATTAACATTTTTTCATTGTCAATATAAAAATATAATACTTCTTTAACGTATGCCTATAATATATAGTCTCTTTATTGATGATATTTATAGTTCTTATTAGGTGTAATTTAAAAACACCATTACCGCTATACATTAAAAAGACAGAGAGAGAAAATCTTTACTTAGATTATCTCTCTTTAATCTTTTTGTATTTTATTATTTTAGTACAAATGATTTGCAATCTGTACATTCAGGAACTGTAGGATTTGCTTCATGAGTTCCAACTTGTATAGCATTTAATGTACAATAATCTACTGAACCAGAGTGATGCTTACATTGTTGTACAGTACATTTGATACTTTCATTTTTATTCATATTTACACCTCCTTTGCAGTCAACATTAATATTATTCTTCTCTTAACATCTAATTATTCATTAAATCCTAATGAATAATTTAAAACTCAATTTTAAATTTAGACTTACTATAAATATGTTTTTTTCAATAATAAAACTTAAAATAAAAATCAGTATCTACAAGATGTAGATACTGATTTAGTATATTATTTATGGCTTCCACAATCGTGATGAACACATATATGCGAACTATCGAATTCCTTCAGTTCATTTTTATTAATTAACTCTATATTTTTAGCTACTGTTCCTTCACTAGCCTTAAATACTTTTATTCCCATAGCCCTTAATTTGCCAATGGCACCTTGACCTATTCCTGAAACTACAATTGCATCTACTACTTCGCCACATAAAGCTTTAATAGGTTGACACTTACCATGTTCATGATCTAAGTTCCCATTATCTATTGTTTTTACTTCTCTCGTTTCAGAATCAACCACTATAAACATCTTAGCGCTTCCAAAGTGATTGTATGGAATACTCTCAATTCCTTCATTAGTGTTAATTGGAAAACAAACCTTCATTTTTTATTCCTCCTTCAAAATATTCTTACAACAATTTTTCATAGACTTGCAACTATGTTTGCATACAGAAATATCAAAGCTTCTCTCTTTACCACTTAAGCCTTCACTTATTAAATTAAAATCATCATTTATTAGCCCATGTATAAAGCTAATAGATTTTTCTAAAGACTCTTTATTTAATTCATACATAAGATGATATCCTCTTTTATACCCAACTATTAAAGAAGATTCTTTAAGTATTTTTATATGTTGTGATACGGCTGCCTCAGATATATTTAAATGCTTAGCTATTCCTTTTGCACAGATATTTTTGTGTGAAACTAATATTAATATTTTTAATCTTGTTTCATCAGCTATAGCCTTAAAAATTTTTATCTTTTCTTCCATGTTACCCTCTTTTTTTAATTAAGTAATTACTTAATTAAATTATATCCCTATATTTTCCTAATTTCAAGTGCAAAAAAATAACTTCTAATTTAATTTTAATTAGAAGTTATTTCCCTTATTTACTGCTTTGTTTTAGGATTAAATATTATAGCCATCAAATATCCAAAAAAGATTGCTGCTGTTATTCCACCGGCTGCTCCAGTTATTCCACCTGTAAAAGCCCCTAAAAGACCATCTTTTTCTACACCTTCAATTGCTGCTTTAGCTAGCGAATTTCCAAAACTAGGTAATGGAATTGTAGCACCTGCTCCTCCTATTTCTACTAGTTTATCGTACCACCCAAAACCACCTAAAATTGCTCCTATAGTTACAAACGCAACTAATATTCTTGCTGGAGTTAATTTTGTTGTATCCATTAATATTTGTGCAACTACACAAATTAAACCACCTACAATAAATGCGCTTATATACTCCACTTACGCTTTAGTAAACTATCTTTAGTCTACTAAAATTCACCTCCTTAATCAATTTCAATAGCAACTGCATGAGCTATACCTGGAATAGATTCCCCTTGAAGAGATGTTGTCGTACTCATTAAAGCTCCAGTAGATACTAAAAGCATTTTTTTAATCTCTCTTCTCATTAATTTCTTATAGAAGTATCCGCATGTAACTACTGCAGAACATCCACATCCACTTCCTCCAGAATCAGTATTTTGTCTTTCATTATCAAAGATAATATCTCCGCAGTCTACATAAACATCTTTAATATCATAACCATATTCAAGTAATAATTTTTCTGTTATTTCTTTACCTACTTTACCTAAATCTCCTGTAGCTATAACGTCATAATCACTTGGTTTTCTTCCAGTATCCTTGAAATGATTATAAATAGTATCTACAGCTGCTGGTGCCATTGCTGCCCCCATATTGTTAGCATCTTTTTCACCATAGTCTTTTACAACTCCAGTAGTTACATATGTAACTCTTGGGAAATCTCCATGATCAGAAAGCACCATAGCTCCTGATCCTGTTACTGTCCATTGTGCTGTAGGATTTCTTTGTGATCCATATTCTAGTGGAAATCTAAATTGTCTTTCTGCTGAACTAAAATGTGATGATGTAGATGCTACAACATATCTAGCAAAGCCTCCATCTAAAAATAATGATGCCATACTTAATGATTCTGCCATAGTTGAACATGCTCCATACAATCCAAAGAACGGAATGTTTAACTCTCTTGCTGCATATCCAGAGGATACTATTTGATTCAAAAGATCACCTGCAAAAAGATACTCTATATCCTCCTCTTTTAAGTTTGCACTTGAAATAGCACCTTTTATAGCAGTATACATCATCTCTGATTCTGCCTTCTCAAAACTATCTTTTCCTAAAGTATCATCATTAATTATTTCATGGAAATAGTCTTTTAAAGGCCCCTCTCCCTCCTTAGGTCCAACTATTGAAAATGTTGAAATTATCTTCGGAGGATTTTGTAGTTTTATAGTTTGTTTTCCTATTTTTTTAGCTGCTGAAGTCATACTTAACCTCCTACATAAATCCAAATAATTTTAATAAATAATACACTAACCCTACTAATACCGATGTCCCTATTCCATAAACAAGAACTGGTCCTGCAATAGTAAACATTTTTGCTGCAACACCAAATACAAATCCTTCTTTCTTAAATTCTATTGCCGGTGCAACCATTGCATTTGCAAATCCAGTTATAGGAACTACCGTTCCGGCACCTCCAAAGTTAGCAATTTTATCATATACACCTAGGCCTGTTAATAGAGCTCCTAAAAAGACCATTATTATAGGCAACCACTTTTTAGCTGCGTCTTCTGGAACTCCATATTTTATCAACATATTCAAAATCAATTGGCCAATTGTACATATAATTCCACCTACTATAAAGGCTAATAGGATATTTTTTAAGTATTTTGGCTTTGGTTTAGCTTGCTTACTAAGATCTTGAAATTGATTTAAGATCTTTTCTTCTTTTTTAGAAATGTCAGCCATATTCATCTCTCCTTTCTAGCATATATGTATTATCCCTCTAAACTGAAAAAAAATGCTCCAAAAAAGTATATTATTACATTTATTGATTAACTTATTTTTAAATATATTAAATAAAAAAAACACCTACTACAATTAAATGTATTTTAGGTGTTCTATTTATCTCCATTATTTACTTTATTTTTCATTTTCCTTAGTTTACACATCCTCTAATTTACTTTTCATTTGTAATAATACTTTCTTTTCTATTCTAGAAACTTGAACCTGACTAATTCCTAATAATTTCGCAACCTGCACTTGTGTTTTATCTTTAAAGTATCTAAGCATTATTATTTGCCTTGATTTATCATCAAGCCCTCTTAATGCCTCTTTTAATGCAATTTTATTTATCATTCCGCTATCTTCTTCACCATTCTCACTTAATTTATCTATTAATAAAACTGGCGAGCCATCATCTTGATGTATAGTGTCATATAAATATGATAATCCACTTGCTGATTCAATGGCGAAAACTATATCTTCCTTATCTATACCTGCATACTTTGATAATTCTTCAACAGATGGTTCTCTTCCTAATTCTTTAGTAAGAATCTCCCTATCAAAATGTATCTTTCTTGCTAAGCTCTTTACATTTCTACTTACCTTTATCATTCCATCATCTCTTAGGAATCTTTTAATTTCTCCGATTATCATAGGAACAGCATAAGTAGAAAATTTTACATTATACTTATTATCAAAATTTTTAATAGCTTTAACTAAACCTATAGAGCCAATTTGAAAAATATCCTCATAGTCATAACCTCTATTTAGGAACTTCTTACTTATTGACGATACTAACGGCAAGTTCATTTCTATTAATATATTCATTGCCTCTTTATCACCATCTTTGGCTAATAGTATTAATTGAGAATTATCATTGTAATTAAAATCTTCTTTTCTTACATTACCATTTTTCATAATACTCCCCTAACATAATTAATTAAATTTTTTCTTCATGATAACTCTTGTACCTTTACCAAACTCACTTTCTACGTATAAACTATCCATAAATGTTTCCATAACAGTGAATCCCATTCCTGACCTTTCTAGATCAGGTCTTGATGTATAAAGAGGTTCTCTTGCTTGGTCAACATTTTCTATGCCTCTACCATTATCTATTATAGTTATAGATACTTCATTACCACTAATTGCTGCTTCTATCTTGATTATGCCCTCTTTTGCATTTTCATAACCATGAATTATAGAATTTGTTACAGCTTCTGAAACAGCAGTTTTAACATCAGCTAACTCATCTATAGTTGGATCTAATTGAGAAACAAATGCGGCTACAGCTACTCTTGCAAATCCTTCATTTTCTGACCTACTTACAAATTCTATACATACTTTGTTATCTAACATAAAAAACCCCTCCATTAAATGCATCTAATAGCTTCTTCTAAATTTTCGTAACTATTAATTATTTTATATAATCCAGATAGCTTAAATACTTTATCTACTCTATTATTTACTTCAACAATACATACATTTCCATTACGGCCTTGTAGTTTCTTAAATCTTCCTATAACAACACCAATTCCTGAGCTGTCCATAAAAGTAACTTCTTTAAAGTTCATAACTAGTGATTTAATATTATCTCTATCAATTCTATCATCTATCTTAACTCTTACTTCTTCAGCACTATGGTGATCTAGTTCACCGACTAAATAAACAATTAATGTATTGTCTTTTTTATCAAAATTTAGATACATATTAATCAACTCTAAATAATATATTTAGAGCTACACCCCCCTCTTTTCTTCCTTCTTTTTCCATAATTTTAACATAATGTATATTAAGTCGTCAACTTTTATTAATTTTCATTTACTAAAATTTAATAATAAAAAGGTATCACTTAATTAATGATACCTTTAAACTTTTAACTCTTTTTAGATTTATATTTATTTATTTCTGCATAAACTTGTTCATAAAACTCCTCGATACTTTCATCCTCATTTAACATTAATACTTCAATTGCATCATTTAATGTTGACATTTCATATAGATGGAATTTATTTTCTTTAATAGCCTCTTCTACATTTGGAGTTAAAATAATCTCATCTTTATTAGCTGATGGTAGTAATACACCTTTATTTTCTACATTGTCTATTATCTCACAAACCCTATAGAATCCTTCTATTTTCTCATTTACTCCACCAATAGCTTGAACCTCTCCAAATTGATTTACTGAACCTGTTACCGCTATATTCTGTTTTATTGGCCTTCTACTAAGAGCAGATAATATTGATATGATTTCAGCAATAGACGCACTATCGCCTTCAACTAAACCATATGTCTGCTCAAAGCTTAAATGAAAATCTACAGGGGTTTCTTCGTAGGGATTTAAAATATTAGTTAATAAACCTTTTAATATATTTATAGATTTCTCATGAATTTTTCCACTTAAATTACTTTCCTTTTGAATATCTACAATTCTTCCTGTACCTTTGTATGCTACACAAGTAATTCTCATAGGTTTTCCAAAAGTATAATATCCAGTATCTAAAACAGCAAGTCCATTAATAGCTCCTACTCTTTCTCCTTTAACTGAAATTAATATCTTCTTTTCAGTATATAATTTCATCATTTCTTTTAAGATATCTTCCTCTTCATATGCTACTTCTATTATTTCTTTTTCAGTTATTTTATCACTTTTAGTTTCAACTGCATAATGGTTAGCCAATAATAATAATCTTTCTATAGTATACTTTTCAACAAACAATTTATTTTTACAACTAGCTTTTCTACATAAATATTTAAAAATTTCTCTTAATCCATCACTTGTTACTTTTAGTAGTTCATCTTTTCTTATTTTATTATTAATTTCACTTGTAACTGTTTTTATAACATCATCACTTATTTCAACTACTGAAGAAAACTCTGCCTTTAGAGGAAATAGCTTTTTAAAATCTTCATCAGAATTATATAATATATCGTAAGATTCATAGTCTCCTATAATAATGACTTTAAGTTTTATAGGTATAGATGCTGGTTTAAGTCCACTTACATTAATAAATTCCATATAACTCTTATTGTTATCAAAAGATAATGTATTAGATAAAAGTATCTTTTTCAAATAATAATAACTTGTAGGATTAGTAGCTAAGGAGCTTAGTCTTAAAATCAAACATCCCTCATTAGCTTTTAGTATTGATCCTGCTGTAATCAATGATATGTCAGTAGTGTAAACTCCATTATGATTCTCATACTCTATAGTTCCAATTAAATTATTTAAATTAGGATCTTCTTCAAATATAACTGGTGGTGAAAAGTTCTTACTATTATCTACAATAACCTTAACATCATATTTGTTTAATACTTCATATATTTCATTTTCATCATCTTCGAGACTCATAGTGTAACATTCAACTATATTTTCCTCTATAGATGTAAATAGCTTTTCTAGATATTCATAAGAATCGTCATCTGTTATAAATTCTATTAAAGCTTCATCTTTATATTCTTCCATATTATTTATTAAAAACTTAGTATATATTTTTTTAAGTTTTTTCATAGATTTCATTTCTAAATTTTTTAGTTCTTCTAATATTACTTCTGCTCTCTTTTTCAACTTACCAGCATTCTCAACTATTATTTCCTTCTTATCCTCTTCTAAATTATCATATTCTTTTTCTGTCATTGCCTCTTCCCCATTTAAAGGAATAAAAGCAAATCCCTTAGAACTAGCTTTAACTTCAAATCCATCTTTTTTAGCAGATTCCATAAGTTCATTTATGCATTCAGTTCTTCTTCCTTGAATCTCTTCTACTAAAAAATCCTTTTCTTCTTCAGTAGACTCCTTATAAAAATCATCTACAATCTCTAAATATGCATTTTTTATTTCTTCTACAGTTTCTTTTAATTTATTTCCTTTTCCATTTGCAACAAAAATAGCCTCTGGTTTTTTCTCATCTCCAATAGTTACATAGCATATATCTTTTGGCGAATTCAGGTCCTTATATTTATTTTCAATATAATTAATTAATTCTTTTAATTTATCTTTAGAAAATGAATCTATTAAATATAAGTTATACCCCTCTTTATCTATGCTCAGTGCTCTACTAATCCTCTTATATGCTTCATTAAATTCCGGTATCCCTTGTATATCCTTAAACTCATCGTCCTCTGGTATTGATAAGTCAAACAATATTTCGTTTGGAGTTAGTTCTTTTTTCATAAGCCTCCTATCCAAAGTATAACTTGATTAAAATCAGTAGTTTTTACCTTTATACAGTCATATATTATATTAATATTCTATTATCCGAATTTTAGGTAATGTTTTTTCTTAAAAGTAAAATTTATTTTTAAAATAAAAGGAACCACTAATTAAAGTGATTCCTTTTTATAAATATTAATATTTAATTTTAGTAAGTTGAATTAGATTCTTTACCTTCACAAATAGCTATTGATGCAGATGCACCTATTCTTGTAGCTCCATTTTCAATCATAGTTAAAGCATCTTCTCTACTTCTTACTCCGCCTGATGCTTTTACTCCCATGTCTGGACCTACTGTTTCTCTCATTAATTTTATATCATGAGCTGTTGCTCCACCTTTTGAGAATCCAGTTGAAGTCTTAACAAAATCTGCACCTGCTTCTTTTGATAGTTGACAAGCTATAACCTTTTCTTCATCTGTTAAAAGACAAGTTTCTATTATAACCTTAGTCAACGCTTTTCCTTTTGCAGCGTTTACTACAGCTTGTATGTCATTTTTAACATATGCTAAATCTCTTTCTTTTAACTTTCCAACATTTATAACCATATCAACTTCAGTTGCACCTTTTTTGATTGTATCTTCAGTTTCAAACGCCTTAACCTCAGTTGTTGTTGCTCCTAAAGGAAATCCTATTACAGTACAAACCTTAACTGGTGTTCCTTCTAATATTGTTGCTGCTTTAGCTACCATAGAAGGATTTACACAAACTGATGCAAAATTATATTTAACAGCCTCTTTACAAAGCTCCATAATTTCTGCTTCAGTAGCTTCTGGTTTTAAGATTGTGTGATCTATCATACCTGCAATATTTATATTTTCCATACTATACCTCCAAAAATAAATGATGTATCCTAATTACTAATTATAATCTACAATATGTAAAATGAAAAGCATTTATTTAATAAGTGTAGCAATACATATTTTTCAATAATATACCGTATAATCTAACAAATTTTAAAATAAAGTTAGTTGTTCAACCTTTTCTTCTTTTATACTACTTACTGTTAAACCTATTAACCTAATAGGTTCACTAAAGACCTCTTCTTCTATTATCTCAATAGCTATATTATAAATATCTTCAGCTTTATTTATGTAGTGAGTTAAAGTTTTACTTCTAGTATGATTTATAAAAGAACTAGTTTTATACTTAACTGTAATAGTCTTTATAAATATATTCTTTTCTTCTAAATAACTACTTATTTGAGTGCTAAAACTTTTAAGATAGTTTGATAATTCATCTTTATCATCTGTATCAAACTTTAGGGTTGTTTCTTTTCCATAGGATTTTCTATCCCTATTAGGTGTAACGACTCTATCATCAATCCCTCTAATTCTGTTATAAATATCTATTCCATACTTTCCAAAATACTCTACAAAAAATTCTTTAGGATGAATATATAAGTCTTCAATTTTAAATAATCCCATATTATTTAATCGTCTAACAGACTTTTGTCCAAGTCCGTATATTTTTGATATAGGTAAAGGTTTTAATATTTCTGGAATCATATCCTCAGTTATAATCATAATTCCATTTGGCTTATTCCAATCCGAGGCAAGTTTTGCTAAAAATTTATTATATGATATCCCTATAGATAAGGTCAATCCTACTTCTTTATAAACTCTTCTTTTAATATATATTGCTGCTTCTTTATAATCTTTAAATTTACTATTGGTAATATCTAAATATGCCTCATCTATTGAAAGCGGCTCTACTAAGGGTGTGACCTCCCTAAATATATTAAAAATTTGTGCAGATACTTCTTTGTATCTCCAATACCTTCCTCTTAAATATATTCCCTGTGGACATAACTTCTGAGCCATAAATATAGGCATTGCAGACTTTACACCGTATTTCCTTGCCTCATATGAACATGTAGATACTACACCTCTTTCACTTACTCCCCCCACTATTACAGGCTTACCTTTAAGCTTTGGATTATCTTTTTGCTCCACTGATGCAAAAAAAGCATCCATATCAACGTGTAATATTATCTTGTCCATGTCTATCACCTAATTTAGTACTTCTGAGAACATACTTTTATTCTTACTATTAATAAAAGATAATATTCCATGTGCTAATAATTCATCTATATATAATTTTTTTTCAGAATCATTACAAAAAGCAATTATTGAAATTGCAATTATTGTTCTAAATCCTTTATCTATATAATACTCATATTCATACTCTTGATCACATAATTCGTCTATTACACCCTCTACTAAATCTACATTTCTTCTCGGATTAATGTTATAAAGTATTCCTATAAGTGGTAAAAACTGATTAGCAATTTTTATATCTCTCTTTTCTAATTGTTGAATAAATTCTACACTTCTGTACATATGGCCTGATGATCCATTTAAAAGTATTGCATTGGCTAACCCTTGTATTCCATTTTTTGATCTAATATTAGCATCAGCAATATGCTCAAAAACATTATCTACAAAATCATTTATAACCTCTGCTTCTATATCATTTAATGCCCATAATGCACAAACTAGATAATCATCATCTTGAGTTATATTATAATACTTTTCTTTTAATACATAATAAACTTCTACTGTCTTTTTTACTATTTCTTCTTTATCTCTATCTCTTCCATATCTAGCTAAAACGTATGCAGTAAGCGCTAAGTGAGCTCCTTCTAGAAAATGCTCCTCTAAAAGATTCATATATTCAAACATGCTTTGTATTAATTCTTCTTCTATATTTTTATCTAGAGAAGCAATTAGTATAGATATTAAGTATAATATATCTCCTCTAAAAATAGACATCCTAGGAGTTGTTGCTTTTATATATTTTCTGATTTCTCTAACTCTTTCAACTGGTATTTCACTTTCATAATGCGAAAATACTAATGATGCAAAATGATTTAATAAATCTCCATCATTTCTTAATTCCATTCTTGCAAATTTATAATTGTCAACAGTTAAATTAACTCTATTTAAAATAAAACTTTCCATTATTTTTTACCTCTCCTCATTGGCAATTATCCTAATTATTAATTACTTCTATATTATACTATAAAATAGTGTCAATTTTATATCAAAATATTAATCTACTTTTATTAAGTAAAGTTATTTATAATAATAAAAATTTCCAAACTTAAAAAGGCTACTTAGTAACTAAAATAGCCTTATATTTATATCTCCTAAACTCGAATACCTTTAAGATTTAAAGACACCTTTAATTGAAACTTCAAATCATCACTTATTTTATTATCCCCATAAATTAAATTATAAAACTCAATAAAAGTATTCATATATTCAGTATTATTGTTAATCTTAGGTAATCCATCAATATCACTTATATATTGATATACAAGCTCGTTACTTATATCGTTAGAAAATCTTTCCTTATAGAAATTTATCATTCTCTTATATTTTTTATAAATATTATATCTTTGAGAAGTCGTTACTCTAACTATAGCTATAATTGCAACCACTAGTAAAAAAATACTAACTAATATATATTTCCACACTTAGTTATCACTCCTCTTCTTATAATTAATAGAACTATATAAATTTTCTCCTACTATATCATATTCATTTTAACAATATATTCCATAAATTTTTATTATTATTCTAAATTATTAACTAAAAAAACTTCAATATTCATCTTTTATATCGTTTTCTTTAAAATATTTTTCAAAGAACTTATATGTTTTTGTCTCCTCTGGCAAAGTGCCTAAAACATACATAGAAAAACACTGTGCAAAATACTCTTCTGAATTTACTTTTATATATTCATACTTAACATTAAAATTGCGATAATAAAATTTTTCACCATCTGGAAATATTAAATCCTTTTCGTTTTCATAAATATTTTTAAATCGGTATGTATCAGATATTTTTATAAACGGTAATTCATTATAGCTTATAGCATGTCCTATTTCATGAAGTAAAACTACCTCATTACTATATGTTTTCTGTATTGTAATAGCTTTATTTCTATGGGAATACTTAGAAGTAACTCTTCCATATTTACTATATTCTCCTATGTCATCTGTTGTATTTATTGTTACACCTATCTCATATAATCTTCTAATCAACTCTTCTGGAAGCCTTTCTAATGTTGATTCTATATTAAAATATAAAGGTTCTTCCATATCTTTTACCTTTAATTCACTTATCATATTATCAACTGAAATTTTATTATCTTTATATACCTCACTAATACATGGACATAATAATATTATCAACACAGCAAAAGCTGCCACATATATTATCTGTAACTTTATAATCTTTTTCATCACAACTACCTTCTAAAAACATATTTTATAATTAATATGAAAAAAAAAGGTTATTTAGACTTATCAAATTCTTTACTTAATATATGTTAATTAACTAACTTCCCCTCTTAATATAATATATAATTCTTAATTAAAGCTTAACAAAATAGAAAATAAAAAAAATAGAACACATTATCATGATATACTCATAATAATGTGTTCTACATATTTAAGTTAAAATCTTATACTAAGATTTTATTATTTTGCGTGTTCTTCAACAGCAACTGCAACAGCAACTGTCATACCAACCATTGGGTTGTTTCCAGCACCAATTAATCCCATCATTTCTACGTGAGCAGGAACTGATGATGATCCAGCGAATTGAGCATCTGAATGCATTCTTCCCATAGTATCAGTCATACCGTAAGAAGCTGGACCTGCAGCCATGTTATCTGGGTGAAGAGTTCTTCCAGTACCACCACCTGATGCAACTGAGAAGTATTTCTTACCTAATTCGATACATTCTTTTTTGTATGTTCCAGCAACTGGATGTTGGAATCTTGTTGGATTAGTTGAGTTACCAGTGATTGATACGTCAACACCTTCGTGATGCATTATAGCAACACCTTCTCTAACGTCGTTTGAACCGTAGCAGTTAACCTTAGCTCTTGGACCGTTTGAGTATGCTTTTGATTGAACAACTTCTAATTTTCCTGTGAAGAAGTCGAATTTAGTTTCAACATATGTGAATCCATTGATTCTTGAAATTATCTTAGCAGCATCTTTTCCAAGACCGTTTAAGATAACTCTTAATGGTTCTTTTCTTACTTTGTTAGCTTTTTCAGCTATTTTGATTGCACCTTCAGCAGCAGCGAATGATTCGTGTCCTGCTAAGAATGCGAAACATTTAGTTTCTTCTCTTAAAAGCATAGCTCCTAAGTTACCGTGTCCTAATCCAACTTTTCTGTCATCAGCAACAGATCCTGGGATACAGAAAGCTTGTAACCCTTCTCCAATAGCTTCAGCAGCATCAGCAGCCTTTGTGCAACCTTTCTTTATAGCGATTGCAGCACCTAAAACGTAAGCCCAAGCAGCATTTTCGAATGCGATTGGTTGAGTTTCTTTAACAATTGTATATGGATCTATTCCGTATGCATCACATACAGCCTTAGCATCTTCTAATGTTTTCATTCCGTATTTTTCTAATACTGGAGTGATTTGTCCTATTCTTCTTTCATAACTTTCAAATAATGCCATGATTTAATTCCTCCTTACAAATTATTCGTGTCTTGGATCGATTAATTTAACAGCGTCAGCAACTCTTCCGTATTGTCCTGCAGCTTTTTCTAATGCTTCATTAGCATCCATTCCCTTACCGATCATTTCCATCATTTTTCCTAAGTGAACGAACTTGTAACCAATGATTTCATTATCTTCATCTAAAGCGATTTTAGTAATGTATCCTTCAGCCATTTCTAAGTATCTTGGTCCCTTATCTAAAGTTCCGTAAGTAGTACCAACTTGAGATCTTAATCCCTTACCTAAATCTTCTAAACCAGCTCCGATTGGTAATCCACCTTCAGAGAAAGCAGTTTGAGATCTTCCGTATACGATTTGTAAGAATAATTCTCTCATCGCTGTATTTATAGCATCACAAACTAAGTCTGTGTTTAAAGCTTCTAATATAGTTCTTCCTGGTAATATTTCTGAAGCCATAGCAGCTGAGTGAGTCATACCTGAACATCCTACAGTTTCAACTAATGCTTCTTGGATAACTCCATCTTTAACATTTAAAGTTAACTTACAAGCACCTTGTTGTGGAGCACACCATCCGATACCGTGAGTTAATCCTGAAATGTCTGATATTTGAGTAGCTTGTACCCATCTTCCTTCTACTGGAATTGGAGCACATGCATGATTTGCGCCTTTAGCAACAACGCACATTTCTTCAACTTCTTTTGAATACATCATATTATATTTCTCCTCCCTAATTTATAAATCATTCAGCTTGTCCGATTAAAGCCAAATTTAATAACTGGGTCAAAATCCATCCCTATGGGATAAATCTATCCTACATCTAATATAATAACAGATGTAAGACTATGTAACAAGAATATATTATATTTTTTTCTATAATAATTCAATTTAAATACTAAAAAAAGTGGCATTAACCACTTTTTTCATACTTCTCTTTACTTTATCCTAATGCAACATCTAATACCATCATTGTTATAAAGCCAAGTATTAATCCTATTGTTGTCAAACTTTTATTTTCTATAGATGCTTCTGGCAACAATTCTGAACCTACTACAGCCACCATAGCTCCTGCTGAAAAAGCTAAGAAAAAAGGTAACATACTTCTTACTGTTATAGCTGCAACAACACCCAAAACTCCTGCTATAGGTTCTACTAGCCCAGACAATTGCCCATAAAAAAAGCTTTTACCTACTGATAATCCATCCCTTCTTAATGGAAGTGATACAGCTGCTCCCTCTGGAAAATTTTGAAGCCCTATACCTAATGCCAATGTAATAGCTGCACCTATTGATGCACTTGGAATTCCAGCTGCTACCCCTCCAAAGGCTACTCCTACAGCTAACCCCTCTGGTATATTATGAAGCGTAACAGCAGTAACTAATAAAATACTCTTTTTATATTTTTTAGCTACTGAATCAACACTTGTTTCATCCCGTTTGGTAATAACACCATATGAATACTTGTCCATCATTTTATCAGCTAATATAATAAACACGCCTCCAGCAAAAAAGCCAATTGCAGGTAAAATAAGTTCACTATACCCAAGTTCTGCACATAACTCTATAGAAGGATTTAATAATGACCAGAAGCTTGCCGCTACCATTACTCCTGCACCAAAACCTAACATAGTGTTTAATATCCTTCTATCAACACTTTTAAAGAAAAATACTAAACCTGCTCCTAATGCTGTAACCGCCCATGTAAAAATTGTTGCAAACAATCCTTGTAAAACTGGATTTAAATCCATAAACCACTCCATACCTTTGTTTCCCTTTCTACATACACATAGTTCTACTTATAAACAATATATTGCAAATTACTACAAATAGTTCCTAGTAACGTTATACTTTATAAAAACAACTAAATACCTTTTAACTATTTATACATATATAAAAATATTGACAATATTATATGGTATATGTTAACATTACTACTGTAAGTTATTAAGTCGGCATGGCGGAACTGGCAGACGCACATGACTCAAAATCATGCGGGAAACCGTGAGGGTTCGATTCCCTCTGCCGGCACCATTTACCAAAACGCAAAAAGTCAAGCGTTGAAAACACTAGGTTTTCACGTTTGACTTTTTTTGTTTTTATGCCTTGGACACCTTAGCACTTGCATAAAACTACTGTTTACTTATGATTTTTAGCAACTTTACTAGCATCTTAAAATAAATCTTTATTTATTTTACTGTCTCTTTTGTTAATATTTATGTAATGTTCATCATTATTCTAGCTCTTATAATTTATATATTTTAATAAAACAAAGCTAATATATGATTGTTCTGAAAGTAATTTAGAAGATGGGTATACAATAGCAATCAAGAAACTTTTTTATAAATTTCCAAGGAATAAATAAGAGAAGGGTATATATGGCTTTCTATTAAGAATTCCATACATACCCTTCATCTATACCTATATCAATTTAGATTAAATTTTCATACTTCTTTTTCTTGTAAGTTAATACAAAAACTCCAAGTATGCTAATTACTAATCCAATAATGAATATATTCACATGAGTTTCATCCCCTGTTTCTGGCAACTCTGGAACCGTTGAAGGATTACCAAGTTCCTCATTCATTAATTTTGTAATATTAACAAGAGCATTTAAAGCATTATCTACTTCTTCTTGTGTTGCATCTTTATCATTAATAACTTTATCAGCTATTTTTAATAAGTCTTGGTATTTTACCCAGTTTTCTTTCGAGTGATTTGCTTCTTTATAATATTGTACTATTTCTTTGTAGAACTTCTCTAACTTAGATTTATCCACCTTAGAAACTTCTGGTACTTCTATTGCTACTTCTACTAGATTACCTTTAGCTGTCTTTAATGCTGATAGAGCTTTATCTACTTCTGCTTGTGTTGCTGCATTATTATATGCATCTTTTGCTGCTTTCAATGCATTTATAAAGGCATCTTTCTCTGCTCCATCTTTATATTTATCTAAGTCAATCTTTTCGTATTCTGCAATTACAATTCCTAATTCACTTCTGTCAACATTCTCTACTTCGTCTAGTAATTTTAATGCTGCTTTTGCTTCTGTAAGAATTTTCACTGCATTATCGATTTCTTCTTGTGAAGTTGCATTATTATATGCATCTTTTGCTGCTTTCAATGCATTTATAAAGGCATCTTTCTCTGCTCCATCTTTATATTTATCTAAGTCAATCTTTCCGTATTCTGCAATTATATTTCCTAATTCACTTCTGTCAACATTCTCTACTTCGTCTAGTAATTTTAATGCTGCTTTTGCTTCTGTAAGAGTTTTAACTGCATTATCGATTTCTTCTTGTGAAGCTGCACTATTAATTAATGCTTTTGCATCTTCTAATGCTTTTACAAATGCATCCTTTTCAGCTCCATCTTCATACTTAGTTAAATCAAGATTTTCTGAATTTTCTATAGCCTTTTCTAATTCAGTATAATCTAATTTCTTCTTTTCAACAGTTACTGTAGCCTCTGCCATTAGCCCTGCTGCATTTGTTATTTTAACCTTAGCAGTTCCTGCTTTTACTGCTGTTACAACTCCATTTTGATTTACTATTACTATATTTTCATCAGAAGAACTCCATACAATACCTTTTAGAACAGTATTTTCTGGATGAGTTGGAATTAAGGTTACTTTTCCGCCTATATTCATTGTTACATCTTCTAAGCTTGCTGTGTCTGCAACCTTTTGTATACTAATTGGTACAACTTCTGATATTGCTGCAAAATTACCTTGACCTTTTTCTACATAGATCTTAATTGTTTTTGCATTAAGTGTTTCTTCAAATTTAGCAGTTACCCATGCTCCACCTTGCATCTCTGAACTTAAAACAGTAATAGAATCTGAAGCTTCTAAAACATTTCCTTCTGAATCTAATACTTCATATTTAAATTGTTGTACAATACCATTGTTTGCACTTGGTCTTTGTTGGAACTTAAATCCACCAATTTTCATTTCTTTTCCTAAATCTACTGTTAGGATAGCTGGATTTTCTTTACTTACAGTAAATCCATTCCAACTTGAATGCCAATAGGTAGAAGAGTTTCCATCTGAAGCTGCAGAAGCTACTCCACTTCCTTCTGGTTCTCCTGTTGCTTGTTCTGTATTTGCACTAGAACTTATTTCACTAAATTCTTCTCTTGAAATATCTATTACAACATCTCCAATAACGTTCATTTCAAATACAACTTCTTTTCCATCTGGAAGTGTTGCTGTAATAGTTGCACTTCCTTCCTTTACTGCTTTTACAACATTAGCATCTTTATCTACAACTGCTACTTTTTCATCACTTGAATTCCACTCTATTTTATCTAGACCACTTCCATATATTTCAGAAGTCTCACCCTTATAAAGATTTGTACTTGATAATGTAACTGCAAAAGCATCTTTATCTTCTGTAATTACAAGGTTGTCTAAAGTGAAATCTGTTTGTCCCATAGAACCCTCACCTGATTTACTTGCATTTTGATAAAGACCAATCCAAGTTTGTCCGCTTCCATTACCAATTACTTGCATTTCTACATGCTTAGTTTCTCCATGAGCTGCCTCAAGATATTGATCTTCTGAAGGAGCTGTATAGTTCACTCCATCTCCAATAACCATAGCATATCCCTTATCTGGGCCTGATTGATAATCAAACTCTACATTATATACTTTACCCGGTTCAAAACGGAAGTTTTGTGGAAGTGTTTGATATATTATTCCAGTATTCCTACTATGATGTTTTACTGACCAATTTCCTTCAATTACATCATCAATTACTCTATTATTCCATCCAGCTTGTGTATATGGTTCATTTAATTGTGATAAATGTGTTCCTGGATCTGAAATTCCTTGTGCAGAACTTAATACAAATGGATATAACCCTTGTACTACTGTTTCAAAATCTTGCTTAAATGTTCCATCTTCTTGGAAGTTATTTAATGTCTTTTCTACTATACGAATATCATCCATATAAGTAGCTCCTTCTCCAGCTGCTCTAGATAAAGTTAATTCTGCTGTATCCTTTTCAGCTTTGAATGAAATTTGCATACGTTGCATTTTACTTCCATTCTTTTGATCTGATTTCACATAGTTCATTAAAATAGAACGTTCAGTGTAATTAGAAACTGTTTCTTTTCCTGTATTTACTTCTATAGTTGCCTTTTCATCACTATTATTTTCTACATATACTTCTGCTACATAATTTGTATTTTTCTTTAATCCTGAAATAGTTGTAGTTACAGATACATCTTCAGAAGGACTATTAAATGTCAGTCTTTGATCTCCTGTATTTGCCTTTTCTATTACAACTGATTCATCGTCAATGTCCCCTGACCATTCATCAGAAGATAATTTTTCTCCTGCTGCATACCCATTAAAGCCTGGATCTACTACATAATCAGCTTCACCAAAATCATTTTTTAGTTCTTTAACTTCAGCACCTTTTGCTAATACATACGCTGTTGCTGCCTTAGCTTCTAAAGTTACAGATCCATTAGTTACAGGAACATTTACTTCATTTATACGTCCTTGGTCAGATAGTTCATACATTACAACATTTCCAAGGCCTTCCCATCCATTTGGAAGTTCCCATGTTGTGCTTCCTCCATCTAAATTCCAATGGTATAATTTTTCTGTTCCATCTTCATCTGTCCATGGTAATAAATACGTAACATCATTTAATACTACTTTATCATTTAAAGTAATTGTACGCTCAATATTATCATCACTTCTTTGCTCTTCATTTCTTCTTACAACAACTTCATCTCCTGCATCATTTCTTAATGTAATTTGTTTTTCATGATTTCCTACAGGTGATTGTCCTTCTTCATAATTTTCCCAATCTGTTACATAGTAATTTTGTAAAAACTTAGTAGGTAGATTTTGATTAAATGTTTCTAAAATATAGTTGTTAAAGTCTTTATCTCCACCCCAACCTTCAAATCCATATAATCTAAATCCTCCAAGTAATGGATTGTCTGCTGTTCCCCCAAATGAAGGGTAATTTAATACTTGAGAATCTCTATGGTCGTTTCTTATGAAACGGATAATATCACTATTATATCCTTTCATACTTGCACCGCCATAAACTGCATCTGTTGACCAGTGTTGCCATGTAGAATCATACTCTCCTTGTGCACTAAACTCTGTTGTAAATCTCCAACCTAGGGAATTAATTTCCTTTGCAACATTTCTTGTTTCCCATGCATCTTGATACCATACATCAAGATAGATGAAATCCATATTATCTTCACGATTTTCAGCATCTGCTTTAATTTCTTCTTTACTAGCAGTTACCTCCCCTTGTGAATCTTCTACTGCTAATGGCCATTCTCTATTATAGAAGCTTGTTCCATTTATACGATCGTATAATTGTACAAGACGCTTCCATCTTGCTTCACTTGATAAATCCCAAAGCTTATCAATTACATGAGACTGGTCTAGCCATCCCCATCCATTTGCAAATGGCTTTTGTAACATAGCTTCATTAAATGAAGCTGCTTCTGGATATGCTTCTTGCGCATTAATGTGAACACCAATTTCTGTATTATAATCATGTGCAATATCAATTAAACTTTGAAAATCTTTCACTCCACCTTCACGTTCTGCAATATCTGCATATTCTGAATTGGCAGAATCGTGACCTTCATTTCCATATCCTTTTAACATAACTGATTGTGGAAGTCCATCTGTTGCAAGATATACTTTCTTAATATTATCAGCTGTTGTTAAATATGGATTAGATGCCATACTTGCAAAGTTCATAACGATACGATAATTTACCATATCCTTAATTACTTCTGCTCCATAAGGAATGTTCATAATATCACGGAATGCAAGTGCTCCGTCATTCCAATCAATAGCTCCATCTTCATTTTCATCTGCTGCAATAGCTACTTTTGTACATGGTAAATCACTTAATGGATAGTCTTCATAATTTTGCGCTTTATTTTGTCCATTTTTATCTCCTAATTCATAATACCATGCTGCACTTGTAAGGCTCATTGTATCTGCACCATTATTTCTAACAACACGTTTATCGCCTTCTGCTTCTGAATTACTAAAAAGACCTGCACTTAACTTTCCATTTGTAAGGAATCCATATAAATATGAATCTGTATTTGATGGAATAAATCCATTTTCAAAATCAATAAATACGTCTCCAGTTGAAGTTGTAGTTGTTGATGCTTTCGCTCCTGCAAAATTAGCACCTTCTTCTACAGCATCTACTGTTAGAAGATTTAACTGTGGAACATTAATAGTTGCAATCTTATCACAGCCTTCTGCCTTATTAATTTCTATTACTTCCCATGTTAAATTATTTTCTTCTACACTTACCTTTACTTTCATATCTAAATTTATATTATTTTCATTTTTTTCAACATGCATTGAATATACTCTGAAATCTTTTCCTTCTGATTCAACCGTAACAGTTGGTTCAATTGTTATACCATTAATTTCTACAGTATTAAGTTTAGTTTCATTACCACGCATATATTGGCCTTCTATTTCTGCCCCATCTTTAAGCATTTGATATCTAGAAACAATAGGGAATGTTTTCCCAATATATACTTTCATTGTATCTGATGCAATAATATCATATTCTGTTAAATCTAATGATTCCTTTTCTTCTAATATAATATCTACTACATTATTATCTTCTTGAACATTTATAACCTTAGAATAGGCCTCATAACCTGCCTTTGTAGCAGCAATGCTATACTCTCCAACTTCTAAAGCGTCAAACTGATACCTTCCATTCACATCACTTTTAACTGAATTTATTCCTATACGTATAACTGCATCTGCAATTGGTGTTCCTTCCTTTGTTATAACAGTTCCTGACAATGGTACAAGTTTTGAATATTTTTCTTCTACAATCTGTCCTTGACGATCTGCAGCGAATACCCACTCATCTTCCATAGCATTTATTCCGTTATATTTTACATCTGCAAAAGAAATTGATGTTGCTCCATTTGTCTTCACACCAAATCTTCCTTTTCCAGAAGTTTTCTCAGAAAGTGAAATTAAACCTTGATTAGTAACTCTACTTGTAGTTCCATTAACAGTTACTGATAAAGTCTCACGACTTAATGATACAGATATCTGTAAATCTTCACCTTCTACAACATCAGGAAGACCTGGAATCTTTGGATAAGAACCATTTCCATCTACCTTATATTGATAATACCACTTACTACTTGGATCATATCCTACATATAACCAGTTATCATCGTTTACATAGGTATAGAAAACTCCCCAGTTACTACTTGGTTTTACTTTCAAAGAAATTTCTCCTGCATCTTCCATTACTCTATCATTGTCAAGTAATAGAATTGGTGCTTTTGCTGCTGCATTTCCATACGCATGTCCACCACCATTATTAGCACCACCTGTAATTTTAAACCATTTTTCTCCTTGCTCAGTTGGTTCCGTTGGTTCTTCTCCCCCTGAAACTTCTACTGATGGTTCCCATATCTGTCCTGCAAGACCTTCTTTATACAATGTCCAAGCATTATAATCTGTGTAATTAGTATCTCCAATTGTTACATTAGAAAAATATATGTCAGTGCACTGTGTACCATATGTAGCAGCACCAAATCCAATTTTTCCTTCCTGATCCTTTAAACTAATAAAATCAGCTATATTAATTAGAGCTTCTCCACTATTACCACTTGTCTTATTATCTACCTTAAATACAAGTTCATTTTCATTATAGACTGCACTTACATTCACAATATCATCTTGATTTATTTCTGGCAGTCCTGTAAGTCCTGGATATCCTGCTTTATCACCATTCTTATACTCTATAAACCATCCAGTTGCTCCATCATATGCAACATATGACCAATGAGTATCGTCTACATATTTTGTTACAAAACGAAATCTTGTATCACTTTTTGCACTTCCTAATTTCATCTCAAAGTTAATTGACTCATTTGTAATATTATTTTCATCTGATAATAGAAATGCCTCTGGGTTTTCACTACCAAAATGTCCATTACCATTACCACTTCCCGATTTTAAGTGTGCCATCATTTTTGGCGCAGCTAAAGATTGTAATGATGGTAATAAGCATGTCAAAAGCATTGTAAACGCTACCATTGTAGATATAATTCTTTTAAATTTCCCCTTTATTATCTTACCCATACATATCAATTTCCTTTCTTATATTCTTTTTTATACAATAACTTTTCTCTCTTTCCCCCTTTCATTTTTCTATCTTCTTTGCAAGTCTTTATCCTATCATTATAAAGTATAATTTATTTACTTTCATAACAAAAACTTACAAAACACATCATTTCATCCACATCTAACTTTAATCAACTTCAATATTTTGTATTTATATACTTAATTTGGATATAAATGTAGTATATTAATTATATATTATTTTTTTATAACTAACAATTATTATGTTAGTTAAAATTTATATTATCTTGCTATGCTTCATCTTTTCTAAAGTGCCCTATGTGAAAAAATATAAAGTTTCTTAAACATAACGGTAACACCTATAGTTTAAAGACTTTTTCATCATATCACTTTATAAATGCTAAGATAAGAATGTACAGAATAACCAATATTTTCATGTATACTACTAGGTGAAATTTAACACAGTATTAATGGTGATGAATATGATTTATACAACAAACATTAGTACTAAAATAATTTTAGAATAAGTTCAAGATTTATATAAACTTTAAATTTTAATTTATGAGTTATAATTGCTTACTTGATAATGAAGAACAATTATATGAAAAATGCAACAGATAACTAATGAAGCATAAAAAGTGAGCTACATGTGCAGCTTCAATGGGTAAAGAAGTTACCGTGTTCTTTACATTCTGGGATTAAATATCTTAAAGAGAAAAAAAGCCAAGGTTAAGAAAAATATAATAGAGAAGATGTTTGATTTTATGCTTCCAAGCAATACAACCAAACTTTCACTATCAAAAATGAATATGGGTGGTATGAGACCTAAGATGATAAAGCACATCATGAAAACAAATAATGTTGATTCATTAGATATGCTAATAGAAAATGCTATAAAAATGAATGTTAAAATTGTTGCATGTGCTATCTCTATGGATTTAATGGGAATAAAAAAAGAAGAATTAATAGACGGTGTCGAAGTTGAAGGAGTTGCTTCTTACTTAGGAGCTGCTGATGAATCTGGACTAAATCTATTTATATAATTTAACAACAAAGGAGCTGTCATAACACAGCTCCTTTTCTTATATTTTCTTTAATAATTTTTAATGCACAAAAAACTAATTTATAAAATATTAAATTTAAACTATACTATTATTAATTAAATTTACTCAAAATTAAGGAGGGAAAAAATGTATTTACTACAAAAAGGTGATAAAGTTGGTATAGTTGCTTGCTCAAATGGTCAGTCACCATTAAATCAAGAAAGTATAAATAAACTTATAGAAACTCTTAAATCTATGGATTTAACCCCAGTATGCTCTAATTATATTTATGCTAAAAACTCTATATTTAATGGTTCCCCTATAGAAAAAGGTAATGCCTTTATGACCTTATATAAAAATCCAGAAATTACTGCTATATTTGATATATCAGGTGGAGATTTATCTAATGAGGTTCTTCCATATTTAGATTATGAATTTATTTCTAAAAATCCAAAGCCTGTATTTGGTTATAGTGATGTTACTACAGTATTAAATGCTATTAATTCACAAGCTTCAATACCTACATATCTATATCAAGTCAGAAACCTAATATATGACTTTAAAGAAGTTCAACAAATAAACTTTAAAAATAGTCTATTTAATGATACTGATGAACTATTTAACTTTTCTTATAAATTTATTCAAGGTGAAAAACTAGAAGGTGTCGTAGTAGGCGGTAATATACGTTGCCTATTAAAGCTAGCTGGCACAAAATATATGCCTGATTTTACTGATAAAATTTTATTTTTAGAAAGTATGGGTGGAGAAGCTGCTCTTATGTCTGCTTTTTTAACTCAATTAAAGCAAATTGGTGCTTTCGAAAAAATAAAAGGGTTAATTCTTGGTACATTTACTAAAATGCAAGAAAATAATATTTCACCCTCTATAAGTGAACTTGTATTAAATATAATAGATAATCCTAATCTTCCTATAGCTAAAACTGAGGATATTGGTCATAGTACAAATTCAAAAGCTATAATTATAGGAAAGAATATTATTCTTAAATAAGAATATAAAGTGACAAGTTATAAGATAACTATTTTTTTACTTATAACTTGCCACTTAACATTTTACATTTCTATTAATTTGTACTCCTTATTTCCTAAACCTAACTTAACAGCATGATCTATACACACTTCCCAGTCAGTCTCTGGGTGAGTATTTCTAAAGTGGTCATTGTAATCATGATTATGCTTATGTTTTTGCTCATCTAAATAGCTTCCTTGTAACACTATCTGTTTATTTACAGCATCAGCACAAGCTTTATCTAATGCTACAGGATCAAAAGATGCAAAAATACCTACATCTGGAGTTATCGGCATATCATTTTCACTATGACAATCACAGTTAGGTGATATATCAATAACAAAATTTATATGAAAATGCGGTCTTCCATTAACTACTGCATAAGAATACTCCGCAATTTTTTTATTTAATACATCATTAGCTTCATCCCAAGTTGGAGATATAGCATCAAAATTACATACTCCAATGCAACGCCCACAGCCTACGCATTTATCATGATTTATATAAGCTTTCTTGTTTTCTCTAAAATCAATAGCACTATGTGCACAAATTTTCTTACATGCTCCGCAAGTTACACACTTTTCTGCTTCTACTGATGGTTTTCCATTACTATGCATCTCCATCTTTCCTGCACGTGATCCACAGCCCATTCCAATATTCTTTAATGCTCCTCCAAATCCTGTTGCTTCATGACCTTTAAAATGATTCATAGAAATAAATATGTCTGCATCCATTATAGCTCTACCTATTTTAGCTTCTTTTACATACTCGCCCTTTTCTACTGGAACTAAAACTTCATCCGTTCCTTTAAGCCCATCCGCAATTATAACATGGCATCCTGTAGTAAAAGGATTATATCCATTTTCATAAGCTGAATCCATATGTTCAAGTGCATTTTTTCTTCTACCTACATAAAGGGTATTACAATCAGTTAAAAATACCTTTCCTCCACTATTCTTAACCAAATCAACTATAACTTTTGAATAATTGGGTCTAAGATATGCAAGATTTCCAGGTTCCCCAAAATGTATTTTTATTGCTATATACTTATCTTTAAAATTTATATTTTCAATACCTGCTTTTTTTACTAACCTTTCTAGCTTATTTAATAAATTCATATTTCCATTTGTTCTAAGGTTAGTAAAATATACTTCTGATTTTCCCATACAAATCTCCTCTCACGAATAATAATTCACCTGATATTATATCACATTATTCCAATTTCAATCCATTTTTAGATAAAATTATATTAAATGTATTTTTAATATAAAAACCTGCCTAAGCAGGTTTTAAGTTATATTATTATTTTTTTATTTAAGATTTATAAACATCTATAAATACGCCCGAATAGCCTTCTGATTCTAACTCTTTTTTTCTTGATTCTGCATTTACTTTATCGTTAAAGCTACCACAAACAACTCTATAATAAGTATCTTTACTAACTTCTTGATTCTGCGGCTTATTTATATTAACCTTACAAAGTTTACCTATATACTGCGCTATTAAAAATCCAACATTATCTATATTGGCTTGTATCTTTTGCAAATCACTTGTATCAATAAATCCTACTTCAATTATAGCTAATGATATTCCAACTCCCCACGCATCTCTAATTTCTTTGTAATAATCCGTATATGATAGTGCTACTCCATCATTTCTCATATATATTCTTCCTGTGTTGTAATCTCTAGACTTAACACCTCTATTAGTTACTCCTAAAGCTTCAGAAATATTTTTGACCAACTTAAAATCTTCTATTAAATACTTCTCTTTAGAAGGAACAAATATTTCAGTGCCGGTGCCTCCACCAGCATTAATATGAACTGATATCCCTGCTTTAGCCGTATATGAATTTCCGCCTAAATCATTATCTGTATAATTATTTTCATCTCTATGAATAGTTAATCCTGTAGTTTTTAAATAATTAATAGCTACTGTAACTATTTTATCAACTAAATCATTTTCTCTTACTGCTCCATATACAGCTCCTGGGTCATAAGCTCCCGTTTTCTCACTAGTTCCATGTCCCTCAAATATAAAAGAATTATAACCTGCCATTTTTCACTCTCCTTCAAAATAATTAACTGTTGGAATTTATATTATGTGCCACCCAATAAATATGAAAAACTCTATACTTTTAACATTTAAATTTTTATATTTTCTTAATATTAATATTGACTAGCTATTGTCAAAGTGATATCATGTGTGTATATTATACATATACACTTATACACGGAGGTGCACACTTGGATATTATTATTAGTAATTCCTCATCAATAGCACTATATGAGCAAATAGAAAATCAAATTAAAACTCAAATACTCAATGGAAGTTTAAAGCCCGGTGCTCCGCTTCCTTCTATAAGAACCTTGGCCAAAGAGCTTAAAGTAAGCATCATAACCTCAAAAAGAGCTTATGAGGAATTAGAAAAAGAAGGCTTTATTCAGACTGTAGTTGGGAAAGGAACCTTTGTTTCTGGTGCTAGTTCAGAAAGATTAAAAGAAGCTGCTATGTCAGAAATGGAAAATAAATTAGAAGAAATAATAATTTCGGCAAAAGCTCTGGGATTATCTTTAGACGAATGTATTGAGATATTTAAAAGTATTTATGAGGAGGTATAAATATGAACGCTATAAAAATTACAGATTTACAAAAAGATTATAAAGATTTCTCTCTAAACATTAAAAATTTAAATGTACCTACAGGATATATTACCGGATTTATAGGTCCGAATGGCTCTGGTAAAACAACCACCATAAAATCTATATTAGGTATGGTTAAACCTAATAGTGGCATTATAGAAGTTCTTGATTCTGATATTTCTAAAAATATAAAAATCAAAGAAGATATAGCTTATGTAGGAGATGTTTCTGGATTTTTAGAAGAAAGTAAGATTTCTAATCTTCATAAGGTCATATCTAACTTTTATACAAACTGGGATGAAGTTTTATATAAAAAATATATTAACGACTTCAAAATAAATGAAGATAAACTTTATAAAGACCTTTCAAAAGGTCAAAAGAAACAATTTGAACTTATTATGGCTTTAAGTCATCATCCAAAGCTTCTTATTATGGATGAACCTACTTCAAGCTTAGATCCTCTTATAAGAAATGATTTTTTAGAACTTATGCAAAGTCATATGGAAATTGATAATATGACAGTTTTTTACTCAACTCATATTACAACTGACTTAGATAAAGCCGCCGATTATATAGTTATGATTTATAACGGAAATATACTTCTTCAAGATGAAAAAGATTCTATATTAGAAAATCATGTTCTAGTTAAAATAAAAAAAGAACTTTTTGATGAAAGTATTAGAAAAGAATTTATCTCTATAAAAGAAAATTCATTTAGCTTCGAAGGTCTTATGAACAGTAAAGAAAAAGCTTATGAACTTTTTGGAAATGAAGCTATTTATGAAAAATGTAATTTGGAAGATATATTAATGTATTATACAAGGAGGTCTTAAGATTATGAAAAATATAGTTAATTTAATAAAACTACAATATAATTCTCTTTTTGCCTTAAAAAGGAGCTTACTAATTTTAGTACTAATGGGGATATTCTTTGCTACAGTTCAACCCTTCATGATAGTTTTTGCTGGTGCTATGTTTTTAATGGTTTCATGCTACTCTTTAGTATTTTATGAAGAAAGAAGCAAAATGAACTATTTAATATATTCACTTCCTGTAACTACTAATGAATATATTTTGTCTAAATATATCTTTGGATTCATAAATACTCTTATATCTATTTTAATATCAGTAATTCTAGCTTCTATTGTAAAGATATTAGGGTATAGTAGTGAAGTATCATCTATGCCAATATATGCTATATCACTTTCTACATTAGCAATAGGTTTATTCTTCTTATCTGTAGTTCAACCTGCTGCGTTGGTACTAGGAAGTGAAAAAGGTAGATATGTACTTGTACTTTTATCAGTTCTACCATTAACTTTTTCAACTTCATTAGTTCAATATCTTCCAGAGATTAATTTAACACTTAATCCTACTATAATCGGAATATTACTAACATTAGTTGCAATAACTATATTATTAACTTCATATTTTATTACTTGCAATATATTTTCTAAAAAAGAAATATCTTACTAGTATAACTACCTTATTCTGTATTCAATCTATACGGAAAAATATACACAAATAATTTTAAATGCCATTGATAAATATTTAAACTTATCAATGGCATTATTACTTTTATTAATATAATTTTTTATTACTGACTTTTAAGTTTAAGTAGAAATTAGCCTCTGTAACCTTCTGATACGGAGCTACCCAAAGACCTCCTATTCCTAATGTTAAAGCTGAAACAATCCACCAACCTATAAAAGATAATTCTAGCACAAAAAATTCCCATTTGTACCCCTTCATCATTTCCGCACTTTCACTTAAACATTCTGTAATAGATTTACTTCTATCCTCAGCAAGTATAAAGAAAGCTTGTGAGAACATTAACGCTACAATTATACCTGGTATTATAAATAGTATAGACCCAATTATAACTGCAATAGAAATCAAAATATTTAACCCTAATGTCTTAAGATATATATCAAAGTATGAAAATATATTTTCTACATTTGGTTTTTCTCTTTTAGTAGCTATATTCAATAATAATTTGCATAAACCAGTAGATATAACCCCACCAAGAAAAATAGATAGTAAATTAACTGGAACTGATAGTGTTACTCTCTCCAGCCCGAATCTTTCTGCAATATTATAAATAACATCAAGATCTATAAATATTGCCGCTAATAATACTCCCCCAATGGCTATGCCCCAATTACCTCTTAACTGATCTTTTGCTCTATTTTTTAACTCTACTCTTTCCACGCTACTCCCCCCTTTTTATCTTATTATATTAATATTTTAACATAAAAATACTTTCTTACATTGCTTTATTTACATATTATATAAAAGAAAAATATTCAGCATTACTACATTACAATATATGAATATAATCAATAAAAAATAGGCTAGGTTAATCTAGCTCATTTAATAACTTTTATACTACTTTTCATATTCATACATATAATAATTACATCTTTCCATACCTAAAGATTCATAGGTCTTTTGAGCACTTTGATTTTCAAACTCTACATATAATCTTATTCCACATATATTTTCATCTCTATCACACATTTCTTTTATATGATTATATAACCTTTTAAATACACCTTGTCCTCTATACTCTTTATCTACATACACACTTTGCACCCATATAAATAAACCATTTCTCCAATCACTCCATTCATATGTATACATTATTTGTCCAACCACTTCACCATTTACTTCACAAACATGGTAAACCCCTTTACTTTTATCTTCAAGTAACGCTTTTACACCTTTGTTTAATATATTTTTATCCAATGCTTTATCTTCTGTTTCAAAAGCTAAATTATAGTTAAATTCAACAATTCTATCTAAATCCTTTATCTCAGCTTTTCTAATTATCATTTTTTTCCTCCTATTTAAATAATATATTGTTAATTTAATTTTTATATAATTATAATATATTTATCTTTACCTTAAAACATTATTTTACTTTATATTTAATTTTATCCTTTTATGATATAATAATTTTTGTATTATAGATTTAGGAGGATATTATGTTATATAGAGAATATGGTCAAACTCATGAGAAAGTATCTATACTTGGTTTTGGATGTATGAGATTTCCAACTATAGATAATAAAATTGATGAAGAAAAATCTACTGAAATGATTCAATACGCTTTATCTAAAGGTGTAAATTATTTTGATACGGCTTATACTTATCATGATGGTGCGTCTGAATCTTTTGTTGGTAAAGCTTTAGAACACTGTAGAAAAGATATATTCATAGCCACAAAATTACCAAGTTGGCTAATAAAAAACAGAGACGATATGGATAAAATACTTAATGAACAATTAACTAGATTAAGAACTGATTATATAGATTTTTATTTAGTACATGCTTTAAATAAAGAATATTTCTCAACTTTAAAAGATAATGGTCTATTTGAATTTCTTGATTCTATTAAGAAAAGTGGAAAGGTTCGTCATATAGGTTTTTCATTCCATGATTCATTAGATGTTTTTAAAGAAATTGTAGATTCTTATAATTGGGAGTTCTGTCAAATTCAATATAACTACTTAGATACAGATTATCAAGCTGGTACTGAAGGCTTAAAATATGCTGCTAATAAAGGTCTTGGAGTAGCTATAATGGAACCTTTACGTGGTGGAAAACTTGCTAGCAATATTCCAGATGACATACAATCTTTATGGAATACAGCAATTAATAAAAGAAATCCTGTAGAATGGGCATTAAAATATTTATGGAATGATTCTAATGTTAGTGTTGTATTGTCAGGAATGAGTAGTTTTTCTAACATTAAAGATAATATAAGATATGCAGAATCATCAGAGAGTAATTGCCTTAATGAAGATGAGATAGTGTTAATTAATAAAGTTACTGCTGCTTATAAAGCTAAGATAAAAGTAAATTGTACTGAATGTAGGTATTGTATGCCATGTCCTGTTGGTGTAAATATCCCTAGAAACTTTGATCTATTAAATAAAGCTTCACTATTTCAAGATATAGAAAGTAATAAAAAATCATATAATTCAATGGATGAAAAAAATAAAGCAATTTCGTGCATAAAATGTGGTAAATGCGAAAAACTTTGCCCACAAAATATTAAAATTAGAGAAAAATTAGAAGAAGTGGTTGGCACATTCGGAAGATAATTTTCAGCCATGTCGACGATAAATATGACTTTACCAGATAGATCTTCACTTGGTGCAGTTAAAGAACTCCTTCTGTAATGTTTTTTTAATTCATTACAGAAGGAGTTTATTTCTTATTTATCTATTCCAAGCGCATACATCTATTCTTTGTCTCTGCCAAACTATCTTCTATTTTTATAATTTGCATTTATAGTTTCTTTTCCATTAGTAGTATCTACATCTAAATTTTCTATCTGATAATTTTTATCTTCATTCTCTAGCGTTATAGCTCCATTAGTAGTTCTTAACGTAATATCTTTACTATAGCAATTATACGCTTTTATAAGTCCATTTGTAGTTCTAACTCTGATATTATCAGTTTTAATATCTTCAAGATCTACTAATCCATTTGTTGTCTCAAAATTGACTAATGCTGCATTTATATCTTCCCCTACAACTCTCCCATTATTAGTACTTATCTTAACTTCACCTTCAGCAGTTATATCACCTATTTCAAAGTTTCCATTTGTAGTCCTAATATCTATATTAGCAGCTTTAATATCATTAATTTCTATACTTCCATTTGTTGCTTCTACTTTATAATTACCAATTACACTTTGGGGAACTATTATTTCTACAGTTCCGACAACACCTGAAAAATCAAAAAAGTTTATTGAACCATAGCTTTCTTTTCTTCTTATATTTATAGTATCTTCATTATTATCTATAATAAATTTATCATTTTCATTATTATACCAACAATTAACTATTACCTTGTTACTAGTTCCACTATAAATTTCTACTTTTGTATTAGGAACATTTAAATTTAAGTTAACATTACTATTAGTTATATCTATTTCTTCTGTAAAAGACTCCGCTATACCCTTAAATTCTATGCCTTCGTTCCCGAAAGTAATTCCACTAAAAGCTTCCCCTGTTGCTAAAAGACCAATTCCACCTACTATTAACATAACAACTGCTAATATAGACGATATTAAAAAATATTTTTTCACTACTCATCCCCCCTAAGATATCAAACTTATATTCCACTTAACATATTTAATCATTAACTTTATCATTCCAATTGCTATTGCAAATGCAGCATTAAATAATAGTATTCCTACACCAGCCATAACAAAAGTCTTTAATAATCTAATGCCTATATTTACACTTGTATTAAAAAATAATATTGCTAAAGAACTTCCTGCCACTGCAACTCCGCTTACCCCCACTGAAAATACAGCTACTCCAATTCCAAATACCAACCATGCTAAAAATAAAAAGTTAACTATTTGCATAAATATAAATAATGCAACATTACCATTTTTAGCCTTTTTTACTTCATAATTATTTTCATTTACCCTATATTGAGGTTCTGTATTTTTCTCTTCCTTAAGCTTATCTTCATATCCAAGCTCCTCTATATATTGTTTTGCTATCTCTTTTGGATCTCCTAATTTATTTAATATTTTCTCCAAAGATTCACCTTCATCTAATAGCTCATTTATATGCATACTGTAATCTTCAATTATATTTTCTATTTCTTCTTTTGGTAATATTGCTAAATTACTTCTAAGATTATATAAGAATTCCCCTTTAGTCATTTTATTCACCATCCTCACTATTTTTATATTCATAACTTAAAACTTTATTTACACTTACCAAGAACTCATTCCACCCTTTTACCATATTCTCATAATGAATTTTACCTTCATCAGTTATCTGATAATATTTTCTCTCCTTACTTCCATCACTTACTTTAGTATAAGTAGAAAAGTTCCCTTCTTTTGTAAGTCTTCTCAATATGGGATATATTGTATTCTCTGTAACATCCATATCAGTTGCTATCTCTTTAACAACCTCATATCCATACATATCTTTCTTGGAAATAAGAGATAGAACGCATAGCTCTATTATTCCTTTTTTGAACTGAGTATTCACTATCTCACCTCTTTATAACTTATTGTGTATTACACAGTATATTATATTACCATACTGTGTAATACACAATAACTATTTTGAAATTTTTAAAAAAAATTTAGGAGATAGTGTTTATAACTATCTCCCTAGTAATTATTTCATCTTTTTTATCTCTTTAATTCACTATTATTTTACTGCTTGGTATAACAAAAATGCACCGATAAAATAGAACATTCCTGCAAATCCTAATGGCGTTATTGCTATAAACAAACCAATAATCATAACAAGTGGGTGAACCCCTATAAATGATGCTACAAGATTTTGCTCTAATAACTGTCTTACTAACGCCACAATTACATATCCTATTAAAAGAATTATTGCTGCTGTTTTACTTCCACTAATATACATAGCGATTGCTAAAATTCCATATACAAGCCCAGCTCCTATAAGCGGAAGAAAATCTAAAATTGCTGTTATTATTGCTAGCGGTAATGCATAACTTACTTTAGCTAATGTAAATATTATAAAACTTATAAAAGCTATTACCAACATAATTAATAGATATGCTTTTATATATCCACCAAAAATAGAATTCATTTTTCCTTTCACTGTTGAAAATAACTTATGTCCTTTTTCTGAAAATATATTCTTAACTCCTCTTTGAATATTTTCTATTTCCTTTGTAAAGAAATAAGTTGATATCAATGTAACAAGAACTGTTATAAGAGCTCCAGGTATTGACCCTGCAAAACTTAACATTTTTCTTCCTAATGTTGTTACAAATCCACTAACTACCTTAACAATAGTCATTATACCTTCATTTATTTTTTCAACTACACTTGGATCTAGATTATTTAATCCTGCTAATATACTATTAACAAAGCTATCAATTCCATTTATTATTCCTTCAACTGTTGATGGATTAGTTAAATACTCTAAAAGCTTTCCTGTTTGCAATATTATTTCATATAGTACTGCTCCTAATGCTGATAACATAAGAATTACTATTGTAATTGTTAATAAGAAGGAAACAAATCCATTAGATAATTTAAATTTCTTGCTCTTTTTATTTAACTCTAATATTTTATTCTTTATAGGTTTCAATGATATGGCTATTATAAAAGCTATTACAAAAGGAAATGCGTACTTTAAACTAACAGCTAAAAGTATAAAACCTAATGTATATATCGCTAAAAATTTAACTACTTTCTTTGCCCCATTTATAAAATCTTGAGAAATATATTCCAAAATACTACCCTTTTTAAAATCCACATCTATTTTCCTTTCTTAATCTTAAATTATTAATTATTATGTAACAATGAAATAAAGTGCGCACTAAGTGCGCAAGTGAAAAGTCGACTTCGTCGAGATGAAAAGGCTGCTAAGGCAGAGGGGAAAAGTTAACTAAAGTTAACGGGAAAAGGCTACTATCGTAGCAGTAAAAAGTGCAATACTCAGATACTCTTCACTATTGCCAAAGGCAATATTTTCCCTGTCACGAAGTGAACTTTTCCCCTCAGCGTCAGCTGACTTTTCCCCTTTGACGAAGTCAAACTTTTCACCAAAGTGCTTCGCACTTTATTTATAAAAGTTCTCTTAGTAAGTCTTTTCTTGCTTCATATAGATCTTCCTCGTTCTCTTTTAAGTCATTCCAATATTCACTATTTCTGTGTAAAGCCTTTAGCATCTTAGTAACTTTTTTACTAGCTACATCATTATCCTTAGCTAGTGTCGCAACTGTTAAAACAAAAGTTCCCACGTCTTGTGGATCATCTAGAAGATTGTCATTGCTTGCTATTAACTCATCTATAGCTTCCGACTCATCCATTCCTTCCATTAAGTAACGCTCAAATTCTTCTTTAATATCAACTGCTAAATCATCATCATAAATATCTAATCCCCAAACACCCATTCTAAGTTCCTCCTTATATTTAACTTAATATTTTTTTATTAACCATACTTGTTGATATTATATGACCTTAGTATTTATAGTATTATATGAAATTTCTTAAATTGTGCTATTTTTATATTATTTAATTATAAATCTTGCATGACTTCCATCTTTTCCTGGCGTTATTTCAAGTCTTGCATCTACTCTTTCCTTTAATTCTGGTACATGAGATATTATTCCAACTAATCTTCCTAAGTCTTGTAGGTCCATTAGGGTATTTATTGCATTATCTAAACTTTCTGGATCTAATGTTCCAAATCCTTCATCTACAAACATTGTATCTATTTGTACTCCACCAGCATAGGATTGAATCACATCAGCTAACCCTAAAGCTAACGATAATGATGCTTTAAATCCTTCGCCTCCTGAAAGAGTTTTAACATGTCTTTCCTTCCCTGTATAAGCATCAATTACCTCTAATTCTAAACCTGACTGTTTCGCACCTTTCTCCCTACCTTCCTTACGCTTTAAAGTATATCTTGAGTTTGTCATTTTGCTTAATCTAAAATTAGCCGCCCTAATAATATCATCAAAATAAGCTGCTAATACATATCTTTCAAAGCTGACTCTTTCTGAATTATTTCCATTAGCAAGTTCTGCAAGTTCACCTATTACCTTGTACTTTTCTTCATCACCTTTAATTTTATCAGTTATATCTTCTATACTTTTTAACGTATCTTTATTATTTTTAATCCTTGAAAATATAACTTTACCTTTTTGCTCTAATTCTTTGATCTTGACTTCTATTTCTTTAATTATAATATTATAATCATCTAAAGCCACTCTACTAATATCCTTAGTTTCTTCCTTTATTCTGTTAAGTTCATCTTTCTTAGATGATAGCTTATTATAAAATTCTCTAATAAATACCTCTTTAGATTTTATATCCTCATCCTTCAATTTAGAACTTATATAATCATCAATATTTTCAAAGCAGCTATCCTTAATACTCTTATCAAATAACTCTCTTGTATTACATAATGCATCATTATATCTTTCTAATAAAGCTGTATTATTAAGTATATCCTGCTTTAATTTTGTTAAGCTATCTTTAGCTTTAAGATATAAGGTTTTACAAGTTTCTAAATTTTCTTCAAGACCTTTAATTTTCACTTTTATTTCTGATAAAGAACTTTGTAACACACTATCGTCATTAATTCCCTCTGGTAAAACCCCTTTAGCTTCTGCTAATAATCCCTCTTCTTTTCTTAACTCAGCTAAAACATTTTGATATATTACTCTAGCTTCATTAATATTATTCTCATCATTTTTTATTTTGTTTTCTAATAAATCAATTTCTTTTTTTACACTATCCTTTTTATCAATTATAAATTTGATTTTATTAATATCATCCTTTAAAGTATTAATTTCTTCACCTAATTTAGTGCCACCTTTTAAAACTAATTCCTTTAATAGTACAAATTTTTCTTCTATATTATCATTAAAGCTTATAACACTTTCTAATTCACTTAATAAAGGTTTTATACTCTCTTCAAGAATACTCTCTTTCTTTACCTTCTTTAAAGAAATCTTATTTAATTCCTTATCATAAATGTCTTTTCTAATCTCATAATTCTTCTTAAGATTATTAAGTTCCTCTTCAGAAGGCGCAATCTCCTCCATCTTAGCTAACTTAGGATGTTCTAATGAGCCACATACAGGGCATTCTTCATTTTCTTTAAGCTTTAAAGCTAATACCCCTGCCATACCTTTTCTAAACAATAGATCCCCATTATCATAAACTTTCTTTGACTCCAAATAATCCCTTTCATATTTACTTAATTCTTCAATTAGCTCTCTATGATTCTTACACTCTTCTTCATAAGCTTTCATTTTGCTAAATAGTTCTCTTAACTTTTTTATTAAATTCTCTTTTTCCTTTAAAGCGTTTTCTGCCTTTACATATAATACTTCTTTTTCCGATATCAGCTTAAAAGTATTTCTTAAATTTTCAACCTTCTCTTTTGATACTCTTATTTCTTTTTCTAATAAATCATTACTCTTCCCTTTAATCTCTAAATCATTACTTAGCTTCTTTACAGCTACTTCCTTGTCTTTAAACACCTTAAATTTTTCGAGTTTTCTTTCTATCTCTGAAGATTCTTTTATTAAATTATCTTTAAACTTTATATCCTCTTCTGCTTTCTTATACGCCATTTCCCTTTCAGTAAATACTAAATTGTAAGACTCTAAAGATATTTTATCTTTTTCTAAATTTCTCTTTGTTTTATTAAAATCTTCATCAGATTTCTTTAAGGAGTTTTCAAGGTGTACAAGTTCTTTAGCTTTTTTAGCTTTTTCTAAACTAACTTCATCTTCACTTATTTCTTTTACCCTTAAACTTAAATCTTCTAACTCTTTCTCAATCTTTTCTTTTAAGTCTAGTTTTTTATTATTTTCTTCAGCCTTAAACTTACTTTCTTCAACTTTTATCTTTTCTTTTTTAACTTTATCTAAATCACTCGTTAATACTACTTCTTCTTCTTTATCTTTATTAATAAGCTCCTTAGTCAATTTAATTATTTCTAAAACGTCTTTATCAATGCTATTAATTAATAACTTTAGGTTATCATCATCAGATGGATCTATCTTTGTAATAAAAGCATCTCTTCTTTGTTTATCTCCTTCAACTTTTTTTCTTAAAGCTGAACTTTTTTCTTTCAACTCATCTTGTACCTTTAAAAACTTTTGAGTTCCAAATATATTCCTGAAAATAGGTTCTTTATCTTTACTTTCTGCTTCTAAAAGCTTTTTAAACTCTCCCTGTGGAAGCATTACTATTTGCTTAAATTGACTAGCATTTAACCCTAAAATCTTTTCTATTTCCTTATCAGCTTCGGTAGTCTTCGTAATAACTTTATCTTCATCTATAATAAGCTCTACTGCATGTTTTTTTTCAGTAGTCTTAATAGTTCCATTTTTAAGTTCCTTCTCAACAGTTTGTGTTGGATATCTAGTAATTTTATATTCCTTGCCATTAGCCAAAAAATCTAATTCAACATATGAAACTTCTGTCCCTTTTGCATGGTGGCTTTTTAATGACTCTATAGTTCTACTTCCACCACTAGCCTCACCAAAAAGTGCAAATGAAATAGCATCAAAAATAGTTGTCTTTCCTGCTCCTGTAGGCCCTGAAATAACAAAAATATTACTTCCTTTTATCTTTGTAAAATCTAACTCTTCTTTTCCTGCATAAGGTCCAAAAGCATTTATAATTAACCTTAATGGTCTCATCTATACCTTCCCCCTTTTACTCTCTTCTAAGATATTATTGAAAACTTCAACTCTTTCATCATCCATACTTTTCCCTTTTATACTTAAATAAAAGTCACTAAATAATTCTGTCATAGGTTTCTCTCTAAAGTTTCCTGATGCAGATGTTCTACTATCTGTATCTCTCACAGTTGCATTTACCATCTTTAATCCCATTACATTTGGAAATACAGCTCTTAACTTTGATATAGCATCAATAACTTCGCCTTCATCTGTAAGATTTACAAACACATAATCATTTAAATTATCCCCTCTATGAGTATCCCTATTTATAAGCGTATCTAAAGGTCCTTCAATAACTCTCATATCTCTAAGAACTGGAATTTCTCTTAGATCTACTTCAACATCACCATCTCTATTTAATTCTATAACAGGTATACTTTTCTTTTGTCTACATTCTGATATAGAATATTTTAAAAGAGATCCTGAATATCTTATTCTATTTCCTCCAACTTTTTGTGGCCCATGAAGATGGCCTAAAGCAACATAATTAAATAAATCAAAGTTTTTTCCATCTATTAAATCCGTTCCTCCAATAGATAGTGGCCTTTCTGAATCTGAAAGTTCTAAATCCCCCTTATTTTCTTTATCTTCTATATTGAAAGTTACGTAGCCATGAGTTATTAAAACATTTCTTTCATCTTTATTTATGTCTTTTTCAAGTTCTCCAATTAGGAACTTCATAGCATCATCATAAGTTCTTATATTATCAATTTTATAAACTAACCTTACTTTAGCCGGATCTACATAAGGTAATAAATAAAAGTTAACATTTCCAAACTCATCTTTAATAGTTACCTTCCTTATCTCCTTATTAAACATTCCTTCTATATATAATCCTTTATCTTTAAGTAACTTACTTCCAAAGGATAATCTTTCTGGACTATCATGGTTACCAGATATAGCTAAAACAGGTATATTTAATTCTAAAATTATTTTACTTAAAACATTATCTAAAACTTCTACAGCTTCTGCTGGTGGTACTGAACGATCATATATATCTCCTGCAATTATAAAAACATCAGGCTTCTCTTCCTCTAACAACTCTATTAATCTATCAAGATAAAATTTCTGATCTTCTATCATAGAAAATTCATTTACTATCTTTCCAATATGCCAATCTCCTGTATGGATTATTTTCATCTATTTCACTTCCTTAAACTTAGTAAATTTACATAATTTTATTATATCAAAATATAAGCTATTCGCTACGCTCATAAGGATAAATATTTTGCTTTCTCAAAAGAGAAATATTACCTTCGGCAAGAAAAATGTTTTTCTTACTCAAAGTAGAAATATGCGGCTAGAGTCACAGAGAAATATTTAACTACGTCCAAATATAAGTAAATGCCTTCGGCATAGATTTATGAACTATTATCTGTCTACTTAACAGATGGAGTTCAGTAATATCTGCCGAAGGCATATTTATCTGACCTTTTGTCATATTTCTCTTCATCAAAGATGAATATTTCTCTTAGCAAAGCTAACATTTCTTCTATGAGCATATGCTCATAACCTTTTTCTATTCAAAAAACTCTTTTGCATATTCTACAATTCCACTAACACCAATTAAATTACCATCACTCAATTCCTTAGCCATAAAAGATTCATCTGGCACATCAAAAGGTGCTTTAATTCCATATTTACTAGCAGGAATAAACCCAAATTTAGGATAGTATTTATCATGTCCTAATACTATAACTGACTTATAACCTAATCTTCTAGAACTTTCTAGCGCTACATTTATAAGCTTACTTCCAATACCCTTCCCTTGATATTCAGGTAATACAGATACTGGTGCTAACGCTAATGTTTCAACACTCTTATCCCCATTAACAATCTTTGCCTTAGTAAGCATTAAATGCCCAATAACTTTATCATTATCTTCTGCAACTAATGAAAGTTCCTTGATAAAACATTCACCTTTTCTTAATTTACCTATTAATAAATGTTCATTTCCATCACTATGCTCTGCATTCTTAAAAGCAGCTTCCGTTAACCTTTCTACTGCCTTATAGTCCTTTTCTAATTCTTCTCGTATGTTTATATCCATTTCTAATCTCCTGTACCACATAATATTTCTTATATATTTTAATATATTTTTACCAATTAATCCTCAAAATATTTTCCTTTTATTCATTTCCATTATTAGTTTCTATATTACTGTAGTTAACATTATCACTTTGAAATCTAATATTATTATCAGTTATTTTTTTACCTTCATATATAGTAAATGTAGTAGGAATAATTGCTAAAAGAGCTGCAACTATACCTATTTTCCCTATAGGTATCTCTACTTCATAATTTAAAAAATCAACAATTTTATCTTTTAGGCTTCTTTTATTTAAAACTTCAGCTTTTATCTTATTTTTCAAATTTTCATCAAAGCTTATATCAATAAAACTATTCTTTATATTATTTTTGATTTTTTCATCAAATAAAAAATTAAACTCTTTATCATCCACTATATCCCCTCACTTTCTATTATTCTTCTTAAAGCATTTCTTCCTCTTTTAAGTCTTGTCTTAATAGTATTTTCTTTTTCTTCTAATATAGATGCTATTTGGGATATTTTTAATTCCTCAAAATAAAACATATATAATAAAATTCTATATTTTTCTGGAATCTTCATTAAAGCTAGTCTAATATTCCTCGATGTTAAATTTTTAAAATAATATCTTCTGTTTCCTTATTATCTTTAATAAAATCTATATAGAGTGAAATATCGTCATAAGAATTTTTCTTTTTCTTTTTTAAAATATCAAAGCATGTATTTATAGTGATCTTATATATCCAAGTATAGATATTTGCATCACCATTATAGCTTTTTATATTTTTAAAGACCTTAATAAATACCTCCTGAGTTGCATCTTCAGCCTCTTCTTTATTTCCAAGCTGTACAAAGCAAAGCTTTAATATCTTATTACCATAAGCTTCAATAATTTCATCAAATACAGACTCGCTATTAACGCTTACTCTGTTTACTAAATCTCTACCCTCTAAAGTGCTAACCATAATTTACTCCTGCCAATTATAATAAGACCTCATAGCCTCATCAAATCCTGTACAATTTATTTTCTCTAGCCTATCTACTAATTCATCACCAAATTTAGTATCTTTTCTATCATAAGCAATTCTCATTAATGGATACATATATTCCTTATTATTTGGCTCTTTTTTTAATGCTTCTAATAACCAATTATATCCTTCTTCTATCTTACCATCTTTTATAAGCTTTTCCCCATGATTAAGTTTTTTCTTTTTTATATCCAATTTAATTGGATTAATAGATCTTGATAATACTTTATAATCTTTGTCATAAGCTATAACATTAATCCATACGTCTTTCTCCTCTATTCCACCTAAAATAGATTTTGATGTAATAACTGTATTGCCATTTTCATCTTCATCATAACTTAGAAAAGAATATGCTTGTAATGATCCATTAGTTAAAGGTATTCTTATTTCCTCTTCATTATAGCTAGCTAAATTAACTGCATTTATGCCTACCCCATTCATCATAAACATTATTCCATAGCTTTCAGCTTTATCAACTTTATCGTAAGATACTATTATCTCATCTTTTTTATAGTCTGTTACAACAGACTTAACATTTATCTCTTTATTAAATGTTATATCAACATTTACTTTTTCTCCACCGCCAACATTTATAGCCCTTTCTGTTTCCCTTCTCGTTACTCCATCTACAAATACAGAAGGTATGCCTACAACTATTTCATAATCTTTATCTGGATAAACTTTTTCGAATATAAACTCTCCATTCTTATTTGTATAAACCATTTGTGATTCATTATAGTTATTATTAGCAAAGTTTAAAACACCATTATCATAAACAGAGAATCCTAAGCTTTGGATTTTTATAAATACCTTTGCATTTGCTATAGGGGTATTACCGACTAAAACTCTTCCTCTCACTTCTCCATACTCAGCATCCTCTAAATCAAAGTCATCATTATCATACATTCTAATATTTCTAACAAAATCTATATCTTTCAAAATATTTGTACTCGCTATTTTTCTATTTTTATCTGCACTAATTTTAAGCTTTTCATTATATTCATCGGTATAATATATAGTTGATGGTTCTGTTGGTATTTTATCAAAATCACCTTTTAAATAGTTTAATCCATCTTTATAACTTTCTAATAAAGGCAAATAGTCCATACTACTATCACATATTTCAATTCCCTTATCATAATAACCAATTTTTCCATAGTAAACTACTTCGTTAATCAAAGCCATCTGCCTAACTAACTCTGACTCACTCTCATTAGCCTTATTAATTAATTCAAATGCTTTATCACTATTCCCCAATGTCATTTCTAAATTAATAAGTGCATTTAAGTTATTAACATAGTATCTATCATCTTCCCCTAACTGTATACCTTTTTCAAAATAATCTCTTGCAATTTCTGCTTGCTTCACATTCCTATTATTACTTGAATTTGCAGTTATTCCACTTGGATAAAAGTATAATATCTCTTTTATATAATTGTAATTTCCCATTCCAAGCATATAATAAATTTTACCCATATTAGTCTTTACTGTTGGGTAATGCTCATACAGCTTTAAAAATCCTATAGTATACGTACCTACATTTTCATTTCCTTTATCTAAATTCCTATATCCCCAATCCCCTATGAAATAAAATACATATGGTATTGTAAAAAACAATATAAATAACGCTAATAAAATTGTTTTTACTTTAACTCTAACAACTTTCATAATTGTTCACCCCCACTTGTACTATATAATCTTAGACTAATTCTTTTATAAAAAGTTTCACTTTCAAAAAAATTTTTATAAAAATATTTATTAAATCCATACTAATAATAGAGGTGATACAAATGAAAAAACTTTTTACATTTTTATGTCTATTTTTAACCTTCTTTAGCTTAACATCATCTATCTGTTATGGTGAAGAATTAGAGAATAACAAATTTACTCTTAATCCATTACCATATGATTATGATGCTTTAGAACCATATATCGATAAGGAAACTATGATTCTACATCATGACAAACATCAAAAAGCCTATGTAGATAATTTAAATAATGCGATATCAAAATATCCTGAATTATATTCAAAAGGATTAGAGGGACTATTAACCAATGTGGATTCCCTTCCTAGCGATGTTAAACAAACAATTATAAATAACGCTGGAGGAGTTTATAACCATGAATTTTTCTGGTCTATAATGGCTCCTGAACAACCAGGCGTCCCTATGGGTGATATCTCAAAAGTAATAAGTAAAACCTTTGGATCTTTTGATGATTTTAAAACTAGATTTAAAATAGCTGCCATAAATAGATTTGGCTCAGGGTGGGCTTGGCTAGTTTCAGATAAAGAAGGTAATTTATCAATTATTAGTACTGCTAATCAAGATACTCCTATAACTCAAGGCTTAATACCTATAATAGGAATAGACTTATGGGAACATGCTTATTATCTAAAATACCAAAATAAACGTGGAGATTATATAGATGCTTGGTGGAATACTGTAAACTGGGACCAAGCACAAAGAAACTATGAAGCAGTGGTTGCTCCAAGATAAATATTCAGCTTTGCTAAAGAGAATTATTGCTTCTCCAGAGAAATATTCACTTCGTGAAAATAAATATGCCTTTGGCAGAGAAATATATGCCAAAGGCATATATTTCTCTGTAGCTAATACCAAATATTTCTCTTTAACGTAGTCGAACATTTCTCCTATCCCTAGACAATACTTCTCTTTTGATCCAACAAACTACTCTACTTTTCTTATAAATAAAAATGCTATTATCATAAAGAATAGCCCATATGCAAACATCCACTTAAAGCCTATTAGGTCAAATACAACTCCAAGTAACGGTGGTGATACTATATTAGCTATTGATGAAAATAAATAATACATTCCTGTAAATGTTCCCAAGTACCCAATGGGTGACATCTGAGCTACAAATGGATATGAATTTATATTAATCATTGCCCAAAATATTCCTAAAGCTACAAAGAATACTCTTATAATTAAAATATTTTTTATAAAAATTAAAATAAAAAATACAGCCATTGCTCCAATTAATCCAATAGTTATAGTTTTCTTCTTTCCTAGCTTAGTACCAATCATCCCTGCTGGAATCGCAAAGACTAGAAAGCTTAAAGATATAAATGTAAAACTAAAAGCAGCTGCACTTACATCTATTCCAAGATACATTTCTCCATACCTAGTAAAAAAAGTCTCTATTCCGTTATACCCCATAAACCAAGCACTTATGGCCATAAGTAAAAACTTAGTGCTTGGATTTTTAAAAGCTACTTTAAAACCTTCTTTAAAATTAATCTTCTTTTCTGCTTGCTCATAATTTATTACATCCCTTTTTTCCTTAATACAAGTAAATAGTATTATAAAAGATAATAATACTAAAGCTCCAGCAAGGTAAAATGGATATTTAGGACTTAGGTTCCAAAGAATTGACCCTATAAAAAACGCTATAAGAGAACCTATTCCCCCCATAAAATTAATTATGCTATTTGCCTTACTTCTCTCTTCTTCTGGAGTTATATCTGGCATAAGTGCAATAACTGGTGATCTAAATAAACTCATTGAAAGGTTCATTAAAAGTAATGCTGCAACCAGAGTTGCTAATCCTTTGTAATTTGGAATTAAAAATATAAATAGTACAGCTAAAGGCATCCCAACCATTAAAAAAGGCATTCTTCTTCCAAACCTCGTCTTAATTCCATCACTATACATTCCAACTGCTGGTTGAATAAATAATGCAAAATAATTATCAAAGGTCATAATAAATCCTATAATAGCTGAGCTTGTAATAAAGTTACTTAATAACTTAGGCATAAATGCATTATATACCGACCAGGTTATACTAGTAGCAAAGAAACCAAAGCCAAGTAAAAACGTCTTTTTATAATTTAACTTCCCCATTCTCTTTCCCCTCACTTCAATAAATTTTTTCTTAAAATATGTACCTATAATTAATATCTCACTTCTATCATATGCGTCTATTACTAAATACATATTAACTTTATGTTAGATATAAAAAAATTATAAATTAGATATTTATCTAATATATATTGATATCTATCTAATATAATGTTAATATTTAACTATATTAATTTTCCATAATATCAAAAGGGGGCTTGCATATGTTTGTAGAAGAAAAAGGAAAGAAACTTGGATATGGTTCAATAATTAAAGAAAAAAACTACTTATTTTATTTGTTAGGGCAATTAATATCAAGGTTTGGGGATTCTATTGATACAATTGCTTATGGATGGATGGTATATGAGGTAACAGGTAAAACTTCACTTATGGCTTTACTTTTCGGTATAAATGCCATTCCTACGATTTTATTTCAACCTATTGCCGGCGTTATTATAAGTTATAAAAAGAAAAAAAATGTGCTTTTTATATGTAATTTGGGTCGTGCTGTTGTTGTTACTATTACTGCTTTGATGTTTTTAAGCGGTACTCTTAGGACTTATCATTTATTTATATTTACATTTATAAATTCAACTTTTGAAGCTTTTCAATCACCTGCATCTGTATCAACACTTCCTCTTATATTAGATAAGGAGCTTTTCTCTTACGGAATGTCTTTAAGTTCCACTCTATCAAGAGTTGTTGAGTTAGTTGGTTTAGCTATAGCATCAGGAATAATTGGTTTAATAGGAATTAGTGGTGGCATGATTATTAATGCCCTTAGCTTTTATCTATGTGGAGTGTTTATGTTGCTTGTAAAATATAGAAATGAAAAACTACAAAAGCAACCTCTAGAATTAAAAGGGTATTTCCACGACTTAAAAGATGGATTCAATTATATGACTAAAACTAAAGTTATATTATCGATTTGTCTCTTCGGGGCCTTCTTTGGAGTTTTACTTCTTCCTTTTAATACTTTAAACATTGCTTTTATTGGCGATGAATTGAAGCTTGGTCCTAACGCTGTTGGAGTAGCAAATTTTACACTTACTATAGGTATGATTTTAGGTAGTTTAATTTTTCCAAAGCTAAAAGAAAAATTTAAAGGTATAAATGTTTTTGTATCTTGTGGAATACTTTTTGGTATCTGTTATTTTTCATTCCCACTTCTTAAGATTTCAGCAAATATTTCTATCACATATATACTATTAGCTTTACTTTGTATTCTATTTGGGCTCACAGCTGGAGTACTTATGACACTTATAAATGTTGCTTTTATGGAATGTATAAAAGAAGAATTCTTAGGAAGAGTAGCTGGAGTATTTAATGCATTAGTAATGGCTGCTACTCCTATTGGCTCACTTTTAGTAGCTAGCCTTTGTATATTTTTGAATACATCTACCTTATTTTTAATCTTTGGAATAGGCACAATAATTTTATTTATACTTCAAAGATTTAATAAAGGATTAAGTGACATATAAACTAACTTTTACTGTAGAGGAGAGATAATTTTAATGAATTATATTATTAAAAAAGATATAAATCCTATCTATGAATTATTCAAAACATTTTATTACTTAGCTAATGAAGATGAAGAAATAGAATCATTTAATAAAACTCTTGATAAAGAAAGCTTAGATAAAGATAAATACAAAAAGAATAATTTAAAAAACTTTCATAAGTTTATTGATAAATTTAAAAAACAAAATAAAATACCTATGGATAAAATTCAATTTTATTTTAAAGATATAAAAGATAGTGATTCTAAAACAAATAACTTTTTAGCTAATATATTTTTAGTTAATTTAGATTTAGAAGATCTGCAATCTGTGAAAAAAAGAATATTATCTTTGCCAACTAGTGAATTAGAAAGTAATTTAATAAGAGATATAATTTCATTCTTAGAAGATATTTTTGATTCAAACTCTTTAAAGTCTATTAATTCAAAAGAGTCACTTTTAAAGTTTCTAATATCAAATAGTAAAAATCTATCTCCAGAAATAAAATGGAATTTAACTGTATTATTAGAAGATAGCAGAAAACACTTACTAGAATTGATATCTATAATAACTGATTCTTTAGAAATATTTAAAAATACATTTTCCATTTTGGATAAAGATAAAGAGATCTTTATTAAGGAATTAAATACTACCTTTAAAGAAAATCCAGACTATTTAACTTCATTATTTGGTTTTAAACTTGATAATGATTCTATTTTAAATATATATCCATCTATGATTAACTTTAAATCTATAGATATTACGTATAATGAAGGAAAAATTAGCGCTATACCTGGTAGATATAATTGCTATTTCGGATATAAATTTAAGGAACTAATAGCCTTAACTAATGGCAAAAAAAATGAATCTGAATTATTACAAGATAAATTAAAGGCTTTAGGAGATAAAAGTAAATATGAAATATTAAAAATGCTTAATAATGGTCCTATGTATGGTCAACAGATTGCTGAAAAGCTTTCTCTTACCACTGCTACTATATCTTATCATATGAACTCTTTAGTTTTATGTGGACTTGTTAAATTAAATAAAGTTGATAATAAAATTTATTATAACTCAAATAAAGATGAAATTAATTATTTCTTAAAAAAATTAGGAGAAGAACTTACTTAATGTTCTCCTCCTATATATTCTTCAAGTTAATTATATCTATTTTACCATTAACGTTTAATTGAATATTATCTAATATTATTATCTTAGGCACCTCGTACTTAATCAAATTTCTCCTTAAGTCTTTTATTATTTTACCCTTATCAACATTCTTCTCTCTTAGAACTAATGCAGCATATACTTCTTCTCCATGGATAACATCTTTCTTAGAAAATACTACATATTGATCTAAATAGCTTAACTTACTTAATTCATTTTCTATATTTTTAAGACTAATCTTTACTCCACTTCTATTAATAACATTATCATATCTTCCAATTAAAATAAGCTTATGATCATAAATATACCCTTTATCACTAACCTTATAATAAGCCCTATATCCGTATGCTAAATAAGGACTGTTTACATATAAATCATGTCCTTCATTTTTAACAATAACTTTTGGAAATAGAATTCCTTTAGTATAGTTAAATTCATCTTTAAAAATGTTATAAGATATAAAACTTGTTTCACTACAACCATAATATTCAACTATCTTTCCATTACAAAACATATTTCTCATATCTTTTATAATAGAAATGTCTAGTTTTTCTCCTGCACTTACAACACTTTTAACATCACTTAAAACTCTATTATCTCTTCTTAACATAATTTTGTATTTGCTAGGAACTAAAAAGATTGAATTTACTTTTTCTTTTTCAATTATATCAATCCAGCTTTTTATCATCTTCTTTTCGCTACTTATTACTGTAGCACCTAAATAAATAAAGTGAATTAAATAATTTAGATTTGCAGAAAAATTTAAAGAACCATGAATAAAGCCTATAGAATTCTTATTTAAATTAAATATTTCGCTTTGATAATCAAAACATTTAATCCAACTTTCCTCACTTCTAAAAATAATCTTTGGTAAGCCAGTAGTTCCCGAAGATAAAACTCCAAATCCATCAAATTCAAAATTATCTATCTTTTTTGAGAACATCCCTAAATCATCTTTTAGAATGCTAAGATTATATTTCTCCTTAATTAATTCAATAGTATCTCTAGGAATCTCTATATTAATTAAAATAGGAATATTTTTAGATTCTAATATACCTATAAAATATACTATCTGTAAATAAATATCACTATTCACTATTCCTATTTTTCTATTTCTAATCTTCCTATCTATAAGCTTATCTTTTATATTATTAATATCTTTTAACAGCATTTCATAGGTGTACTTTTTTCATCACAAATAAGAAATACTTTTCCTTTATTATTTCTGACTACTTTTCTAACTAAATTATAAAAAGTCATAATCCTAAATCCTCTCTATTAACATAGATACTCCTAATCCACCGGCTGAAGCTATAGATGCTATTCCATATTTCCCTTTTACTACTTCCAATGCTTTTAATAAATGTAAAGTTATTATTCCCCCAGAAGCTCCATAAGTATGTCCGTATGCTAAAGCACCACCAAATATATTTAGCCTTTCATTAATATTATATTTTTTATTTATTAATGCACTTATAACTGCAAAAGCTTCATTAACCTCAAAATAACTAATATCATCACTTGTAAGATTATTACTTTTCAATAGCACATTTATTGAGTATAAAGCTGCTTCTGGACTATAATCTGGATTTCCTGCTGATTCTTCAAAATCTACTATTCTAAAGCTACCTTTAATATTATTATCTTTTAAATATTTTTCTGAACATAAAACTAAAATAGCAACACCGTCATGAGTTAAGCAAGAGTTACCTGCAGTTATTTTATTTCCTTTTCCTAATATAGGCTTAACTTTACTTAATAATCTTTCATTAATATTATCTCTTATTCCTTCATCATTGATTATTCCATTTATAGGTGCAATTATATCACTAAGAACTTTACTGTCCCTAGCCTTCATAGCCTTTTTATGACTTTCAATAGCGTACTTATCTAGCTCCTCTTTAGTAAATTCATACTTCTCTGCAACTCTTTCAGCACCTTTTATCATTACAAGTTCATCATAATTTTCTGGTGAAAATTTAGCTACTTTATATTCTTTATTATTCTTTGAATATTTAGGATGATTTTTGGCATAACTTCTTGTAGGTTCCATAGATGTACTTTCTACCCCACCTACTAATATTAAATCCTTTAATCCAGCTGCAATCTTACTATATCCAATAGCTATACTTTCTAATGATGAAGCACATTGCATGTCTATTGTGTAGGAAGGAATATTTAAATCAGCATTTAAAGAACATAATCTAGCTATATTCCCTCCTCCACCTACAGAATTCCCCAAAACTATTTCTTCAATATATTTTAATTTAAATTTATCTATAACATCTTTTATTACCTTAGAAGCTAAATCTTCAATTAAAATATTTTTAAATATACCATTGGTTATACCTATAGGACTTCTTAATCCTCCCAAAATATAAACATTACTCATTACCAACTCCATAAATCTTATTAATCCTTACACCTATAAATGATGCTAAAACACATTTAATAAGATCCCCTGGAATAAATGGCAATATAGAAACTTTTAGATTTTCCATAAATGATAATCCATTATAATATCCCATCCAAGCAGCTCCACAAATGTATATCATGGTCATACCTACAAATACAGTTAATATTATTGATTTTTTTAAATTTAAATTCTTTCCTTTTATTAAAGTAATAACGAGTACTGTTAATAAAAACCCTAAGAAATAACCGCCACTAGGTCCTACTAAAGTTCCAACACCAGACCTTCCCCCTGAAAATACTGGCAATCCAATTGCTCCAATAAGATAAAATACAATTATTGATAATACCCCATTCTTAGTATTCATTGTAATAGCTATTAAATTAATTATTATAGTTTGTGATGTTAACATTATTGGCGTAAATGGTAGGGGAAAAGCTATATATGATGATATGCATAAAAGAGCAACCATTAATCCAATAGCAGTTATATCTCTAACTTTATTTTTCTGTGCTACATTAATCATTTATTTAAATACTCCTTTTATAACTATTTTATTTATAGAAATTATTGATATAGTATCTCTATCTATATTGATAGAAATTTCTTCATTTACATATACCGGTCTTAAAAATCTAATTTCTAACTTTGAAAATTCTATTTTCCTATCCTTTAAATAGTTATCTATATAATTTAACAAAATCATACCTGGTACTATTAAATGTCCTTTGTCATGTAGTGTATTCTTATCACCAGTAATATTAATGAACTCTTCCACCTCTTTATAACTTACCTTTGCTAATAACTGCTTTTTATCCTCTATAGAGATGTAGTCGTCTTTTAATTTACTATTATTCCTTGGCCTTATTAATGTAATATCACAACTTATGCATTTCTTATCATTATCAACTATATAAGCCGAACATCGTTTATATAGTTGTCCATCTTTTGTAACTTCGCTTTTTATAGAAGCCATCTTTTCTTCATAATCATAATAAATATTCAAAACTGCTTTTCCTATAAAAAAGCCATTAACTCTTTTATCATATAACTTTCCTAATCCCTTAGCTAATTCATATATCCTATCCATCTCATCCTCCTTTTAATTAAAATACAGTATTTTTATTTGATTGTCAAACTATTTGTTTGTGAATATATGTAGTCTTACCTTTAGCAAGAGAAATGTTCAGCAAGCTGAAGATAAATATGTAGCTAAAGCTACAGAGAAATATTTTGCTTATGCAAAAGAAAAATGTATGTATACGACATAGATAAATATTGGCTTACGCCAGAATAAATAAATGCCTGCGGCATAAATCTTGTATCTGCCGTAGGCACATTTCTCTACACTTTTGATGTATATTGCCTTATCAGAAGGACATATTTCTCTTTATCAAAGTCAAATATTTCTCTTTTGCTTTAGCAAACTTTAATAAGTATATTCAAGATTTTCTTTTATATTAAAAAAATCTGCATAATCTATATCAAACAATGGTTTCTTTACTTTTGATACATCTATTTTTTCTTTTATAAGCTGAGTTAAAACACCTGCATAAGATAAATCCCCTTGGATTATAGCACCGTAAATCTTTCCATCCTTATATATAACTTTTTTATAATCCTTACCATCAAAATCTACTTCTTCTTGATATGAATCATCTGGTTTAACTACAACCCCTAAAGACATAGTTGCTAACCCTAAAAAATTCATTGTATTTTTACTACCAAAGAAATCTGTCATGTATAATTCTTTGCCATACATATTATTAGCTGCTATTATTCCTTCCTTTACTGCTGTTGGCCATATAGGATTTCTTCCTGTAATATCACCAGCACCATAAACGTCCTTAGTATCAGTTTCACCTTTTTCATTTATTATAAGTCCAAATTTATCTGTATCTATTCCACTATCTTTTAAAAATCCAATATTTGATCTTACTCCGGTACAAGCTATAACTAAATCACAAGGTATTTTATCTCCTGTATTTAAAAGTAATTCTACTGGGTTATTACTTTGGTCTAAAACTAGTTTTTCAGCTCTTACTCCAAGCTTTAAATCCACACCTTTATCTGTAAGCATATCTTGATAAACCTTAGCTGCATAACTATCTAATTGAAGTGGTAATATTCTATCTCCCATTTCAACCATAGTTAACTTAACATCATAATCTACAAGACCAGCTAACGCATCAACACCTACAAGACCAGCCCCTAGTATAACTACATTTTTGCATTTTTCTGCTACCTCTTTAATTTTAATGGCATCATCTAAATTTCTTAACCCTACAACATTATTCCCTTCCCTTAATCCTGGTACTGGTGGTATAAATGAGGATGATCCTGTAGCTAATAACACCTTATCATAGCTTAACTCTTCACCATTATCTAATTTTAATTTATGTTCCTTAGGATCTATGCCTATAACTTCAGTTCCTTTCATCCATTCTATATTATATAAATCAAAGAACTTTCTTGGGGTAAAATCTAAATCTTCTATAGTTCTTCTTCCATCTAAGTAATGATGAAGAATACACCTAGAATATACATAATCATCTTTTGAAATTAATATTATTTCAGCTGCCTTATCTAGCTCTCTTAAAGTTTTTGCTCCACTTATTCCTGCTGCTGATGCCCCAACAACCACATATCTCATATCTCATCTACCTCCTCTAGTGTTATTGCCGCCATAGGACATTTTGCTACACATTGAGGGTATCCACTTTCTGTTTCCCTACACATATCACATTTCATTACTTCCCTATTATTCAAATGATCCATTTTTAATACACCATAAGGACACGCCATTATGCACATAAAGCAACTTGCACATCTTGACTTATCGTATAAAACAAGACCACTTTCATTATCTCTTCTCATTGCTCCTGTCATACATGTATAAACACATTCTGGTCTATCACAATGTCTACAAAATATTGGTGAATATCTTCCTTCACTATTTATAGCAATTCTACTTCTTGTATCTTCTGAACCATGGGATACTATGCAAGCTGTCGTACAAGTCAAACATCCAATACATTTTTTCCTATCTATTTTAATTCTCTTCATAATTAATCACCTAACTTACTTTCTCTATATTAACTGGAACTAACTTATAAGAAGGTTCCTTTGAATATGTATCAAAAAAAGATGGTAATAATGCATTAGCTTCAATATAATGCATAGGTGCATATATTTCTCCCTTTTTAACTGTTCTAGAAAGTTTAGCTATAAATTCTTTGCTTACACCATTTGCAGAATTTACTCTAACTTTATCATTTTCTTTAATATTTAACTCTTCTGCAAGTTCTGGATTTATATTTATATAGGCATGTTCTGGTACTATAGCGGTAACAGCAGGTATTTCCCTAGTTCTAGTTTGAGTATGCCATTGCCCTACTGTTCCTCTTCCTGTATTTAATACATAAGGATATTCTTCAGATAATTTTATTGGCCACTCTGCTACATCTTCATATATAAGCTTTGCTTTTCCACTTGGAGTATAAAACTTTTTATCTTCAAATAATCTTCTTTCATTACATTCTAACTTTTCACCAGCTCTAAATGGCCATTGTACTCCCTTTGAGTTAGTAATCATATCATAAGTAACTCCTGTAATATCACAAGGCATACCCCTGCTACATTCCTTCAATGTCTCAAATGCTATCTCTGGAGTTCTCCATTTATCTAAAAGACTTCCCATACCAAGAGCCTCACCTATTTTCAAGAATATGTCATAATCAGTGAGTTCATCTTCATTCTTTTCAAGTACTGGATTTATAGTAGATAATCTTCTCTCTGTATTTATAAGAACACCTTTTTTCTTAAGTCCTCCAGTAGATGGCAATAATAAATGACAATATTTAGTTGTATCTGTTTCACCATACATATCTTGAACTACTAAGAAATCTATTTTCTCTGCTGCTTTTCTAAATTCTTCATTATTGATCCATGATGATCTTGGATTCGTAGCAACTACCCATAAAGCCTTTATTTCTCCTTCTATAACCTTTTGAATTATAACATTATAAGGTATTGTTGGCTTTTTAGGCAGCATTTCTTCACCTATATTTAAAGCCTTAGCAACAGCTTTTCTTCTTGTTTCATTATCATAATCACCACCACCATAAAGCCCAGTAGTATTACTATATACTCTTGATCCCATAGCATTGCATTGGCCTGTTATAGAATTAGCTCCTGTTCCTTCTCTTCCTATATTTCCTGTAATAAGTGCTAGATTGATTATTCCTTGGGCTGTTCTTACAGCTTGATAACTTTGATTTACTCCCATAGTCCACCAGAAGGATACTTTCTTACCATTATGTATTATCTCAGCAAGCTCTAGAACTCTTCCTTTAGATATTCCTGTTTTCTCTTCCACATTGTCTAAAGTGTACTTTTTAACATGTTCTTTGAAACCATCAAAATCTTCTGTGTGATTTTCTATAAACTCTTTATCAATCCATCCTTTTTCGATTAATACATTTGCTAAAGTATATAATAAATATAAATCTGTCTTAGGTCTTATATCTATCCATATATCTGAATTACATGCTGTTTCTGAACGTCTAGGATCAATAGTTATTATCTTTGCTCCTGGATTATTTTTGACTCTTCCCCAAAGTATTGGATGGGCAACTACTGGATTTGCTCCAATAAATATAATTACATCAGATACTTCTAAATCATGAAGTGTGTATGGCGGAGCATCAAATCCAAAACTTTGTTTATAAGCTACAACTGATGTAGCCATACAAAGCCTTGTATTACCATCACCATTTCCACCTAGATAATTTCTTCCTATATGTCCTATAAGAGCCATTTCTTCTGTTGCAAGCTGACCGGTACTTATAAATGCTACACTCTCTTTGCCATATTGCTCTTGTATTTCTTTTATTCTCTTTGCAAAATACTTGCAAGCCTCATTCCATGATATTTGATTCATGTTTCCTTCTTCGTCTCTTATTAGCGGTAATACTGGATTATTGTACTTTGTATTTTGTTTATCTAGATTTAATCCCTTAATACAACAAAATCCATTATTAACAGGATATCCTGCTGTAGGTACTACCTTTACAATATGATTATCTTCCACATGAAAATCTAAATTACATGCAATAGAACAATAATTACAAGTTGATTGTATTACTTTCATTTTATTTATCACCTCTCTCATCATCTTATTTTTAGTAATCTTTTATTCTATTATGCACACAAAAAAAGATAGGAAAATTCCTATCTTTAATACTAAATCTATTTATTCTATTTTCGAATAAGCATACTTTTATTTAATTTTATCTAATCTTTCAATTAATAATTCTCTAAACTTATCCATATCAAATAATAATCCTGGACACGTCTTCTCTACACCTTCAATTTCTCTATGTCCTATCACTCTAATAGGTTCAATATCATAATTAATCATAAATTCTAAACAAATATCTACTAAGCTTTCGATTTGTTCTTCAGTAGGTAAATCTTCATCAAAATTCCCCGCTAAAGCTATTCCTATTGAGTCCCTATTATGATTTTTAGCATGTGCGCCTACATACATACCCCTACCTTGAAATATATCACCACTTTTTTCAATAAAATAATTATATCCAATACCCGCCCACTTAAATCTCTCTATATGTAACTTATGAGTAGATTCTACAGTTAAGTTAGGATTATGAGTATGGTGAATAACTATTTTTCTTGGCTTATCAATTTTCATTAATTCCTCATTAAACTTTAAATCTATTACATTTATTTCTCTTTTCATAAATTATCCCTTCCTATGTACTTATACCTTGTACTTTTATAATTATATACTTATAAATTATATTTTACTATTTTTCCAAAATAATTTATATTTGTTTCGAAAATTCATCTTGTAAAACAATAAAAAACAATATAAACTGTAATCAAACAATAAAGTTTAATAAATTATATTAGATATTCTCGGAGGATTTTAAATGATAAAATTAATTGCAACAGATATGGATGGAACACTATTAGATTCAAATAATAAAATCAATCCTGAGTTTTATGAAGTTTTTGAAAAACTTAAAGAAAAGGATATTATTTTTGCTGCTGCATCTGGAAGACAATATTATAATCTTGTTGACAGATTTGAAGATATTAAAGATAACATGATGTTTATCGCAGAAAATGGTACTTTTGTTATGCATAAAGGTAAGGAAATTCTTCTTAACTCTTTAGATAGAAGAATTGCTTTAGAACTTATAAAAATTGGACATACTATCGAAAATGCTTATGTTATTCTTTGTGGAAAAAAAGCGGCTTATATAGATAATACTGATAAAAGATTTATGGAACAAGTCAATAAATACTATGCAAAAGTTAAAATTGTAGATGACCTTTCAAAAGTTCATGATGATATATTAAAAGTAACTATCTGTGACTTCAATGGTTCTGAAAATAATAGTTATAAATACTTTACTGATTATAATGATAAAGTTCAAATTGCAGTTGCCGGTGAAATTTGGCTTGATATGATGGCTAAAGGCGTAAACAAAGGACTAGCAATAAGCAAACTACAAAAGTTATTAAATATTAAGCATGAAGAAACTATGGTTTTTGGTGATTATTTAAACGACCTTGAAATGATGCAAAGTGCTTATCATAGCTATGCTATGGAAAATGCTCACTCTGACTTAAAGAAAGTTGCTAGATTTATGGCGAAGTCAAATGATGATAATGGTGTTGTTAGAACTATAAAAGAAAAACTAGAATTGTAAAATATAATAAGGGTTATGAAAAGATCAAGCTTTTCATAACCCTTTTAGTTTTGTTTATCTCTTCTCATCTTAATAATAAAATATATATTAACAAAAAATATAAATAAGTTTATTCCTCCAACAGGATAAGCCTTTATACTAAAACCATATATTACAAATAAGATACATCCTATGGAGTTTATAATTCTCAACTTAAACATATCAGTCATCAATAAAGATATTGCTATACAAATTGATGCCGCATACCCTACCCATTCAATAGTTGGTATTCCAAACATAATTATCCTCCTTAAATATTTTCTTTCTAAAAGTAATATTTGTATTTTTCTTTTAAAAGATTCCCTTTATTTTAATTTTATTAATTTTCTACGATGCTATATATTTTTTTAAATCTTTTTATACGTTTTTTAATAACTCTTATTGCATTCTCTTTTAACTCATGCTATTATAAGTACATAGAAAATTTTAGGAGGATTTATTTATGATTATATTAACTACTGATACAGTTCCAGGAAAAGAAATTGTAGAACTAAAAGGATTAGTAAAAGGAAGTACTATTAGATGTAAAAATATAGGAAGGGATATAACTGCAAGCTTCAAAAATCTTGTTGGTGGTGAAATGACAGGTTACAATGACATGCTTATAGAAGCAAGACAAATAGCTATTGGTAGAATGGTTGATGAAGCTGAAGCTATGGGTGCTAATGCTATAATAGGTATGAGACTTATGTCTTCTGCTGTAGCTGCTGGTGCTGCTGAAATGGTTGCATACGGAACTGCAGTTGTAATTAAGTAGAGGTAATTATAATATGATTATTGCTACTCTAATTATATTTTTCTATTTAGCTATTATTATAGGATCTATTGGACTTTTAATTTGGGCAATTAATGATAGGATTAAAGAAAAGAAACGTGAAGAAAAAGAGCATAAAGATTATAAAAAATATTAAAATTTCTTTAGCAGATATTAGAAATAATATTCTATCAAATGAAAATTTTAATATTCTTAAAAATAAAAATTACCTTTGGATAAGATGAAAATACTAGCTATACTATGTAAAAAATCATCTTCCAAAGGTATTTATATTTTAAATTATTTCACAATGCATCTCTTCCTCTGCTTTATCCCAAGGCACAACATATCCTTGTCCTTTTGAGCAAAAAATTGAACTTGAACTATATTCTATATCAGCATCTCTTCTATATCCAATCTCTTCAATAACCTCTTCAGTATTATGACACTCATCGTATCCATCAAAAATTAAATTTATACTTCCCTTTCCTTTAGAAAAAGCTATAACCTCTGAGCTGTAGTCCATAAAAGTCTTAACTGGACCTCTTCCTATTACCGTTACCCTATCTTCATTAATTTCTGGTGGATTAAATGTTCCACTTAATTTTTGTATATCCGATAAAACTCTTCCCATATAATCAAGTTGAACATCTATCTTAAACTTATAATATGGTTCTAATAATACATTATCCGCTTTTTCTAATCCTTGCCTTAAAGCTCTAAATGTTGCCTCTCTAAAATCTCCACCTTCAGTGTGTTTATTATGAGCCCTACCTGTTAATAAAGTAACCCTTACATCAGTTAATGATGAACCTGTTAAAACTCCATGATGCTCTCTTTCAAAAATATGTGTTCTTATTAAATTCATATGTCCGGTGGTCAGGTTATCTGCATGACATTTATTTTTAAATTCTATTCCTGAATTTCTTTCTAATGCTTCCAACTTTAAATGTACTTCTGCATAATGCTTTAAAGGCTCAAAATGCCCATAACCTTTTACAGAATTTCTTATAGTTTCTTTATATAATATCTTACATGGCCCAAAGTCAATATCTAAATTAAATCTATCTTTTACTACTTCTTTTAATATCTCTAATTGAATTTTCCCCATAATATGAACATGAATCTCTTGTAAACTTTCATTCCATACTACATTTAAAGCTGGATCCTCTGCATCTAACAGTTTAAAATATCCCAAAACATCTTTAATGTTGTATATCGGATCAAATATTACTTTAGACATCAACGTTGGAATCATGTTATATTTTATATTTTTATTTAATTCTCCTAGACCTTCTCCTGCATTAGCTCTTGATAAACCAGTTACAGCAAAAATATCTCCAGCTTTAACCTCATCAACAGTTTTAAATTTATTACCATTATATATTCTTATAGAACTTATCTTTTCACTAATATCTCCCCTGTACGTTATTTCATGTCTAACTTTTAATGTACCTTCTAAAGCTTTTATAAAAGTTACCCTATTACCATTAGCTTCATGACGTATTTTATATACTATTGCTGCAAACTTTGACTTTTCATCGTATTCAGTAAATGTTATATAGTCTAGATTGTTTAAAAGCTCTATAATTCCCTCATCTTGCAAAGCTGACCCTCCAAAACAAGGAAATACCTTATTTTCTTTTACTAAAGTTTTAAAAGTATTAATCCAACTTTGCTTATCATAGTCACCTTCGAAATATCTTTCTAATAAAGTTTCATCATACTCACTTATAAACTCTATAAGTTCTTGACTTAACTCTTCTTCTTTTATGTTTTCTTCTATGTAAAATATATCTTTTGACAAAACTCTTTTTATCTCATTAATAACCTTATCTTTATCTGCATTTACTCTATCAAGCTTATTTATAAAAATAAAGGTAGGAACATTATATTTTCTTAATAATTGCCATACTGTTTCTGTGTGTCCTTGTACTCCCTCTACTGCACTTATTAAAACTATAGCATAGTCCATTACCCCTATAGAACGCTCCATTTCTGTAGAGAAATCAATATGACCTGGAGTATCAACTAAATAATAAGTATTATCTTTAAATTCAAAAACTGCTCCATCAGAAAATATTGTTATTCCTCTTTCTTTTTCAATATTATGGCTATCCAAAAATGAATTTTTATGATCTACTCTTCCTCTGTTTCTTATCGACTTTGTATGATATAACACTTGCTCAGAAAATGTTGTTTTTCCAGCATCAACATGGGCTAATATACCAATTGTCTTCTTCATCTCATCACCTTACTTTTCTTAACTTATATTACCATCTATTTTACTCATAATATCATAATATTTTCATTTTGTGAAAATTGTTTTTTTCTTCTTGTTTAAAGGATAGAAAGATGGTATTCTATGTAATTGTGAAATAAATTAATTTAATTATTTGGGGAGGTTTAAAGATGACTAAAGATATGACTCAAGGTAGTCCAGTAAAGCATATTTTGCTTTTCTCTATACCTTTATTAATAGGAAATGTATTCCAGCAGTTTTATAGCATGGTGGATACGATAATAGTTGGTAGATTTGTTGGTGTTGATGCATTAGCTGCTGTTGGATCTACTGGTTCATTAGTATTTTTAATAAATGGATTTGCATTAGGTTTAACTAGTGGTTTTTCCGTTATGGTATCTCAACGTTTTGGAGCTAATGATGAAAAGGGATTACGTAAAGCCGTTTCAAGCTCAGTGGTATTATGTGCAGCATTAGTTGTAATATTAACTACAACTAGCTTAATAGCAGCTAAACCATTGCTTCATTTAATGAATACTCCTGATAATATTTTTAATGATGCATATATCTATGTGGCAATAATATTTGCTGGTATAGTAACTACAGTTGCTTATAATATGATGGCAAGTATATTAAGAGCTCTTGGTGATAGTAAATCTCCATTGTACTTCTTAATAATTTCTTCTATACTAAACATAGTATTAGACTTAGTGTTTATAATAAACTTTAAGATGGGAGTAGCTGGTGCTGCATATGCAACTATTATCTCTCAAGGTGTATCTGCTATACTTTGCTTCATATACATCTTAAAGAAATATGCAATTTTAAAATTATCAAGAAAAGATTACAACGTTAAAAAGAGTATGTATATCAAACATTTAAAAATTGGTATTCCTATGGCATTACAATTTTCAATAACTGCATTAGGTTTAATTACAGTTCAAGGTGCATTAAATGTTTTAGGATCAACTGTTATAGCAGCATATACTGCTTCATCAAAAGCACTACAACTAGTAATGCAACCAGCAGTTACTTATGGTGTAACAATGGCAACTTATTGTGGACAAAATCTTGGTGCAAAAAGATATGACCGTATAAAAGATGGTGTTAATAAAGCTGTTAAGATTTCTATAATAACTAGCATAATTTCAGGGTTTGTACTTATAGCTTTTGGTACTCAATTTGTTAAATTATTTATAGAAAATCCAGATGCTCAAATCATAGCTTACTCAAAACAAGTTCTTACTGTATCTGGAATATTCTTTATACCTTTAGGATTAATATTTATATTTAGAAACGCCCTACAAGGTATAGGAGAAAGTTTTGTTCCTATGATGGCTGGTGTTGCAGAACTTGGAGCTAGAGCTTTAGTGGCATTTACACTTCCAGCATTTTGGGGATTCTTTGGTATATGCTTGGCAGATCCAATAGCTTGGATAGCTGCATCTGTACCTTTAACACTATATTATCATAGAACAATAAAAAAATTATTAGCTAAATATGATACTTCAGATGAAGTTACTGCTTAAAATTATAGAAGGCAAGTCAAAATAATGACTTGCCTTTTATAATTTACTCTTCCTTAGCTTCTTGAACTAATTCTTCATTATCTAAATTTTGGTCTATAATTTCTTCTAAGTCTTCCTTCGCTACAACACAATTCCCATTATTGTTTCCACAATAAACACCTTTTTTAATAGGCGCAATCAAAAATCCAGCTACTACTCCCCCTAAAAAGCAAGCAGTTCCTAATAATATTTTTTCATTATTTTTCATTTAATTTCCCCTCCCATACAATTGCTTAATATATACTGAATATAATACATATTATTTATATAATAAAGTCTCTCCGTTTATTTACTATAATATTAATTATCTTTATTTATTATTCTAAAAAATTAACAAAACTTAAATATTAATAATATAGAATTAAATTGCTAACTAGTATATAATATATTTCAATATTCAAATATATTTGAGGTGTTTCTTATGAGTTTTAATAATTTAAGTAGATTAGATGAAATCTTATTATACAACAAGAAGTTCGTAGCTAATGAAGATTATAAAGAGTTTGAATCAACAAAAAATCCTAATAAAAAAATGGTTATTTTATCATGTATGGATACAAGATTAACAGAGTTATTACCTAAAGCACTAAATATAAAAAATGGTGATGCCAAAATAATAAAAAATGCAGGTGCTACAGTTATGCATCCCTTTGGAAGCATTATTAGAAGTATAATTGTTGCTGTTTACGAATTTGATGCAAAAGATATAATGGTTATTGGGCATCATGGTTGTGGAATGAGCAACCTAGATACTGATAGCCTTATAAATAAAATGGTAGAGAGAGGGATATCTACTAATACAATATCAACAATAAATAATTGTGGAATCGAAATTAATAAATGGTTACATGGATTTGAATCTGTAGAAGATTCTATAAGGGAAAGTGTGTCTTTAATAAAAAATCACCCGCTAATCCCTAAAGATATAAATATTCACGGTCTCATTATAGATCCTTATACAGGTAACCTTGAAGTTGTTATAAATGGTAATTAATCATATAGAAAAAAAGCTATAAAATTACTTATAGCTTTTTTCTATTTTGTAAATATAATTGTTCTATTTTCTTATGTTTTTATGATAATCCTATATATTAAACTATATTTTCTTTTATATAATCAGTAACTTCTTCTGGTGATATATCATAGATAACAGAAAATTCTTCACTTAATAGTTTCTCTGCTATTTGAATTATTTCATCATCACCTTTACTTAACTTTTTACCTATAGCCTGTTTATTTTGCCTATCTAAATCTATACTTCTTATTATTGTAATTAACTCTTCACACTTTCCTGTTTTAAGCATAGACTTAAACTGTTCATTTCTCTTTTTATCATCTTCTATACATAAAACTTCTCTATTATTTATGTCATTAATTAATGAAGTTATTTCTTCTTTTGAAAGAATCTTTCTCATTGCAATTCTTTCATTATCTACAGGAATTTTTATTACTGTATTCTTAGAATAAATAGGATCTAGAACATAACACTCCCTTTGCATATTATTTGCAAACTTCTCATTAGTTATATCTACTACCTGACAAACTCCTACATTTCCATACATTATGTGTTCATTGATTTTAAACATCAAAACACCTCCATCCTTAATTTGGATTTTAATTGTGGCAATTTTAAAAATAAAAAAAATAGTTTTAACAACCTTAACGAAGTTATTAAAACTACTTGCTGTAATTCTATTATACCACACTTTATAACTTTAATCTAAACAAATATTTACCACCTATATATTCTGTTCCTTAATATGACTTGATATATACTTAGGAACCGCTTTAGAATCAATGCCTAATACAAATGCAACCTCTTCATTTAGCAACTTTTCTGCCGCTTGCATTATTTCATCATCAACTTTATATAATTTCTTACCTAGTGATTTTCTATCTTTTTTATTTAAATATATAGTTCTTATCAAAGCAATTAAATCCTCACAATCACCACTTTTTAACATAGTCTTAAAATGCTCACTTCTAGTTTTATCATCATTAATCCACTCTGTCTCGATGTTTGGAATAACATTTATCAATTCTTCTATATCCTCTTTAGACAGTACTTCTCTCATCTTAATAGTAGTATTATCAACCGGTATTTTAATTACTGTATTTTTAAAATAAACTGGTTCTAATATATAGTATTCCATCTCTTGTCTACCTAAAAACTTTTCCTTTTTTATCTCTATTATTTTACAAACACCTGTAGTTCCATACATTATATAATCATTAACTTTAAACATTTAATCTTCTCCCTTCTTAACATTTACTTGCTTTTAGCGTATTAAAAAACTTTATAACCTTCGACTAAAGCAGCTAATAATCATATTAAAAATAAAAAAAGCAGCTCTAACAACTGGACTTACGTTGTTAAAACTACTCGTTGTATTATTATTTTATCACTTTTTTAAAGATGAATGTAAGTAAAATATTTTTAGAATATTTATTTTAAGCCTTAATGACTACCATTACCCCATAGGGTGAGCTACAATAATATTGCAGCATCATAAAGTTCATTTTCATATATATATTCCTTATGCATGCTTTCCACCTGATAATAAGTGTAGCATAGGCTATAATTCAATACATATATTTTATTTTTCTCTTTATTTGTGTAATAATAAAAATATATAAGATTTCATGGAGATGATTTAATGAATAATAAAATTGAAGAATTATCAACTATATTAAAAAATAGTAATAACATAGTATTCTTTGGAGGAGCTGGGATGCCAACAGAGAGTGGAATTCCTGACTTTAGAAGTTCAAATGGCTTATTTAATGAAAAACTTAATTTAACCTTTACCCCTGAACAATTAGTATCTCACTCCTTTTATATGAGATATCCTGAAGAATTCTTTAACTTTTATAAAGCGAAACTAATTTATCCTAATGCAAAACCTAATCCTGGACATATAGCTTTAGCTAAATTAGAAAAAATAGGTAAACTAAAGGCAATCGTAACTCAAAATATTGATGGTCTTCATCAAACTGCTGGCTCAAAAAATGTTTTTGAACTTCATGGTTCAATCTGTAGAAATTACTGTGTAAAATGTCATGAATTTTATGATGAAAACTTCATTTTAGAGTCTATGGGAGTTCCTACTTGTACTAAATGTGGTGGCTCTGTAAAGCCTGATGTTGTTCTTTACGAAGAAGGATTAGATGATAATGTAATTCGGGGTGCTGTTAGTGCAATTGCTAATGCAGATACATTAATTATTGGGGGTACATCACTTGTTGTTTATCCAGCTGCTGGACTTATTAATTATTTCCGTGGAAATAATCTAATCTTAATAAATAAAAGCGAAACTACTGCTGATAAAAAAGCTAATCTTGTTATAAGAGATAATATCGGTAAAGTACTTTCAAGTGCTGTAGAATTGTTATAAAAAAATACATAAGAAATTGAGGTGCAAACTTGAGCATAAAAGAATTTGAATATTTAGATATAGCTATTAACGAGTTAAATGATAAATCAGATTTCTTGGAGGAATGCTGCATTCCTCTAGAGGAAGCATTTTCAGATATATTAAGTAATAGTGCCTGTGACTTTACTAATATAAGCTGTAGAGTTAAATCTAGCAAAAGCTTAAAAGAAAAAATACTTAGAAACCGTTATTACAAAAAGTTTCCTGATGCAAACCAGCTTATATATAACTTAAGTGATTTAATTGGAATTAGAATAGAGTGTAAATTTGGTGATGATGAAAAAAATATATATCGTTTCCTAAAAAAATATTTTAACAGAAAATATAATGAAGATTACTTTTTTAATGAAAAATATACAAATATACTTCTTAAACTTTCAGGGAAACAACCTCAAAAGCAAAAGAATGGTTTTACAATATATAGACTTGATGGTAAATATATTTACAATGATATTACCATTCCATTCGAACTACAAATAAAATCATTAGTTAATATGTTTTGGGGTGAAATTGAACATCAAATAATATATAAAAATTCTCACTATATTATAGAAGATCAATTTTTAAAGGATCTCATGAATTCAATAAAGAATAGTTTGACTATGATAGATAAGCAACTGTTAACAGTGCTAAATCACGTTGAATCTAAAAAGAATAAAGACTCTAGTTCTAGAAAGAAGCATTTAGAAGAAATAGTTTCTAAACTTATTTATGATTTATTCTCTAGAAAAATGAAAGATTCTATTAATATGATTATTGACTTTAAAGATTCTTGTGAAACTATTGTAAGATATACTTTTTTTGCAGATGACAACAAGTCTGATTCTGAATCTACAGAAATTTTAATAAATGCTCTTAATAGATTAAATCAAATTTCTGATGAAGACATTGACTTTGATTCTGATTTGAATTTTGAAAGAAAACCAGTTTATAATAACTCATTTTCAAAAACTTTAGGTAAATATTTTGAAGGTGTTCTGAATACTGAATTTAGTTGGAATTTATTTTTTAGAATACTTTTTGCCCTAGAACCACTTAATAATGTTGGTGACTTTGAAAAATTCTTATCTTTTCTTAAATTAAATTATACAGAATCTAAATATATAAATAAGCAAAAAGAAATATTAATAAATGCTTTTAACGATGACTTTAATATAATTGATGAAGCCATACAGTTACAAGTAGCTAAAACATTAATATCTATTGATAAAATTGATATAGTTTATGATTATAATATAGCCGAAATAAATGATGCAATTGAATATACTTATAAATATATTTCAGATAACATAAATTCTATTGATGAATGGAATGTTAATTCTCATTCTATCCTTGAAAGCCTTACTAAAGATATTACGGATTCAATTGAATAGTTTTAACTAATACCTTATCATCATAAAAATTAAATACTTATAATAATAAGCTCTTAAAGGCTTTATTTAATGCCTTTAAGAGCTTATTTCAATAAAAACCCCAAATTCTTTTAAATTAATTACTTAACATCCCCTAAATCTTCTCCGTTAGTTTTTATAACATTTTTATACCAATAGAATGAATCTTTCTTGTATCTTTTCTTTGATCCATTTCCAAAGTCATCTTGATCTACATAGATAAATCCATATCTTTTTGACATTTCTGATGTACCTGAGCTTATTATATCAATCGGTCCCCACATAGTATATCCAATTAAATCTACTCCATCTTTTATAGCTTCCTTCATTGCTTCAAAGTGTCTTCTATGATAGTCAACTCTTCCTTCGTCATTAATAGTTCCATCTTCATTTAATTTATCTAATAATCCAATACCATTTTCTAATATAAACATAGGTTTTTCATATCTATCATAAACTGTATTTAATGTATATCTTAATCCTACAGGGTCTATTTGCCATCCCCATTCACTACCTTCTAAATAAGGATTCTTTAATACATTCATAACATTTCCAGAAGTAATTTCAAGATTTGTGGCATCTGCACTTGATATCATAGACATATAATAACTAAATCCTATGAAATCTGCAGTATTCTCTTTTATAACTTCTAAATCACCATCTTCCATTTTTATGTTAATATTATTTTCAGTAAAATATCTATCCATATACCAAGGATATTTACCTTTTGCTTGTACATCTAAATAGAATTGGTTTCTCATTCTATCATCATAAAGCATTTTCATAACATCGTCAGGCTTGCAAGTATGCGCATATGTTGTAAAATAAGCAACCATACATCCAATCTTATTATTGTTATCTATTTCATGAGCTAATTTTGTTGCTTTTGCCGCTGCAACAAATTGGTTATGTATACCTTGGAATAAAGCTTCTTCATAGTTATCAAAACCTTCATTAATTATTCCTAAGGTTTTCGGACCAGCCTTAATACTCATATTTATTTCATTAAATGTAACCCAATACTTAACTTTTCCTCTGTATCTTGTAAATATTGTTTCGCAGTAGTTTAAGTATAAATCTATAAGCTTTCTATTATACCATCCACCAAATTTCTCCATTAAAACTAATGGCATATCAAAGTGAGATATAGTAATTAAAGGCTCCATATTATGTTTTAAACATTCATCTATAACATTTTCATAATATTCTAACGCTTTTTCATTAGGAGTTGTATCATCTCCATTAGGAAATACTCTCGACCAAGCTATAGAGAATCTAAATACACTAAAGCCCATCTCTGCTAATAAAGCTATATCTTCCTTATAAGTATAATAGAAGTCTATTCCTCTTCTCTTAGGATACATAGTATCATCTAAATCTTTTTTAGCCACTTCAATTGCTTCCCTAGTAAATGATACTTGTTTAGTTATTTTTCTATCTAATTTTTTATTGTACATTGTTACGTCCGGTATAGTCATAGATCTACCATCTACATTATAAGCTCCTTCTGCTTGACAAGCTGATATAGCTCCCCCCCATAAGAAATTATCTGGAAATTGTGTTCTCATATTCTTTTCCTCCTAAATCTAACTATTTATTATTTTACTTCTAATAATAAGTCGTTCTTATCTACTGTTTTATTGCCTGTTACTATAAAGTCATTATAAATTGTATGATTGGTTACTATTACTGGAGTAATAACTTCATAACCTTCATTTTTTATTGCATCAATATCAAACTCTACTAATAAATCATTAGGTTTTATTTTATCTCCTTGCTTAACATGTGATATAAAATGCTTACCTTCTAAATTAACTGTATCTATTCCAACATGAATTAAAACTTCTACTCCAGAATTTGATCTTAATCCTATAGCATGTTTAGTGTTAAATATTGCATCTACAGTTCCTTCAAATGGAGCATATACCTTACCTTCTAATGGTTCAATTGCAACTCCCTTGCCCATTACTTCCTGTGCAAAAACTTTATCACTTACTTCAGATAATGGATTTACTTGGCCTTTTAATGGACTTAATATTTTATCATTACCTATTAATGCTATTTTTTCTTCCACTTTTGAATTTCCTTCTACATTTGTAGTTTCTTCAATCTCTTCATCTATCCCCATAATCATTGTTAACACAATCGAAAGACCTACTGATATTAATACTGCTGCTACTAAAACTAAAAAACTATTCGCCTTAATATTTCCTAATGCAAATACTCCAGGCATCCCCATTGCTATTGAAGTTCCCCCAAACATAAAGAATATTGCTGATGCTATACCTGCTGAAATCATTGCCGCATAAAATGGCTTTTTATACTTTAAGTTAATACCATACATTGCTGGTTCAGTAATACCTAATAATCCTGAAAATCCACTTGTACCTGCTATTGATTTCATCTTCTTATTCTTAGATATTAAAAATACTCCAATAGCTGCTCCACCTTGAGCTAAGTTTGAAAAGATAGCACTTGGATACACTACAGAATTACCAAGTTCCGCTAATTGCTGTACTTGAATCGGTACAATTGAATAATGCAAACCAAACATAACTAAGACTGGTCTTAATGCACCTAATAAAAATGCTGCGAAAATTCCACCTTTAGCAAATAACAATTCTATACCTTCTGCTATTCCAACACCTATATATGAACCTATAGGTCCTAAAACTATTAATTGAAGGGGTAACATTATAAGTAATATAATCATTGGAGTAAATATAACCCTAACCATTTCTGGTATTAATTTGTCTATCTTTTTGTAAATAAGGCTTAATACATATACAGACATTATTATTGGGAAAACTGTATTACTATATTTTACAAGTAATATTGGTAACCCAAAGAAATCAATACTTCCCATTTGTCCTGCTGGTACTGCTTTTGCTGCGTCTAGAATAGTTGGATACATATACGCTGCTGCTAAGCAAACAGATAACATTTCACTTGTTCTAAACTTCTTAGCAGCACTTATAGCTAGGAAAAATGGCATAAAGTAGAAAATTAAATCTCCACCCATAGCAATAACTTGTGCAGCGCCTGAAGCTGGGTCAAGTAATCCATATTGAGTAAGTATTACATGTATACTTTTCAGCATACCGCATCCAATAAGTGCTGGTAATACTGGTGTAAATATCCCTGCAACTGTTTCTATTACTGCATTTATAGGATTCCTTTTTGTTTTTTTCTTATCTACTTCAACATCTAGATCTGTTATTTTAACCATCTTCTCTAACTCTTCATAAACGGCATTTACTTTTGCTCCTATTACAACCTGCAATTGCCCACTCTTATTCTGAGCTGTAATTATCCCCTCTAATCTAGATAGAACCTTCACATCGGCCTTATTATCATCCTTTAAGTTTAACCTTATTCTAGTGGCACAATGAGTTAAAAACGTTATGTTTTCCTCTCCGCCTATATGCTCCAATATTTGTGAAGCCAATTCTTTGTTTGTCATTTGATATTCTCCTTCCAATTACAATTTAGAAATATAGTTTATAAAAAAATGACCAAAACAACCTCCAAAAACAAGGTTATTTTGGTCATGCCTGATCGAATCAGTAACAATCCTTATTTAGTTACTCTTGAAGTAACTCTTTGTATATGTAAAACTAAATATAATTTTTCATCAATAGAACAATTCCATCCATAATTAGATTTTAAAAATTCTTCTATTTTATGTACGCATTCATTTTCATTAGTATACTGCTTTTCTACTATTTTATATAAGTTTTCATTTTCGCCCTCTAATGAAGATTTATTTAACTGTCTATATATAAAATATTGTAAATGCTTAACAAACCGTGTGAAATTAATGGAAGATTCATCAAGTTCTATTCTAAAATGATACTTTACTATCCCAAGAATATCTCCTATAATTTCAGTTATCTTTGCTGTCTGATCTATTTTATTATCACCTATTTGTGCATTTATAAAATGTAATGCTATAAAAACACTTTCTGGTTCAGTTAATCTAATTCCTCTCTCATTTCTTATAATCTCTATTGCTTTTACCCCTATTTTAAATTCATCAGGATATAGATGTTTTATCTCCCACTCTAAAGGACTTTTTACTTCTACTCCCTGATTAAATCTTTGAATAGCATAAGAAATATGATCAGATAAAGTTAATAATATGTTTGTATTTAACTTCTTACCTAAATATTCTTCCCCATATTTTATAATTTCTTGAGTCAAATATATATCTTCTAAAGGTATGTCTTTAAACATTTCTAGGTAGTCATTATTACTTTGTGTTACAAAAATTTTCTCTATTATACTTTCATCTCTTAACTCATATGGCGTCTTAGGAAAGCCTATTCCTTTACCTATTACTATAACCTCTTCATCTTTTGCATTTATAGCTAATGCAATATTATTATTGATTTTTTTAATAATTTTCAATTATAATCCCCCCTTTAGCTAAAAATAAACGTAAAAAAATACCAAAAATAAAACACAAGTCTTATTTTTGGTAATGCCTGCTTACTCAGTAACAATCCGTATTTAGATAATACCACCTGAAGAAATCGTTGTCAACACTAAATAAATTATTTCCATCCATTTCTTTCTTTTAATTTCAATTTCTTATTTAGTGTTTATCTTGTTGATTTATCCCTCAGCTCATCTTCTATAGAATTAATAAAAAATAAAGGTCATCATAAGACAACCTTTATTTTTATATTGTTTCTAATAATCTCTTAAGAATCTCTATGGAATTTTTTGATGCAAATACACAATTGCGCTCAAAAGTTTCCACTCCACTTTCTTCTCCTGTATCGGTTATTGATCTAATTGCTATAAAAGGAATTCCATTTACATAACATACATGAGCAATACTTGCTGTTTCCATATCTACACAAAGAGGATTAAACCTATCTATTATCTCTTTTCGTCCATTATCCGTTATAAAAGCCTCTCCAGTTACAATCTTTCCAAAAAGTATTTTTTGACTAAATTCCTCTGTATCAATAACCTTTTTACATAATCCAATTAGGTTATTATCTGCTTCAAAAAATATATTTTCCATCCATGGATGATACTCTGTTAATATCTCCTCTGCTACATCATGATATGCTACTTTAGTTGATATAACAGTATCCCCAATAGATAAATCATTATTAATTGCTCCTGCAACACCAGTTACAATAATATGAGTTACATCAAACTTATCTATTAGTATTTGGGCTGCAATTGCAGCATTAACTTTACATACACCACTGTATAAAGCTACTACTTCTATATCACTATACCTTAAAGTATAAAAGGTTAGCATAGCTATTGTCTCTTTTTTCATAGTATCACATTCATCAATAAATGAATGAATTTCATCCTCTGAAGGACCAATAACTCCTACTCTCATAAATTTTATCTCCTTGATATTTCTTATTCAATTAACCACTTTAAAAATTCCATATTGCCAAAGAAATGAATATGAGGATAACCCGCTATAGTATTTTCCTTTTTATATCCACAATTCCATTTTAAAGTATTCCCATTCCAACTTTCTTTTGTAACGTTATATATACGCTCTTCTTTTATATCTACATCTGACTTGTGGAATTCATGGCAATTTATATTTATATTTATATTTATCTTTTCCCCTTGAATTTCTACGTTTGAATATCCAAATCGTTGCAAAGACTTAGTCATATAAGTATATCCCCTAAAAAAACCTACCATCTCACAATCTTCTATTCTTTCCGTTAAGTACATTAACCCACCACACTCAGCATAGCACTTTAAACCTTTTTCTAAAGCTTCTTTAATACTATTCCTCATAGATCTATTTTGGGCTAATTTTTCTTTAAAGACCTCCGGATATCCTCCACCTAGATATAAAAAATCAATATTTTCTGGCAACTTCTCATCTTTTATTGGACTAAAATAACTAACATTACCTATCTCCTCTAAAAGCTCTAGGTTTTCCTTATAGTAAAATCTAAATGCTTCATCATAAGCAATTGCTATATTTATTTTTCTATCATCTAAATGAAATCTATCCTTTACTTCTAATTTCACTTCTTTTGAATTTTGAAGTAAATATGTTATATCAATATTTTTCTCAATTAACTTAGCACATCTTTCTATCTTATCTACCATATTATTAACTTCAACACTTTGAACTAATCCTAAATGCCTACTTTCAAGTTTTATGCTATCATCTTTCGGAATATATCCTAAAACCTTCACATCACAATTTTCCTCTACAACTGCTTTTAAAAGCTCATAATATTTCTGATTAACCGCGTTGAATACTACACCTATTATATTAGCATTTTTAAAGTTTTTAATTCCATTAATCTCTGCCGCTAAAGTTGTACATTGGGCTTTGGGGGTTAAGACTAATACTATCGGTGTATCACTTAGTAACTTTGAAATGCTATAAGTAGAGCCTTTTTCAGTTATACTAACTCCATCATATAACCCCATTACTCCTTCAATTACTCCAAAGTCACCACTACCTCTTAAAAAACTAGCCTTAACACCTTCTTCACCCATAAGATGTAAATCTAAATTTCTAGATTGTTTTCCTGTTATCTCACTGTGAAAGCCACTATCTATATAATCTGGACCTACTTTATATCCCTGTACGTCATAACCTTTATTTTTTAACAATTTCATTAATCCTAAAGTAAAAGTAGTCTTACCACCACCACTACAGTTAGAAGATATAATTATACTTTTCATCTAATATTGCCTCATTTCTTATAAATTATATTCCTCATTATACCATAGGGTTTTACCATCATCGAAGTTATCTATTCGATCTATAATAGTACTATTCCACCATCTTCACATTCCCTTAAAATATCATCTGTCCAAACTGCAGATTGTACTTCACCAACATGAGCTTTCTTTAAGAAGAACATACATATTCTTGATTGTCCAATTCCTCCACCCATAGTATATGGTAATTCTCCATTTAATAAAGCTTTATGAAATTCTAGCTCCCTTCTTTCATTGCAACCTGCTAAATCCAATTGCTTTGATAATGCTCCTTCATCTACTCTTATTCCCATTGATGATACTTCAATAGCTCTATCTAATACATGTGACCAGAATAATATGTCTCCATTTAATTCCCAATCATCATAGTCCGGAGAACGTCCATCATGTTTTTCACCTGACTTCAACTTTCCACCTATCTTCATTATAAAAACAGCACCATACTCTTTAGTAATTGCATCTTCTCTTTGCTTAGAACTTAAAGCTGGATACATATCTTCTAATTCTTGTGAAGTTATAACCTTAATTTCATTAGGTAATACTGGAGTTAATTCATTATAAGTTAGATGCATATAACTTTCTGTAACTTTAAAAACTTCATATATTTTCTTTACAACCTCTTTTAAAGTTTCTTCTGTTCTATCTTCTTTTCTAATTATTTTTTCCCAATCCCACTGATCTACATAAAGAGAATGTAAATTATCTAATTCTTCATCTCTTCTTATAGCATTCATATCTGTATATAATCCTTGTCCAACTTCAAATTTGTATCTCTTCAAAGCCATTCTCTTCCATTTAGCTAAGGATTGTACAATTTCCATTTGTGAATCTTTTATTTCCATTGCATCGAAGCTCACCACTCTTTCTACACCATTAAGGTTGTCATTTATTCCTTGGCCTCCTTTTACGAAAATTGGTGCAGATACTCTCGTTAGGTTTAGGCTTTCAGCTAAATTAGCTTCAAAAAAATCCTTTATCTTTTTTATAGCAACTTCTGTTTCTATTAAATTCAGTGTAGGTTTATATCCTTTTGGTACAATTGTCGATTTTTTCATATAAATGACCTCCTAAAAAATTTATTAATTAATTTTAAATATAAAAAAACCTCTCATCCCTATAAAAGGGACGAAAGGTATCTTCCGCGTTACCACCCAAATTAGCTAATAATAAGCTCACTCATTAACAGTACATAATTATACTGCTGAATTTTTAACGGTATTATTCCGCCTAAGTCTACTTAAGTGGCCTTTACTATCTAGTAGCTTACTCTCACTTGTTCGGTTAGGTGCTCAAAGATGTTTTTCACTACTGCTTCCATTATGGGACTTTCACCACCACCCACTCGCTTATAAACTTATTCAATAGCTACTCTTCTTATCACTGCATTTCATTATCTAATTTATATACTATATTATTCCTTTTTTGATAATGTGTCAATAATTTATTGTATTTTTTTATTTTTTATAAATAGTAGTTTTCTTAAATTACGAAAACATTAACTCGTTATCAATATTTATTATTAATTAAAAACAATTATTGATTTTTGCAGTATATTATGTTATATTATGGATAAAATATACATATAGATAATTTTCTATATTTTTAATGATGAATTCAAATTTTATTTAAAGGAGATATACAATGAGCGCTAAAGAACAAGTTTTAAATTTATTAAAAGAAAATTCAGAAGCAATGAAAGCTGGTGAAATTGCAACTGCATTATCAATAGATAAAAAAGAAGTTGATAAAGCAATAAAAGCTTTAAAAGAAGAAGGAAGTATAACTTCACCAAAACGTTGCTTCTATACAAAAGCATAATAATTAGACTCCGTCTAGTTTAACTTTTATTAACACTTTTACTATGATATTATATAAATTCCCAAAAGCCTATGTTAAGTTATATGCTAACATAGGCTTTTCTCTGTATAATATATAAATATATATATATATATAACCATTCTATCTTCTCATAAATTCCTTTACACTTTCTTTTACTCATATTTATTTAAGTTTTATTTTTTATAATACTATTAATTATTTATATAAAAAAATAGCTGTTCATCTTCAATTGTGACAGCCATTTATCTTATTATAACGCTTTTGTTTCAATATTCTCTATATTTATATGTTCATTGTCTCCATAAAAAAGATGTCCACTTTCATAATTTTCCCCATTAACTAAAATTCTTATATTATTCACATTATAATTATAAGAATAAGTAAGAGCTAAAGAATTTAACATCCCAATTTCTGCTGCAGATCCTAAGCTTGATGAGAAATCATAATAACTACTTGATAAATTAACCGTTATAGAATCTCCATCTAATTTTGCAGATAAAACTTCAACATTTGATGGTAACGCCAAAAAATTTGCTCCTGCTGAATCTTTTAATCCATTAGTTAAAGCCTTAGTTAAAGCTTGATCTATTACTTCAACTACTGTGTCTTTATAATATATAACATCTTCAACACCATTATAGAAAAACAATCTACAGCTTCTTGTAACTTCCTCGGATTCGCTTTGATTCTCCCCTATACTTTGATTACTTTCTTGTTCTTCTTTTACCGATTCATCATTAACATTATTTGGCTCTTCACTTGCTTGCTCATTTAACACTTCATTTTTTTCTTCTTGCTTATTCTCTTCTTTACTCTCATTTGCATCTTGAATTGTAATTGGAGATTTCTCATCATTTGAATTTTCTTTATCTTTTTCTATATCTACAACAATATTATTATCATTTGTTTCTTTTCCTACTTCCTTTTCTCCACAACTCACCATAGAAATTGCAATTCCCATAATTAATAATGTTATAACTAACTTTTTCATACTTATACCTCTCATAAAAAAATAACTTTACATAAATAATATTCTTTATATTATTCAAAAATCCTTTTTTAAAAAATAATGAGGTTGCATTTTACAACCTCATTAATACTATGATGTTTTCTTCAGCATATAGCTTGCCCAGTCACCATTGTTAATATATATGCTATTATTATTGAAAACTTCCTCATCATTCATAGCATAATAGTAAACATAACAACTCTCTGTCTTACCATCTTCTAATTCAACATCCATAACTATTCTATTATATTCATTTCTGCTATCGTTAACTCCATAATAGTTTTCCATTTCGTCCATTGGAATCATTACTTCTTCAAAGTTTTTAATAGTCATAACTTCCCCAATAACTATATCCTCTCCTTCTAAAAGAGCTGGATATCCTTTATGAGGCATATGATAAAGCTTTCCTTTTACTTTTCCTAACTTAGCATCATTGACTTTTCCCTTTAAATATTTATCGTAATTATAGAAACCAGTTCTTAAGCTACCATAAACAAATATCTTCTTTTGTTCTCTAGGTTCTAACATTTTAGCAAACAGCTCCACCAACAGCTTTGATATCTTCTGAATTTTCTACTGCTGCTTTTATACATAATTCTAGACCTTTTGCAATATCATTTATGTTCATGGCTGGCTTATCTGCTTTATCTATAGTTTGTGCTGGTATATATGGTACATGTATAAATCCACCTTTAGCATTTGGATACTTCTTATCTATCATGTATAATACCCCATACATTACGTGATTACATACAAATGTTCCTGCTGTATTTGAAACAGCTGCTGGAATTCCGTTTTCCTTCATTTCTTGAACCATAGCCTTTATTGGTAGGTTTGAGAAATATGCTGCTTCTCCATCTTCATATATAGTTATATCTATTGGTTGATTTCCTTCATTATCCTTGATTCTTGCATCATCCATGTTTATTGCAACTCTTTCAGGCGTAACTTGGAATCTTCCTCCTGCTTGTCCTACAGAAATTACTATGTCAGGATTATGAATTTCCATAGCTTCTTCAATTTTAGCTAAAGATTTTCTGAATACTGTTGGTATTTCTAACTTAATTACTTCTGCTCCTGAAATTGTCTCAGGTAATAATTTAACAGCTTCTAAAGCTGGGTTTATGCTTTCTCCTCCAAATGGATCAAATCCAGTTATTAAAACTTTCATCTATTATCTCTCCTTCTAATATCATTAGTTTTGTATACTCAATATTATAAAGCTATAAATACTAACTTACAAATGTTAATATCTAGATACTATTTAAGAGTTAAGAATAAATAAATTCTTAACTCTTTTATTTTTTAACTATTTTAGAATGCTAATACATACATTAAAATAATATGTACAAATAATAAAGCTAAAGCAACTGGTGCTTGTTGCTTAATTATAGCATTTTTATCGTCTATTTCTAAAAGTGCTGCTGGCATTACATTAAAGTTTGCTCCCATTGGAGTCATTAATGTTCCACAATAACCTGCTGTTAATGCTAATGCTCCTGCAATAGCCGGATTAGCTCCTTGTGCATAAACAAATGGAATACCTATTCCAAGTGTTATAACTGAGAATGCTCCGAATGCATTTCCCATGATCATAGTGAATACTGCCATGCCTATACAGTAAGCTGCAACACCTATTAATATATTCCCTTGTGGAAGTACACTTGATATAGCTGTTGAAATCACGTCACCTACACCTGCAGCTGTAAATACAGCTCCTAGTGCTGCTAATAACTGTGGTAATATACTTGTAGTTCCAACAGATTGGATCATTCTATGTGAATCTTCAACAAACATCTTTGGATTAGCTTTTGTAACTATAAATGTTGTTATCATAGCTAAAATTGCTGCAACACCTATAGAAGCTGTTCCTGATATCGGTGTAAATTGTGCTATTACTAATGCTGCTATAGCTATCATTAGTGGTGGTAAAAATATTTTTATTCCTAACTTATTAGCTTGATCTTCACCAAATTTGTAATCTAAATCTTTTATAGTACCAGGCTTAACTTGCTTAGTAAATGTAAGAATACCTATTACTACAAGCATTCCTCCAACAACGTTGTAAGGTAATTTATGACCAAATATAAATATTATCCCTAGTAAAGCCCAGAATAATGCTGTCCCATATCTTGCCGGATTGCTTTTATCTTTTAAAGATAATACTGTAGTGCTTAACATCATAATACCAATTAATATATAAAATAGCTCTAGTAGCATATTTGAAATTGCTGCAAAATCCATGTATTATTTCCTCCTACTTCTTAGATTTATTCTTTGTTCCGTATAGTTTGTCCATTTTTTTATCAAGAATCATATTTTGAATAAGTACAAACACGAATGCAAATACTGCTATTGGAATTGAAGCTTTTGCTACATCTATTCCTGTTGCATTATATCCTAACTCTGTTAAACTGTTTGCCACAAGTAAGACCCCTGAACTTGCTAAGAATAAATTCTGCCCAAAGAAATTTCCATAGTTTTCTGCTGCAGCTGATGCCGCTTTAATCTTATCTTCTGTCTTCTTATCAATTTTTCCATGCTTACCTATAGCTGCTCCTTGAGCCATTGGATTTATTAGCGGTCTAACAAACTGTGGATGCCCACCTATTCTTACGCTTGCTGCTCCACATAGTTGTCTTATAAAGCAATATAATGTTAATAATTTACCTGTTGAAAGATTTTTAACATTACTTATTAATTGAATTGCCTTTTGTTTTAATCCATATCTTTCACAAATACCAACTACTGGTAAAGTTAAAATAAAGATTGTCATTAATCTCTGATCAACGAATGTCTTTCCTAAAACCGTTAATATTTCATTTATATCCATATTCGCTGCTAATCCTGTAGCAAGTGCTGAAACTATTATTACTGCAATACTATCAAATTTTAGTGCAAATCCGATTATTACAATTAGAATTCCTATAAGTACCATTTACTCTCCTCCTTAAAAATATCTAATTAAAAGATATATCATTTTTCGTCATTTGTCTACAAGAATTTTGTGGATGACATGCATTTTTATAATATTTCCTTAATATAACCCCTATATTTTTAATATTTTATCAATTATCCATACATTAATTTCGCAATTCAATTTTCCTTTTATTGAATTTTCTAAAAACTTTATTGTTATCTTCTTTTTGTCATTGTAAAATATTACTGTATTCTTATTTAAAGTAATTAAATAATTTAAAAATAAATATAATATTATTACTATCTCTTATGATTATCTGGAGGTTAAAATATGTTTCGAGAAATGCGTAAAAAATCAAGAGAAATTTTTGCTGATAATATAGCTGATATTTTAAAAACTGCTGAATATGGAACTTTAGCTACTGTTGATGAGAATGGCATCCCCTATGCAACTCCATTGAGTTATGTATATTTTGATAATGCTATATATTTTCATTCATCTCCCTATGGCCACAAATTAGATAATATCGCAAATAATTCTAAAGTATCATTCTGTGTTGTTACCGATACAGAAATTATTCCTGAAAAATTCAGTACAAAATATAAAAGTGTAATTGCTTTCGGTACTGCATCTTGGGTTATTGGTACCGTTAAAAATGCTGCCCTTATGGAATTCATAAAAAAATATTCCCCACAATATCTAGAAAAAGGAAAAGATTACATTGAAAAAGCAAAAGCTGCAACTACAGTTATCAAAATTGAAATTGAACATTTAACAGGGAAGGCAGCTATTAAGTAAAAATTTTTAATTATAAATGAAAAATTAGAGGAAGAAATTCACTAATCTGAATTTTAAAAGAGAAACTGCTATAGCAGTTTCTTTCCTAGCCCTAGAATTTTTTATTAAATAAAGTATTCTTTTATCTTTTCTTTTAATTTTTCTTTATTCTTTTCTAATTGAACTAACCTATTTACATTAGCCCCTGATGGATGCGGAAATCCTTTAAGCACTTGATTTTCATTTAAAATTCCATTGTCTATAAAAGTATTTAGTACTTCTTCTACTGCTGAACCTAAAGGTATAACAAATACATCTTCGAGTTTATTAAACTCCTCAATAAAGTTCTCATTTACGTACTTCATTAAGAAATCACTTTTAATTAGCTTTGGTGTGTGCCCAGTGTAGTTTTTTCCTTTAACAAAAACAGGATAAGGTATTAATGATATTGTATGTAATAAATAATCCTTATCTTCGAATAGCTCTGAGCAACTATTTATTCCAATAATCTTATTTAATTCTATTTTATCTAACATACTTATTATGTTTTTACGTAAACTACCACTAAACCTTCCAGCTGCTTTACATAGATATTTAGTTTCTTCTAAAGTTTTACCTTCTTCTATACAAATTCTCGCTGTTTTTATAGCCGTGCTCATCTGTTGAAATCCTGGAGTTATTCCAACTATAAATAGCTTAGCCTTTTTATTTAGATATTCATTATGAGGAGCATAATATATCTCTATATCATTAAATTTATCTACTAGAAACTTTTCTATTATTAAATCTTCTCTTGTGTATTTTTCTTTCAAAGGTAGCTCTTTTATTTTATCAATATAATCTTCTAAGTATTTCTTCATCTCGTTTTCCTCTTTAAATATTAACTTTTTTAATATAATATCATAAACTCTTAAGTATTATTTACTAAACCTACTAAAAATATTTTATCAATACTTAAGTTCAATATCATTATTACTTAAGCATTGATAAATTTTCCCTCAAGACCTAAATAAATATAATCTCCTAAAAATAAAAAAGGCTAAGCAAACTTTTCTAGTTGCTCTAGCCTTTTAAGATTCAATAATAATATTTTAAATATATGACTTCATTTTATTAATCGTCATTTTCCTCATGATTATCATCGTCATCACTTTCCTCATGATTATCATCTTCATCATCATTATTATCCTTATCATTTTCGTCTTCTAATCTATCTTCTAACTCATCTTGAAGTTCATCTAGCTGCTCTTCATCTAAAAATATACTTCCATCAACATTCCTTAGTAACTCTAACATTTCTTGAGTACTTAAGTTTTCTATAGCATCTTCAAAATTATCTTCATCAAGTTTTACTAATGCCTCATACTTACCTAAGCTAATTCCTTGACTTTTAGCTTTTTCTAAATCTGACTTTTGCCCTTTCAAGAATGCTACCTCAGTACCTTTAAATGTATTTTTAATAGTTTTTTGAATATCTTTTTCATAATTTATATTCTCATTTCCGATAAACGAGAATCCTACTAAAACAGCATTATTATTACTTAAGTAATTATTTTGGCTTAGTAAATCTTTTAATGCCACTGTCCCTTCTTGAAAGGTCATTCCTTTAATTTTATCTAAACCTAATGCAATAGCATCATCATTTATTCCTTTTACATCCTTTATAATTCCATTTTGGTCTAATTCAAACTCTATACTAGGATTAATATCAAAGGTTAAAACTGCATAAACATTATTCATTTTACTAGAGAACATATTCATTATTGGATTTATTAAAATTACAAATAAAGCTGCAATTGCGCCTAGAGGTACTATATACTTTCTAAAAGGAATTACCTTAGCCGTATCTTTCTTAATATAAATATCTTCTTCAAAAAAGAATACTGATTTTCCAACCTTTAGGCCATCTTTATTTTTTATTCTGACTAATGTCCCATCTTCTTTCATAATAATAACATAGTCATTTTTAACTTCCATAACTATCCCTTTAAACATACTGCACCTCCTATCTCTTTATCCATAATCTTAAATTTCTAAAATTCTTATCAATAATAATTACAACAGATATTATAAATTTCTTACTTCGTTTAATTACCTTTTCTGTTACTGAAAATTTTACTGAGATTTGTTTTATAGGAAGTCTTCTTTTTTCATACATAAAGCTAGTTAGTGACTTTTCCTTGCTGACCTTTTCAGATAATTCTATAGCATTTCTTCTAGTATCCTCATGCTTAGGAGCCTCATCTACTAAGTCTTCAAAAGTAAAACCAAAAGCTTCTATTTCTTCTTTTAATTTACCTATTTCATTTGATAATTCATCACTTTCTTCAACTACTGTCTCTGCTACTTCCGATATATCAATACCTTTCTCTTTAAGGGCTTCTATTGATTCAACCTTATTATTTTTATTTTCTTTTATAAGATAATTTTTCACCCTACTACTTATGACAAGCTTTGCAAAAGCTGAAAAACTTCCCCTACTCTCTTCATATTTGTCTATAGCCTCCTTAAAAGCAATAAGTGCTATACTTAATTCATCATCATTTTCTACAGACACATATCTTCCTGTAATAGAACTTACTGTCTTTACTATAAATGCCATATAATCTTGAATTAATTTGTCTATACTCTTATTTTTAATGTCATTAATATTCTCTTCTGCAAATTCCATTTAGCTATATATACCACCTCTCTGTTTTATATTACAACAATATCTCTAGGAATTTCCCCCTAGAGATATTGTTAACATAATACTGAAGTAAAATTCAATTAATCATTGTCGTTATGATCATCTATATCATTAAATTCATCATGATCATTGTCATCGTGATCATCATTATGATCTAAATCTAATCCAGCTTCATGTTCTTTCGCATCAATTATATCTTCTATTATATCATCATATTTTTGTCCATATTGCTTTTCTAATTCACTTTCTAAGATATCATCCCAATTTGCACCATTTTTAACTAATAGATCATTTGCCCAGTTTGTCCCATATTTACTTTCTATAGCTTTTACTATTTCATCTTTTTTAGCTTTTTCTTCTGCTGTATAATAATCATCGTGGTCTAAATCATCTATATCTAATTCATTTTCTTTTCTTTCTATAAGATCATCAATTAGATCATCATACTTTTCCCCAAAATATACTTCTAATTCATCTTCTAATATGTCATCCCATTTATCACCATTCTTTGCTGATAAATCTGTTTCCCAATTTGAGCCATATTTATTTACTATATAATTTTCTATTTCTGATGTACTAACATTTCCTCCAGTATATTTTGAAGTTTCTGTTGTTACATTTACTGGTTTTACCTCTACTGTTTTGTTCACTCCACCATCATTACTTGAAGCCATTGCTGTTAAGCCTGCTCCACATACACCTGCTACTACTAATCCTACTAAAATCTTATTCATTTTCATTTTAAATTCCTCCATTTACTTTCTTTTAATATTAAATACCTAATCTATTTTTTATTTAGGTACCATTTCTCTCATTTTCTTTAAAATTTTTTTACATTATTAAATACAATGTATTTCTTCATTTTAGGTACCTTTTAAGTAAAAAACTAAATTTTTAATTTGAACTTTTCAACTTAACCTGAATAGTGAATTTCCTTAAATTAATCTTTTATTTCTCACACATCATTAGATACAATTAATATTTTAAGTTTAGGTACCTTTTTATTAGTCTTGTTTTAATTAAGTATTGATTGGAATAGTCTCTGTTAATTCTATTGTAGAATCAGATGAGATTTTCTTTGCATATTCATATAAAGGATCTATAATAAAAATATAAATTCTTTAATAATATTAATAAAAAGAGAGGGTACTTTATGAGAAATAATACATGTATAAAATGCCATTCTAGTAAAATAGTAAAAGTAGGTGAAGAATCAAGGTACAATAATGCCATATGTATAAATGCCTTTAAAAATGCTATATCAACAAAATACATATGTTGTGATTGTGGGTACTTTGAAGAATATTATGAGAATAAAAATGACAGGGAAGCTATTTATAAAAAGTTTAAAGAATAATATATTAATATACTGTGAGTTAAAAGTGGACAAATTTATACTTGTTCATTTTTTATTCTAAATATCTACATTCATTCAAAATAGAGCCCTTTATTATAGTTTAATTTTTTTATTTTATACCTTAATAACCTTTTGGAAAATAAAAAGAAGCTATGCATTTGCTTAGCTTTCTTAATCTATAATAATATTATTTTATTTTTCTACTATATTTTTTAGTGCTTCAAAGCTTTCAATTACTAATTCAGCGTCTTCAACATTGCCAAATCCATACTTCGCATAAACAAAAGGTATATTACATTCCTTTGTTGCATTGTAATCCCCTTCTGTGTCGCCAACATATATAGGATTTTGTAAATTATTTCTCTCAATAACTAACTTTATGTTATCACCTTTAGGTAATCCAGTTCTTTCGTAGTTTTCAAAATCTATAAAATACTTTTCTAATTTATGAGCTTCTAAGAAAGCCTCAACATACCCGCATTGACAGTTACTAACAATAAATAACTTATACTTTTTATTTAGTTCATCAAGTACCTCTTCTACTTTATCATATAATTTTCCACCATTTATTCTTAAGTAATCACATTCAGCAGCTGCACATTCATCAAATATTTTCATTCCTAATTCTTTATCAACATTCGGCAATAATTTTTCTACTATTTTTTCTGAAGTTAATCCCATTACACCATTAATTTCCTCAATAGTAATAACTCTATTTAGTTCAGAATAGTTATTTGATAATATCTTATTCCAAATTTCTAAAATACTAGAACATGAATTCCATAAAGTTCCATCAAGGTCAAATATTATACTATCTATTTTCATACCCATTTCTCCACCCTTAAAATTGTATTTTTACTATTTGTCCAAATTTTCTCCAACATTAATATACCATCATATTCCATATAAAATCCACATTTATATATACTACTCATAAAATTATGCAGAATATATTCTAATACTTTTATGTTAATTAGGGCAAATTAAAATATAACTTTATTTTGAGGTGTTTTTATGCTAGAAGAATTATTTGATAAATATCTCCCAATTTTAATTCATCTTTTCGAATTGATGGGAATTATTATACTAACTCTAGGTACTTTTACCGCTTTCATAAACTATTTTAAAGGAAAGGTATCAAAAAAAGATTATAAAATAAAATATGAATTTGCAGATGTTATGGTCACATCATTAGACTTCAAGCTTTCAGCTGAAATTTTAAAGACAGTAATAATAAGAAGCAAGGAAGAACTAGTTATCCTTGCTGTAGTGTTTATAATAAGAATTATTATGACCTTTGTATTAGAAAGAGAAATGAAAACTCAAGAACGTAAAGCGTCAAAAACTTCAGAATCAAAATAATTCATATAATATTATTCATTAAGAAAAAGTTCTGTTAGCTAGCATTCTTAATATGTAATGCTTACACAGGCACATTATACTCTAGTATTTAGAGTTAGTACCTAAGTAAGTTTTATATATCAGGATTTCACTAACAGAACCGTACTACTTTCTGTTATTTAAAACTTCTTCTTCATATTTTTTAACTTCTTTTATCCACTCTTCCCCTACTGGAACATTATTTTTTGCACAGTAGTAATTCCATATATCCCCTAATGGATATGTCTTAAACTCTTCCATTAAAGCTAACCTTTCTGTGAAATTACCATCATCTTGTAGCTTTCTTAAATAATCATTTGGAATTAGTAAGGCTGATAATAATGCTTTTATCATATTTCTAGATCCTATTGTCCATGCAGCTATTCTATTTATACTTGCATCAAAATAATCTAGTCCTATAATAATTTTATCTAATGAATCATTTCTTACTATTTCCTTTGCAATTTCTTTAAGCTCATCATCAAAAATAACAACGTGATCGCTATCCCACCTTACAGGCCTACTTACATGTAAAGCTACTTTATCATTAAACAATGTCATAGCAGATAATTTATCTGATACTACCTCTGTTGGATGATAATGTCCTGTATCTAATAATGGTACTAAGTTATTTTTATTAACAAAATTAATATAAAACTCACTTGAACCAACAGTATAACTTTCAGCACCTATTCCAAATACTTTTGATTCTACAGCATCTAAGTTATATTTTTTATCTATTTCAACACTAAATATCTCCTCTAATGAATCTTTAAGCCTCTTTCTAGGCCCTAATCTATCAGCTGGAATATCCTTATATCCATCTGGAATCCAAAGATTAGTTAAACATGTTTGTCCTAGTTCTTTTCCAAAGTATTCTCCAATCTTTCTTGATGCTATAGCATGTCTTATCCAGAAATCTCTTATTTCTTTATTAGGACTAGATAATGTTAAATTATCAGCAGCCTTTTCATGAGAAAATATTGTTGGATTAAAATCTAATCCTAGACCATTCTCTTTCGCCCATTTAACCCAATTAGCAAAATGCTCAGGTTTTAATTCATCTCTATCAACAAATTTCCCATCTGTTTCTGCATAAATAGCATGTAAATTCACTTTATGTTTACCTGGAATCAAACTTAAAGCCTTATCTAGATCTTTTCTTAATTCTTCTGCATTTCTAGCCTTTCCTGGATAATTTCCAGTAGCAGCTATTCCTCCAGATAACTCTTGATTATTAGCTTCAAAACCTGTAACATCATCACCTTGCCAACAATGAATAGATATTTTTATATCCTTTAATATATCTAAAGCTTTGTCTACATCTATTCCCCATTTTTCATAATCCTTTTTAGCTGTCTCATATCTGCTTGATAGTTCATATTTTTCTTTTATATTCATACTCTCCCTCCTACTAATTCTAAATTAAATTTTTTTATATCAAATGAATTTCTAATAGTATCTCTAGCTTCCTCTAAAGTATTTAGCTCTCCATAGCTTAAAAGTTGTGCAACTATATTACCTATAGCAGTTGCTTCAATAGGGCCTGCTAATACCTCTTTACCTGTAACATTAGCTACAAGCTCATTAAGAAGATGATTTTGGCAACCTCCACCAAATATATTTATTCTCTTAAACTCTTTTTCAAAAATCACTTCAAGGTCATCTACAGCTTTTTTATAGCTATGTGCTAAACTGTTAAAAGCGCAAAATGCCACTTCTCCAACACTTTCAGGTACTCTTAACTTATTTTCTTTGCAGTAATTTTGTATTTCACAAACCATATTGTCAGGATTTAGAAATCTATCGTCATCAACATCTATAATAGATTCTAAATAGCTTGCCTTTCTTGCCTCATTTACTAATTCAGCAAATGAGTATTTATTATCATAGTTTCTCTTAACCTCTTGTATAATCCAAAGCCCCATTATGTTTTTTAAAAATCTAAATCTATAATCTATTCCACCTTCATTTGTAAAATTATATTCCATTGATTGTGGTACACATATTGGAAACCTATTTTCAACACCTATTAATGACCAAGTTCCGGAGCTTAAATAAATACTATCTGAGTCATTACATACAGATGATATAAAGGCTGAACCTGTGTCATGAGTTGCAGGCAATATTACTTCTAAATCAAATCCTAATTCATCTTTTAATTCTTTTCTTAATCCACCAAGCTTAGTTTTGGGCATAGATATCTCTTGAAAAATTTCACTAGGTATTTCTAATTCTCTTAATATTTCTTCATCCCATGTCTTATCAAAGGAGTTTATTAACTGAGTTGTTGAAGCATCAGTATACTCATTTACCTTTTTCCCTGTAAGTAAAAAGTTTAAATAATCAGGAATCATTAAAAAAGCCTTTGATTTTTCTAAAAGCTCTGGATTATTTCTTTTTAGAGCAAAAAGTTGATAAATTGTATTTATTCTATTAAATTGAATCCCTGTATGGAAATATAGTTTATCTTTAGAAATAACCTTTGATAATTCTTCAATCATACCTTCTGTTCTTCTATCTCTATAAGATACTGTGTTTCCTAAAACTTCATCATTTTCATTAAGCAATATAAAGTCAACTCCCCAAGTATCTATTCCCATACTTTTAGGAATCTTGTTTAATTTTTTACATTTCTTCATCCCATTTTTTATTTCATTAAATACATGCTTGATATCCCAACAATATTCTCCATCTACTTTTTTTATCCCATTCTCAAATCTATAAATCTCTTCTAGCTTAATTTTGCTATCTTCTATATACCCTAAGATATGTCTTCCACTGGAAGCTCCAATATCTACAGCTAAAAAATATTCCATAGCTTTACACACCCTTTTCAATATTTATCTTATTCTAAAAAAAATACTGGTTTTAGATCTACACATACTGGACTATTGTCAGGATTAGTCTCCATAATATCAGACATGTAATCCCACCACTTTTTACATATCTCAGTTTTTGCACTTTCGTTCCATCTATCTAAATCATCAACCTCTATGTAACCATATAGGTAGTTTGTCTCCGTATCTAAATATATTGAATAATTACTTCCACCATATTCATGTATCATTTCTTTCATCTCTGGCCATAAATTATTATGCCTTTTTTCATATTCTTCTTCATATCCTTTATAAAGTTTCATTTTGAAACATCTTCTAACCTTGCTCATAATTTCACTCCAATACTACTAATAAACTAAATAAATTTAAAATTCTTTCAGGAATTTTTTAATGTAAGACGTCACCTATTTGGTTTCAGTGACGTCTTAAAATTTAATTAAAAGATATTGAGGTTTACAATTTATCTATCCAATTAGCCATATTTTCTTTGCTGAATACGTATGGATTTCCTACTATAATTAAAGATCCATCATCATCAGTGTGTTTAATTGTTTCCATAGTTCTTGCTGGGTATTCACCAATTGCATCCATTTCAAATGTACTTCCTACAGAACCATCATATCCATCTTTGTAAGCAGCCCATGTTGCAGCAGCACCTACACGACCAAGGTCTATAACATCCCATAACATCATATATGGACATACAAAATCAAAAGCATTATCTGATTCTTTTGTTGGCATAAATGTTTGCATTTCACTCGGTAATCCAAGACCTGTTAATTTAATCTTACAATTTGGATTAGACTTTAATGCTTGACCAGCTGCAGCCATACCGACAGTTGTAGGTGATATTATAACGTCAACATTATTTTCAGCTATAAATGCATTAGCTTGAGTTGTACTAACTGTTGGGTCATCATTACCATATTTTTTAGTTAATTCAGGATTAACTTTACCCTTATACATAGGTTTAGCTAATTCTTCTTCCATCTTTGCAATCCAACCATTTTGAACTGGTGTATCAATAGAAGCTGATAAAACACCCAATTTTATTTCATCTCCAGAATAACTTGAAAGAGCATCCTTTGTAGCCTTTTCCATATCACCATCTTTTGGATAATCTATACCAAGAGCTATTAATGTAGCAGCTTGAACTAATGATGAACCTATACCTTCTTGTGATGTTGGGTCAATATGTGTTAAACGTAGAGATGGATCTAACTTTGAGTCAACAGATACAACTTTTATTCCAGCAGCTTCTGCTTTAGCTAGAACTTCATCATATCCAGTATCCCCATTTGTTGATATTGTTAATGATGCAATTTTTTGAGTTATTAATTCATCTATTAACTTAACTTGTGCCGCAACAGTAGTTTCTGCCGGACTCTTATACACAGCCTCTTCTCCTTGAGCTTTAATATACTCTTGGAAACCTTCAGCCATTAAATCTCCAAAAGAGTTACCTGTACTCTTAAACATGAATACATGTTTTCCTTCCATGCTTCCTGAAGAACTTGATGAACCAGAATCACCTGATGAACCGCACCCAACTAATGTACTAACTGCAACTGTAGCAGCTAGTAATACAGATAATATTTTTTTCATTTATTTTCCCCTCCACTAATTTTAAATTTATTTATAGTAGCAATTGCTACAATAATTCATATTATTTATTTCTCTTTGAAGCAAAGCTTGCTTTCATATTCGCAAAAAATTGCTTATTAATATTAGGTATAAGTACAGCAATTATTAAGATAACTCCTGTAACAATCTTTCTTGTATTAGCATCTACTCCTAGCAATCCTAAAGTATAAGAAAGGAAAGCCATGATTAATGTTGCTATAACAGGTCCATATACTTTACCTTTTCCTCCACTAGTAGATATTCCCCCTAGTACAGCTATTGCTATAACTTCTAATTCATATCCTTTACCCATTGTAGAGCTGACACCACCGCCCATACGACCAACAAAAAATATTGCAGATACAGCTGCCATAATTCCCATTATTACAAAAGCCATAATCTTTACTCTCTCAACATTTATTCCTGAGTACTCACTAGCTACCTTATTATTTCCTATCATATATAACTCTCTACCAAATTTGCTTCTGTGTAATACTACAGCAAATATAGCTGCAAATATTAAGAAACAAATCAATGATAATGGTACAAACCCAAAAAGATTTTGCCACGACAATGTCTTAAATATTGGTGGAAAATTCTTAAGAACGTTAACATCTAATACAATTTTTACAATCCCTCTAAACAAAGACATTGTGGCTATTGTTACTATTACTGCTGGCATCTTAACCTTAGCTACTAAAATTCCATTAAATAAACCACATAGCCCACCGGCTATAATCCCACAAACAACTGCTATAACTGAGTTAATCCCTGCATCCATCATTAGTCCCATAACCATAGAACTTAATATCATTATTGACGCTACTGATACATCTATATCTCCAAGCATTAATATAAAAATCATACCTAAAACCATAAATGACAAATCCATACCTGATTGTATTATTGACGGAATAGTTCCTGCTGCAAAATACAAATTTGGCTTTGATATCATTAATACAACATTTATTAAGATAAGAATATAAAGTAATATCATTTCCCATCTTACAAGGAACTTCTTTAGGTTAAACTTTTCTTTTACTCTTAAATCTCGTACTTCTACGTTTTTGTTCTCCATTATATCAAAGCTCCTCTCTCTTTTAATGCTCTCTTATCTGCCATCTTTAAAGTTATAATATTAATTGCAACTGCAATTATAATAATTCCACCTTGTATTGCATCTTGCCATACACTTAAGCCTGGAAGTAAGCTGATAAAATATGATATAAAACCCATCATTACTGTACTTATTACAACACCGTCTATACGTCCCTTTCCTCCAACTATACTTACTCCACCTAATATACAAATTGCTATAGCCTGCATTTCAAAACCTTCTGCCATACCGTAAAAACTAATAGCATGGTTTGCTGTATATAACATTCCAGCAAGGCCTGACAATGTTCCACAAAGCGTATATGCTAATATCTTCACATTACCTTCATTAATACCAGAAATTTTTGAAGACTCAGAGCTTGTACCAATTGCATATATTCTCCTTCCTGGCCTTGTTATAGCTAAAAATATAGCTGCTAAAGCAAAAAGGATAATTGCAATCCACGTTATATTATAAATTCCTAAGAAGTTTCCTTCTGCATACCATGTGTATCCTGAGGTAAATAGATGAGGGAATAACCAATTTCCTCCACTTACTAAAAATGCTAAACCTCTAAATGCATACATAGTTCCAAGTGTACTTATCATAGGAATCATATTTAATTTTCCTATTAAAAATCCATTTACAAATCCACATAAAGCTCCAATTATAAGTGATACTAATACCCATACGATTGCTGGAACACCTGGATTATTACTCATTAGTAATGATGTTATTACTCCAGTTAAAGCAAGAATAGAACCCACTGATAAATCTATACCTCCAGTAAGTAAAACAAACATCATTCCTATTGATAATATCGCGTATATAGAGTTATTTCTAAGCATTGAAATTATTGAATCCACTTTAAACATCGCTGGTGTTATTATTAAACCTAAAACTATTAAAATAACCATACCAACTAAAAGTCCAAAATTTCTATACTGAGTTATTCTTTTTAATATGCTTTCTTTATTTTCCGCCATCTATTACTCCCCCTTAACTTCAGAAGTTTGCTTCTTTAAAGACGCTTCTAAAATTCTCTCTTGAGTAGCTTCTTTAATACTAAAACTATCTGTCACCCTACCAGAACTCATGACAACAATACGATCAGCCATACCTAATACTTCTGGCATTTCTGAAGAAACCATAATTATTGTGTACCCATTACTTGCTAATTCATTCATAATTTCATATATTGAGTATTTCGCTCCTACATCTATTCCTTTTGTAGGTTCATCTAGAATTAATACCTTTAAATCACAATTTAATAATTTAGCGAAAACTACTTTTTGCTGATTCCCTCCTGATAAAGATGCTGGAGTAGCTTCAATATCTTTAGCTTTCAATTGAATCTTCTCACAAAGTTCAATAGATTTATTCATCTCATCGTCAACAGCAACTACACCTTTTTTAACAAAATTCTTTAAAACTGGTGAAGTAACATTTTGATATATAGGAAGCTCATTTATAAGCCCTTGTACTTGCCTATCTTCTGGAAGTAATCCAATTCCAAGCTTTAAGGCATCAATTGGACTTTTAATCTTTATAGATTTCTTATCTAATAATATTTCACCACTATCTGGTGCAAGTATTCCAAATAGACTTTGACATACTTCTGTACGTCCTGCTCCAACTAACCCTGTTAAAGCTAATATTTCACCTTTCTTTGCATTGAAAGATACGTTTTTATAATATCCTTCTTTAGATATATCCTTAACTTCTAAAACTACATCTCCAACTTTTGATGTTTTATTTGGATACATTTGATCTAGTTCCCTACCCACCATAGCTGTTATAAGGTCATGGTTAGCTATTTTATCAACATCCCATGAACCTATATACTTAGAATCACGTAGTACTGTAACTCTAGTAGCTACACGATACATATCTTCAAATTTATGAGTTATAAATATAATTGAAACTCCTTGATCTCTTAATCTATCTACTATCTTATATAATTCTTCACACTCATATTTGGTAAGTGATGCGGTAGGTTCATCCATTATCAAAATTCTTGCCTCTCTCGATAAAGCTTTTGCAATTTCAACTAATTGTTGTTGAGCTACACTTAAAGTATTCATAGGCTTAGAAACATCTATCTTATCACTAAGTGGTGCTATAATTTCCTTTGCACGCTTTCTCATAGCTTTCCAATCATAAGTATGAAACTTAGTAGTTATCTCTCTCCCCATAAATATATTTTCAGTAACAGATAAATCTGGAAATGCTGTTACATGTTGATAGATAGCTGCAATTCCTAGTTTTTCTGAATCCACTGTAGATTTAAAAGCTACTTCTTTGTTATCTAATAAAATAGTTCCGCTATCCGGTTTATGAACCCCTGTAATTACTTTTATAAAAGTTGATTTCCCCGCTCCATTTTCTCCCATCAAAGCATGAACCTCACCTTTTTTTAACTGAAATTGTGCACCATTCAATGCAATAACTCCTCCGAATGTTTTAACTACATCCTTCAACTCGAGTATGTAACTTGCCATAAATAAACCCCCTCAAGCTCCTTTATTTTTATCCTTATAATTTTCCTACTTTAAACGTTTACTTATTGTTAAAAGTTTTCTTTATTTCTAAATTAACATTTATCGGATAATTATATTTTAGGCTTTTAAAGTTAAAAGTTTAATGACAAAAACAAAGTACACACTGTCACTTTTTAACATTTATTTGAATTTTTTCAATATTCTGATATAATATTAATTAAGATTTTTTCTTAACTTATTTCTATTGGAGGTATTTTTATGGATTATTCTGAATTGGAAAACATATTAAAAATGAATACAACTTCTGAAAAACATATATTAAATTCACTAAGCCTTTTTAATAAAAATACCTTAACCTATAAAGAAATAATTACTATCTTAGACCCAATTCTTCACTACAAAATTGAAAATAATTTATTAATATTAAACGATAATATGGTTTTGCTACCTGATGAAAACGTTACTATAAGTAAACATCACAGATATATTAGAGTTCCAGATCATAAACATAATTTTATTGAACTTATATATGTATATAGCGGCTCATGCACTCAAACAATAAATGGATCAACTATAGAACTGAAAACAGGTGAAGTGTGTTTATTAGATACAAATGTTATTCATTCCATTGAAGCAGCAAGTAAGAATGATATAATAATTAACTGTCTAATGAGAAAGGATTACTTCGATACTTCTTTCTTCTCCAGATTATCTTCAAACAACTTAATTTCTAACTTTTTAGTTAATGCTATTTATCAAAGTAAAAGCCATAATAATTATATAGTATTTCATTCAGGGAATAATTATAAACTAATGAGATTTATGCAAGACTTAATGTGTGAATACTATGAAAACTCAATTTGCTCTAACGAAATCATAAACTGCTATATAATTTTAATTTTTTCTGAATTATTAAAAGTGTATCAAAATCAAACTAACGAACTAGCAATAACAAATAAAAAAGATTGTACTCATAGCATAGCGGATATATTAGAATATATAGAAAATAACTACTCTACAGCTACACTAACATCTACAGCAGATCATTTCCACTTTCATCCCAATTACCTAAGTTCATTAATTAAGAAAACTACCGGAAAATCATATAAAGATATAATACAGGAACATAAACTAAAAAAGGCCTGTTCATTACTTAAAAATACAGATATTACTATAGAAGAGATTTCTTCAGAGATAGGATATAATAATCTTAATTTCTTTTATAAAAAATTCAAAAGTTTATATGGGGTTACTCCTTCAGAATATCGTAAAATAAATACTAATCTCTATACTTAAATATGCTTTTATAAATATGGTTTTTAGCAAACTAAAAAGGACCAAACTTGGTCCTTTTAGATAGTTATTTATTAATTTCATCTGTTATTAATGACTTAGATATATACATTGAACTTATTATCTTCTTAAGTCGTGCATGATGAGCAGTACCTTCTGCGAATTTTATTTGCGCTTTTTCACATTTACTAATAATCGAAGATACTGGGCGTATTGCTTCTATAAGTTCTTCTTTTGTATACTTATCCATAACATTTTGATTTTCTATTAATAATTTAGAAATATATAAAGCTTTTATCCTATTCTTAAGAAGTGTATGTTGTGATGTACCTTCTTCAAATTTAGGCTGCATTTTTTCACAATTTTTAATTGTTGAATCTACTACTTGTAGCGCTTCTATTAAATCTTCTCTTCTGTATTGGCTCATATCTTTTACCTCAAACTTAATTTAAAAATTATCTTATTCTCTTTAAATCTATATGATAAACTACCTTCATTCTCTTTTGCAAGCTCTTTACACAAATATAATCCAAGTCCCGAACTACTTACTTCTTTCGATATATCATTATATTCATTTACCATTATTAATTTTCTCATAAATAAAAAACCTCCATATATTATTTAATTATATAATACCTGGAAGTTTTTACATAGCAATTTCAATTGTTACAAACTTATTAACTTGCCTTTGAATCAAAATTAACTCTATTAAGTAATTTCAATTTTTTTATATCTAAATTACTATTATCATCGTTGTAATCATGCCACCTTTTCATAAATTCCTCATTTAAATCTATTAAATCTTGAAAATACACAATATTAAAATCATCTATAAAATTCTCTTTATTATTACTAAACTCTTCTGATTTAAGTAAGTTTATTACAAAGCCTCTATTCCAACATTCATCATTCATATATTTATTATTAATAACTTGTCCTTCATATGGCAATATTTTTTCTACAGTCTGTCTAATTATATTTTCATCATTATATAAAGCTATCAATAAATTTGTAAAATTCACTTTAGATGGTGCTATTTTATTAATATAACAATCTATATCATACTTTTCCTTTATATAATCATTAAATCTAATTATCTTACTTAAACTCAAAAGCCAACTATTATTATCAAA